>CAIXXP010000172.1 GCA_903923465.1 uncultured Sphingomonadales bacterium | reverse complement strand
CAACCGACGGCTGCTGGAGCCCATCGGCAACATCCCGCCCGCCGAAGCCGAACAACGATACTACGCCATGCTGGACGACGCCCCCATGGCCGCGTAACTTAAACCAAATGGCCTCCGGCAATCCCGGGGCGGTTCAGTCTCCTCGGACAGCCGCGTGCCCAGACCTCCCGCCAGAATGACCAGTTTCATGGGGCTTCGTATGTCCTTGGGCTAGGTGGTTGGGAAGGCGGTGCCTTCATGACGATATCGGGCGCGTGGTTCAAGGGGTGGGTACAAGGGGCTTGTGGTACAGGGGGTGGGCCACTCAGGGGCTCGCCGGCTGGCCCGACAGGCGCCGCAAGCCGGAGCGCAGCATCGCCAGCGGTTGCCACAGCCGGGGCGCGAGAAAACGCAGCGGCGCGTTCCACGGCGCGGCCCAGGAAAACCACCAGGCGGTGCCGACCAGATCGGGCCGCACCGCCCGCACATGGTTCAGACAGCGGCGGCGTTGGAGCACCCGCTCCTGTGCAGCGGTAAGGCCGTTGGAATAGGCCCGCGCGCCGCTGGTGATCGCCCGGGTGTGGCGCATGGCCACGCTGTCGTAGAGCACGGCATGCGGCAGGCCGAGCAGCTTTTGCAGCATCGGCATGACGAACTGGTCGATGCCATAGGACGAGATGTTGCCCTTGATCACTGGCGCGGCGGCGCGCAGAATCTCCCAGCGCATAAACGGCGCCATCACCTCCACCCATTCCAGCACGCGCTTGTGCGAGCCGGGCCGCGAGATGAAGCGCGCGTTCGAATGGGGGCTGTCGGGCGTCAGCGAGGCGGAGAACAGGCCATAGCCATGCGCCCTGGCATCGGCCAGCATGGTGTTGATACCGCTGATGGCGATCTCGATGTCATCGTCGACGAAAGCGACATAGCCGATCTCGTCCGGCGCAATCTCGGCCTCCACTTCGCGCAGTTTTTCGATCAGCACGGTGAAGGTGTGGCCCTTGAACTCGGTCTTGTGGGCGAGCAGGCGGACGCCCTCGGGGCGGCTCTCCGGCTCGCCATTATAGCATAGGACCACCAGTTCGAAATCGGGCGCGGCATCGAAGCGCACGAGGCCGAAGGGCTGGCCCTTGCCGTCCCAGGTGATAACCACCAGATCCTTTTTCACGGCCTGTTTCCCTTCCCGCCCCGGCGACCGGCTAGCCCTCTATTGCGCCGGGGGGCCGCTGTCTATGCGCGAGACTGGCCGGGTGCCGCCTAGGCGCGATTCAGCGCCGCCTGCGCCGCCGCGAGGCGGGCAATCGGCACGCGATAGGGCGAGGCGCTGACATAATCGAGCCCGACCTTCTCGCAGAAGGCGATGGAGGCCGGGTCGCCGCCATGCTCGCCGCAGATGCCCAGCTTGATGTCGGGCCGCGTTGCCCGGCCCCTTGCGGCGGCCAGTTCCACCAGCTGCCCCACGCCCTCGATATCGAGGCTTACGAAGGGATCGCGCGGATAGATGCCCTGCTCGACATAGGCGCCGAGGAACTTGCCGGCATCGTCGCGGGAGACGCCCAGCGTGGTTTGGGTGAGATCGTTGGTGCCGAAGGAGAAGAATTCACCGACTTCGGCAATCTCGCCGGCCATCAGCGCCGCCCGCGGCAGCTCGATCATCGTGCCGACATGATAGGCGAGGCGCCGGCCCTTTTCGGCGAAGACGGCCTCGGCGGTGCGATCAACGAGGGCTTTGAGGATTTCCAGTTCCTTGCGGGTGGCGACCAGCGGGATCATCACCTCGGGCACCACCGCCTCGCCAGACGCTTCCGCCACGTCGCAGGCAGCCTCGAAAATGGCGCGGGCCTGCATCTCGTAGATCTCGGGGAAGGTGATGCCGAGGCGGCAACCGCGATGGCCGAGCATCGGGTTGAACTCGTAGAGTTCACCCGCGCGGCGGCGGAGGCGGTCGACGCCCACGCCGACGGCCACGGAGAGGTCCTCGAACTCGGCGTCGGAATGGGGCAGGAACTCGTGCAACGGCGGGTCCAGCAGGCGGATGGTGACCGGAAGGCCGGCCATCACCTCGAAAATGCCGCGAAAATCGGCGCGCTGCTCGGGCAGCAAATGGGCCAATGCGGCGGCGCGACCCGCACCATCCTCGGCCAGGATCATCTGGCGCACGGCGGAAATGCGGTTGTCGTCAAAGAACATGTGCTCGGTGCGGCACAGGCCCACACCCTCCGCGCCGAACTGGCGGGCAACGCGGCAGTCGGCCGGGGTTTCGGCATTGGCGCGCACGCCCATGCGGCGATGCTCGTCGGCCCAGGCCATCAGCGTGCCGAAATCGCCGACCAGTTCCGGCTCGATGGTATCGACCGAGCCGGCCATGATCTCGCCGGTGGCGCCATCCAGCGTGATCAGGTCGCCCTCTTTCAGGTCGCGGTCGCCGATTTTCAGCGTGCGGCTCGGCAGGTCGATGGAGACGGACGAGGCGCCCGAGACGCAAGGCCGCCCCATGCCGCGCGCCACCACCGCCGCGTGGCTGGTCATGCCGCCGCGCGCGGTGAGAATGCCGCGCGCCGCATGCATGCCGTGGATGTCCTCCGGGCTGGTTTCCACCCGCACCAGCACCACCGCCTCGCCGCGCTCGGCACGGGCCTGCGCGGTTTCGGCATCCAGCACGATGGCGCCCGAGGCCGCGCCGGGGCTGGCGGGCAGGCCCGTGCCCAGCAGGTCGCGCTTGGCCTTGGGGTCGAGCGTGGGGTGCAGCAACTGGTCGAGCGCCATGGGGTCGATGCGCAGCACGGCGGTGGCCTCGTCGATCAGCCCCTCGCCCACCATCTCCACGGCCATGCGCAGCGCGGCCTTGGCGGTGCGCTTGCCGCTGCGGGTTTGCAGCATCCACAGCTTGCCGCGCTCCACGGTGAACTCGATATCCTGCATATCGTGGTAATGCGCTTCGAGCAGGTCGAACACATGGGCCAGCTCGGTAT
>CAIXXP010000171.1 GCA_903923465.1 uncultured Sphingomonadales bacterium | reverse complement strand
GGTAACAGCAGGATGGTAAAGGGGAAGTCTTGGGGCCTAAGGCCCCAAACCCCATAACGTCTCCCGACGAAACGCCGCGCCAACCTCACCCCCACGCCCCACCTCACCGCGCCGCAGGCCTTAAAACCGCTTCGCGGCAACACACCCCACCGCAGAACAAGCGCAAACGCCGACAGTAATGGGGTTTGGGGCCTTAGGCCCCAAGACTTTCCCCCTTATTCCCTTCCCCAAACTACAAACTCACTTCCCCTTACTTCCCCGCCACTCCCCCGCCGGCACCTTCCGCGCATCCGCAAAGTGCCGCACCAGCGCCACGGTAAACAGCACGTCCTCGGCCGCCCCGCCCAGTTCGATCCCCGGCTTCACCACGTCGGTGGGCCGGTGGTAATCGGTGTCGAAGAAGTGCTCCAGCCGCCAGATCTCGCCATAGGCCGAGGACACCAGCACGGCGGGCACGTCATGCCGCATCAGCGCCCAGCCATCCTGCCGGGCGATATAGGCATTGGGCGCCTTTGATTTCACCAGCACCCGGTGCTCCTCGCGGGCCACCTGGGTTATGCCGGCGTCGAGCGGCGTCATGCCGATGCCCACCACCCCCAGCGGCGTGCCGGCGGGCGCGATGGCGATGGAATCGAGATTGAACGCGGCCACCACTTTTTTCAGCGGCAGCGGCGGGTTCTCGGCAAAGCTCTCGGCGCCCAGCAGCCCCAGCTCCTCGGCGGTGGTGGCGATAAAATAGATGTCCCGGTCGAATTGGGGCCGGTCGAATTGAGGCCGATCCAGCGCCGCCGCCCCCATCGGCGGATGCGCCAGCCTGCGGGCGATCTCGGTCAGTCCGGCCACGCCGCTGGCATTGTCGATCGCGCCATTGCAGATCAGATGTTCGGCGGGCGGCCGCGCGCAGGTGCCAAAATGGTCCCAATGCGCCAGCACCAGCACGGCGCCCGCCTCCGGGTGCCGCCCGGGCAGCTTGCCGATCAGGTTGAAGGTGTGGATCGTCGTCTCGCGCGTCGTCGCCTCCAGGCTGGCGGTCAGCTCCAGCCCATGCGGGGCAAAACCCGGCGCATCGGCCTCGGCCTCCAGCCCGGCGAGGCTGGTCGCCGCCTTGCCCTGCGCGGCCAGCAGCCGGTCGAACGCCGCCGCCGTCACGAAGCCCTCCAGATCCCCGCCCAGCGCCTCGCTCGCCAGCGCATAGCCACGGCGCTGCCGCCGCGCGGCCACGCTGGCGAGGTTGCGCGGCCCGTCCAGCACGGTCAGCACCGCCGAGGCCCCCGCCCCCAGCAGCGCGTTCTGCCGCCCGCTACCTTGAACATCATTGGCTTGAACATCATTGGCCTGAACATCATTGGCCTGAACGCCATTGGCCTGCGCCCCCCCGTCAGCCCCCGCCGCACCGGACGCCACCGGCACATGCCGGTCCAGCAGCACCGCCACCCGCCCGGCCAGTTCGGTGCGCGGCGGAGTCGTGCTCCCGCGCCCCACAAACACCAGCGGCGCCCCCTCGATCAGGCTGCGCCGGCCGGATGTCAGCACCAGCGCATCATCGCCGCTCAGGGTAATCAGCCTCCGCTTCACGCGAAACTGCGCGGTGGAAACCGCCGGCTCGCGCGCCACCACCGTCACCGGCGCGAACCACGCATGCCCGGGGTCGTTGGTGCCAGAGACCAGCCCCATGTCGAACCATTGTTTGGCGATGAACCGCAGCGTCTTGCTCTCGCCCTCGGTGCCGGGCTCGCGCCCGCCGAAATCGTCGCTGGCCAGTTGGCTCATCTGCGCCAGCAAACTCGCCTCCAGCGCCCGCAATTGCGCGGTGTCCGCCGCCACCGCCACACCCGCACCGGCCAGCATCAGCATCAGCATCAGCATCAGCATCCCGGCAATCACCAGCCGCAAGCCTGCCCGCGCCCACCCGCGCCCGGCCGCTATCCACACTGGCAACCCCTGCCGGATCATGCCCGCCACTCCCTCGCGCGGCCAGCGCTTCATCGCTGCCCAGCCACGCTTTACCTCGCCAAGCCTACACCACCCGCGCCGCCCCGCAACACCATGTCCCGCATTTCGCACCCAAAATGGCCGCGTGTGCCCTCTTCGCCACAGCCGCTTTGCAGGAAGGCGCCCCTTGCGCTATCCCGCCGCCATGCGCCTGTCCGATTGCCACGCCATCGCCGATTTTCGCCGCCTGGCCAAACGCCGCCTGCCCTGGCCGGTGTTCGACTATATCGACGGCGGCGCCGACGACGAGGCGACCCTCGCCCGCAACACCGCCGCCTTCGCCAGTGCCGATCTCGTGCCCAATGTGCTGGCCGGCGTCGCCGAGATAGACACCTCCGTCACCATCCTCGGCCGCCGCTCCGCCCTCCCGCTCATCCTCTCGCCCACTGCCCTGCAACGCGTGTTCCACTGGCAGGGCGAGCGCGCCGTTGCCCGCGCGGCGGAAAAATTCGGCCTGTGGTGCGGCATCTCGAGTCTGGCCACCGTCTCCATCGAGGAGATCGGCGCCCTCATCTCCAGCCCCAAGCTGTTCCAGCTCTACGTCCACAAGGACAAGGGCCTCAACGCCGCCCTCATCCAGCGCGCCCGCGCCGCCAAATTCGACGCCCTCGCCCTCACCGTCGATTCCATCGTCTCGGGCAACCGCCAGCGCTGCGCCCGCTCGGGCTTCACCTCGCCACCGCGCCTCACCCCCTCCTCCGCGCTCAGCTACGCCATCAAGCCCCGCTGGGCGCTCGACTACCTCCTCCGCGAAAAATTCCGCCTCCCCAACCTCGACAGCCACACCACCCAGGGCACCGGCGAGCCCATCACCATCGCCAACTACTTCAACCAGGTGCTGGACCCCACCCTCACCTGGCAAACCGCCGAGCAGATCCGGCAAGACTGGGGCGGCCCCTTCGTGCTCAAGGGCATCATGAGCGTCGCCGACGCCCGCCGCGCCGTCGAAATCGGCGCCGACGCCATCATGGTCAGCAACCATGGCGGCCGCCAACTCGACGGCTCCCGCGCCCCCTTCGATGCCCTGCCCGAAATCGCCGACGCGGTCGGCGGCCAGATCGAGATCATCGCCGACGGAGGCATCCGCCGCGGCACCCACATCCTCAAATCCCTCGCCGCCGGCGCCACCTGCACCAGCGGCGGCCGCCTCTACCTCTACGCCCTCGCCGCCGCCGGCCAGCCCGGCGTCGAACGCGCATTGGGCCTGCTCAAGGCCGAAGTGGAACGCGGCATGCGGCTGATGGGCGCCAAAACCGTGGCCGATCTCACAAGGGATCAATTGCGCTGGCGGTAAGAAAAGGCGAAAAGACTAAGATGCGAGGGCCATCGCCCTCGCGCTCCCATGCCTGTCGACCTCAGCGCATATCCTGCGGAGCGGCGCCCACCCGCGCAGCGGCTATCAAGCCTGCGGTGCAGAGATCTTGCGCAAGGCCGAACTCGCGGCGCGACACCTCAATTCCCGTGCGTGTAAATATCCGCTTCGCGCCGCCGTTTTTTCCGAACTTCCCAGCGGATCAACAACACGACCAGCGCAATCATTCCATAGATCAGCACCGCCACCCATCGGGGGTCCACGGGGAACGCTCTTGCATCAACCGCTACTGCCATATGTGATTCCATCACATCGTGCCGATCGAGGTAAACCCTTACGTCGACGCCCGGCAGCGTCGCCTCAAAGTCCTTCTGATCCACCGTTTCTTTCACCGGCCAATATCCGCCCCAACTATTCATAGAAAAATTCACATAAAAACTGCACGGGCAGCGTTTCACAAATGCGCCCCATTCCGGCGAGCCCACCGCTCCCTCAAACCGCACCGTGTCACGGCAGTTTCTGCCACCTTCACAAAGCCACGCCTCACGCGAGACTGAACCGCCCCGGGATTGCCGGAGGCCATTTGGTTTAAGTTACGCGGCCATGGGGGCGTCGTCCAGCATGGCGTAGTATCGTTGTTCGGCTTCGGCGGGCGGGATGTTGCCGATGGGCTCCAGCAGCCGTCGGTTG
>CAIXXP010000170.1 GCA_903923465.1 uncultured Sphingomonadales bacterium | reverse complement strand
GATCGCGAGGCCCTGAATCACGTTGGTGCCGTGGCCCGTTTCAGAAGCCTTGGCGATCGAGCGGACCGGGCGGTAATTGGTGCCGGTGTAATACTCGGTGATCCAGATGATCAGGCCGGTGATGACCAGACCGAGCAGCCCGCAATAGAACAGCGTGCGGCCGGTATAGGCGGCGTTGCCGATCGGCGTTTCCATGCCGCCCAGCGCATAGTTGATCGCCCACCAGATGGCAGGAACCGAGAGAACGGCGGTGACCAGGAAGCCCTTGTACATGGCGCCCATGATGTTCTTGCCGCCCCCGAGGCGAACGAAGTAGGTGCCGATGATCGAGGTGACGATGCAGACGCCGCCAATCAGCAGCGGCAGCGCCATCAGCGCCATCAGGTTGGTGGCGCCCTTTTGCAGCAGCGCGGTGAGGACCATGGTGGCGCCGATGGTGACGACATAGGTCTCGAACAGATCGGCGGCCATGCCGGCGCAGTCGCCGACATTGTCGCCCACGTTATCGGCGATAACGGCGGGGTTGCGTGGGTCATCCTCGGGGATGCCGGCCTCGACCTTGCCGACGAGGTCGGCGCCGACGTCGGCGGCCTTGGTGAAGATGCCACCGCCCAGACGCGCGAAGATCGAGATCAGCGAGGCGCCGAAGGCGAGTGCGGTGAGGGCCTGCACCACGGTGCGGTCATGCCCGCCCACGGTGTAATGCGCGACGTTGATCAGGTAGTAATAGAACACGGCGATGGCGAGCAGCGCGAGGCCAGCCACCAGCATGCCGGTGATGGCGCCGGCGCGGAAGGCCAGCGTCAGGCCCTGCTGCAGCCCGGTTTGCGCGGCGGCGGCGGTGCGCACATTGGCGCGCACCGACACGTTCATGCCGATGAAGCCGGTGGCGCCCGAAAGCACCGCGCCCAGCACAAAGCCAATGGCCGAAATCTGCCCCAGCGTGATGAAAATAATCGCCGCAACCGCCACGCCGACCATGGCGATGGTGGTGTACTGGCGCTTCAGATAGGCTTGAGCGCCTTCCTGAATGGCCGCGGCGATTTCCTGCATTTTGGCGTTGCCCGCAGGGGCCCCCAGCACCTGGCGGCTGGTAAATATGCCGTAGAGCACGGCAAGCAGCCCCAATCCTATTGCAATCGTGACGAGATTCACGTGAGCATCCCCTCTCTAGAACTAACCGAATAGTCGGTGAAGTTTTCCCGCTTTTCCAAGTCCGCCCCGCGATCACGGGTGTGGCCTGAATGTGTTGTGGCGCAGGGTATAGGGCGCAAAGCCGGTCGCGCAAGTCCCTAATCGGGCGTTTGACGGGCCGGGGTGGGCGAGTCTTGCGAGCCGCGCTCGTGGCGGTATCCCAGCCCGTCGTCGCTGGATGGCGCGACGCCGTCCAGCAGCAGCGGCGCGGCACCGGCTGGCATAACCGTGCCGATACGGTGGGCGGCCACGGGCGGCGGCGTATCGGGGGGCAGGGTGAACAGCAGCTGATAATCATCGCCCCAGCGCAGGGCTTCGGCCCGGCGGGCCTCGGGCACGGCGATGGGAACGGCGGCGCTGTCGAGGGCAAGGCAGACGCCGCTGGTCACGGCCATGCGCGTGGCATCCAGCAGCAATCCGTCGGAGACATCCATCATCGCCGTCACCAGCGGGGCCAGCGCCTGCCCTTCGTCCAGCAGCGCGCGCGGGCGGCGATAGGCCTCGGTCAGCGCGGCATCAGCGCCGGCTTTCAGCGCCTCCAGCCCCACCATTGCCGCGCCCAGCGGGCCGGTGAGCCAGACGCCATCGCCCACCTTCGCCCCACCGCGCGAGGGCACCGGCCGATGCGTTGCCCGACCGATGGCGGTGAGGCCGTGGGTTGGCGCCAGCCGCGTGGCGATGGTGTCTCCGCCCAGCAGCGGCGCGCGGTAATGGGCCAGCGCCGCCTCCAGCCCGACGAGGAAGCGGGCATCGGCCCCGGCCTGTCCCAGCGTGAACCCCAGCAGCACGCCCAGCGGCTCGGCGCCCTTGGCGGCAAGGTCCGAGATGTTGGTGGCGACCAGCTTCCAGGCAATATCGGCGGGGTCTTGCCCGGCGAGAAAATGCACACCCTCGGCCATCATGTCGTGGGTGAGGATCAAGGTCTCGCCGCCCACCTCCAGCACGGCGCAATCATCGGCCAAACCGCGCGCGGCGGGGTGCGTGGCGATGTGGCGCAGCGCGGCGATGAAGGTCAGCTCATCGCTCATTTTCGATGGGGTCGCATTTCTAGCCGCAAAACCGGTTCCCACTTTTGCTGGAAATTCTCCCGCGCGCCGCTTGCCTAGCCTCTGGTGGCCTTGGCCACCGCGTCCAGCACGCCGTTGACGAATTTGGCCTCGCGCGGCTCGAAAAAGGCGTGGGCGACATCGACATATTCGCTGATCGCGGTGCCGGTAGGTACGTCGGCGCGGCCGATGATCTCGTAGACACCGCAGCGCAGGATCTGCAGCATGGTCTTGTCCAGCCGCTCCAGCCGCCAGCCTTCGGCCAGCTTGCCCGACAGCAGCGCGTCGATCTCGTCGCGGCGGGCCAGCGTGCCCTTCACCAGATCGTCGAAGAAGGCGACCTCGGCCTCGGCGAATTGCAGCCCCTCGATCTCGGCGCCCAGCCGGTGGCGGTGGAACTCGTCGAGCAGGGCGACAAGGCGCGTGCCCTCCATATCGAACTGATACAGCGCCTGCACGGCGGCCAGCCGCGCGGCCGGGCGGGCCTGACTTTTCGGTGTAGGGCTTTTGGAACCCTTGGGTGTCGGCGTGGTCATGGGGCAAGCCTTATGGAAACGGAGCGGCCGTGGGCGGGGAGCCCCTCGGCGTCGGCCAGTGCCACGGCGGCCGGGCCAATGGCGGCCAGCGAGGCGGCATCAAGCTGGATGAAGCTGGTGCGCTTCATGAAATCGAGCACCGAAAGCCCTGAGGCGAACCGCGCCCGCCGCCCGGTGGGCAGCACATGGTTCGGCCCGGCAACGTAATCGCCCACCGCCTCTGGCGTGTGGCGGCCCAGGAAGATGGAGCCGGCGTGGCGGATGGCGGCAAACAGGGCCTGGGGGTCTTCGGTGGCGATTTCGATATGCTCGGCGGCCAGCGCATTGGCCAGCGCCGGGGCCTCGTCGAGGCTGGCCACGGTGATGATGGTGCCGAAGCGCTCCCAGCTTTCACGCGCGACAGGGGCGGTGGCGAGAGCGGTGAGTTCGGTTTCCACGGCCCGCGCCACGGCATCGGCAAAGGCGGCATCGTCGGTGATGAGGATGGATTGCGCGATGGGGTCGTGCTCGGCCTGGCTCAGCAGATCGGCGGCGATCCACGCGGGGTCGTTCTGCCCGTCGGCGATGACGAGAATTTCGGAAGGGCCGGCCACCATGTCGATGCCGACGACGCCAAACAACTGCCGCTTGGCCTCGGCAACATAGGCGTTGCCCGGCCCGGTGATCACATCCACCGGGGCAATGCGATCCGTGCCATAGGCCAGCGCCGCCACGGCATGGGCGCCGCCCACGCGCCATATCTCGTCCACCCCGGCGATGTGGGCGGCGGCCAGCACCAGCGGGTTCAGCTCGCCGCGCGGGGTTGGCGTCACCACCACCAGCCGCGCGACGCCGGCCACCTTGGCGGGAATGGCGTTCATCAGCAGCGAGGAGGGATAGGCCGCGCGCCCACCCGGCACATAGAGCCCGGCCGCATCCACCGGCAGCCAGCGCGCGCCCAGGCGCACGCCCTGCGCATCGGTGTAATCGCGGTCCTCCGGCAATTGCGCCGCGTGATAGGCGCGGATGCGCTGAGCCGCGGTCTCCAGCGCGGCGCGCAGCGTGGGCTCCAGCGAGGCATGGGCGGCAGCGCAGGCCTCTGGTGTAATCCGCCAGTCCGCCTCGCTGGCCAGCGGGTGATGGTCGAACTTCTCGGTCAGCTCGGCCAGCACGGCATCGCCGCGCCGGCGCACGTCGGCGATGATTGCGGAGACCTGCGCCGAGACATCGCTGTCGGTTTCGCGGCGCGCGGCCACCAGCGCGGCAAAAGCCTCGGCAAAACCCGGATCACTGGAAGACAGGCGCAGCATCAGCCGGCGCTTTCCGGCGTGTTTTGGGCCGGCGTGTTTTGGGCCGGCGTGTTATGGGCCGGCGTATTCTGGGCGACGGCGGCGCGGAAGCGTTCCACCAGCTCGCCCACGCGCGGGTCGGTCTTCAGCGCGGCGCGGTTGACGATGAGGCGCGCCGAGATCTGCAGGATGACGCTGCTCTCCTCCAGCCCGTTCTCCTTCAGCGTGCGGCCGGTGGAGACCAGATCGACAATGCGCCCGGCCAGACCCAGCCCGGGGGCCAGCTCCATCGCGCCGTTCAGCTTGACCACCTCGGCGGCAATGCCCTGCCGTTCGAAATGGCGGCGGGTGAGGTTCGGATATTTGCTGGCAACCCGCAGGTGGCTGACGGCTCCTTCAGCGGCATTGGCACCGATACGGTTTGCCCCGCTGTGCGCGGCGGGGACGGGCACCGGCTCGGCCACGGAAAGGCGGCAGTGGCCAATGTCCAGGTCCACCGGGGCATAGAGGTCCGGGTAGGCGAATTCCTCCACCACATCCGAGCCGACAATGCCCGCCTGCGCCGCGCCATGCGCCACGAAAGTGGCGACATCGAATGCGCGCACGCGGATAAGGCGCATATCGCTGCCTTCCACGGCAAAGGAGAGCGCGCGCGACTTCTTGTCGAAGAACTCGGCCTCGGGCACCACGCCGGCGCGCGCCATCAGCGGCAGCGCCTCGTCGAGGATGCGCCCCTTGGGGATGGCGAAGGTGAGCGGGGGAAGAACAGGCGTAGACATGGCGATCCTTGACATAGTGGGCGCATTAGGCGGCGCGGGCGCAAAGGGCAACCGCCCAGCGACCCGTGCCGAAGCTAGGGCCGCAGAAACGCCGCCAGCGCCGCGTTCACCGCGCCGGGCGCCTGCCACGGGGCAAAGTGGCCGCAACCGGGGATGCGGTGGACGGTGAGGTCGGTGGCGAAATCCTCCAGCCCGTCGAGGTTGGCCGGGGGCAGGGCGGCGTCGTCCTCGCCCCACAGCACCAGCGTGGGCATGGCAATGCGCGGGAAGGGTGGTTCGCGCCAGCCCTCGGGGAAGCCGAGCGGGGCACCGGGGGCGGGGACATCGACGGCGCTGGCGCGATACCAGTTCAGCATCGCTGTTGCCGCGCCGGGTTCCCGCCAGCGGGCGAGCAGGGTTTCGGCCTCGGTGAGCGCGCTCGCGTCTATGCGCTCTGCCGGGGTGCCGAAGGCGCGCAGCACCATGCGTGCGGCCTCCTGCGGCGGCGTATCGGGGGTGATCGCTGTGTGGCCAAAGGCCCGCAGCAGCAGCGTGGCAAAGCCATAGCGGCGGATCAGCGCGTCGCTAGCCGGTTCGCGGAACTGGCGGATATACTGGCTGGCCGCGCGCTGGGGGGCGTCGGTGTAGAGCCGCCGCTGGAACAGCACGGGGTGCGGGCCGTTGGCGATCACCAGCCGCTCAACCCGACCTTGCCCCCGAGCCGTGTCGGTTGCGGCCACCGCCCACGCCAGCACGCCGCCCCAATCGTGGCCCAGCACGGTGAAGCGCTCCAACCCGAGCGTATCCGCCAGTGCGAAGACATCGCCCACCAGCGCGGGTGTGGCATAGGCCTCCGCCCCCTCCGGCCGCGACGAGGCGCCATAGCCGCGCAGATCCGGCGCGATGCAGCGGTAGTGCGGGGCGAGGTGGGCGATCTGGTGGCGCCAGCTGCGGTGGCTCTCGGGAAAACCATGCAGGAACAGCAGGGCGGGGGCCTCCGTCGGCCCCACCTGCCACACCTGCAGGTCTATGCCATTGCTCAGCGATATCGGCGTCAGATCGCCCATGCGCGCTCAGCTCCCGATTTTCGCGGCGATCTTCTGCGCGGCCTCCAGCAGTTCCACCGGGAACATCGCGATGATGGTGGAATTGTGCTCTACGCCGATTTCCGAGAGCGTTTGCAGGCGGCGCAGTTCCAGCGCGCCGGGCACTTCACCGATGGTGCGCGCCGCCTGCGCCAGCTTCTGGCTGGCTTCCTGCTCGCCCTCGGCCTTGATGATGCGGGCGCGCTTCTCGCGGATGGCCTCGGCCTCGCGGGCGATGGCGCGCTGCATCTGTTCGGGGATGTCGAGATCCTTGATCTCCACCGCATCCACCGCCACGCCCCATTGCAGGCAGGTCTCGCGCAGCAGGGCCAGCAGGCGGATGTTGATGGTGGTGCGGTCTTTCAGGATCTGGTCCAGCTCGCTCTGGCCGATGGCGTCGCGCATGCCGGTCTCGGCGGCCTGAATCACTGCCGATTGCCAGTTGACCACGGTGGTGATCACCTTGGCCGCATCCACCGCGCGATACCACAACACCGCGTTCACCTTCACCGCCACGCCGTCGCGGGTCACGGTCTCTTGCGTGGCCAGCGCGAAGGTGACGGTGCGCAGATCGACCTTCACCACCCGGTCGACAATCGGGATCAGCCAGAACCAGCCCGGCCCCTTGGTTTTGGCCAGCCGGCCGAGGCGGAACACCACCCCGCGCTGATATTCCTGGTTGATGCCGAAGCTGCGGAAGCACAGCACGGCAATGGCGATGGCGGCGATGGGGGCGATGGTCGGCAGGAAAACATCCATGTGCTCGGCTCCAGAATGGGTCGCATCGCTTGTGGCAGATCCGGTTTGCGTTTTTTTTACCGGAAGCGTGGCGCGTGAGGCGCATCGCTTCTGGCTGGAACCGCTCCCCTCGTTTTGCCCGATGCGCCCGTGCCCCGGATGGGGCGGGACTTGCGGTATGCGCGGGCTATCCGGCCCCGGTATCCGCGCCGAGCCCTTCAAGCATGGCGCAAATATCCAGCGGATAGATCGTTTCGTGCCAGCCGGTCAGTTCCTCGCGGGCGAACCAGCGATACTCCTGCATCAGCCTTTGTTCCAGTTCGGTGTGGCCGCTGGTGTCGATGGTGGCATTGGTCACGCGGAGGTGGAAATAGCGCTCGTCGGCGGTGATCGCCTCACCGGTGAAGATGGTATAGTCGCCGCCGCGCTGGGCCACCTGCGGGCCGGGGTCGGCGCTGATGCCGGTTTCCTCCAGCAGCTCGCGGATGGCGGCGGTGGTGAAATCCTCGCCCGCTTCCGCCTCGCCGCCCGGCGTCAGCCAGAAGGGCTCGCCATCCTCGGGTGTGAAGCGGAACAGCAGCAGACGGCCGGCCGAATCGGTCAGCAATATGCGCGCCGCGCGGCGCAGGCGGCGGGCAGAAGCGGCGGGCGTGCTCAAGTGGCCTCGCCGGGCGCGCTGGCGCGGATGGCCAGCGCGTGCACCCGCTGGCCGGGAATGTCGCCCAGGGCCTTGTTCACCATCCGCTGGCGGGCGACGCGGTTCTGGCCGGCAAAGGCCGCGCTTTCGATCACCACGGTAAAGTGCGATTCGCCGCCGCCATCGTGGCCGGCATGGCCGGCGTGCTGGTCGCTATCGTTGATCACGTCCAGCTGGCTGGGGGCGAAGGCCGCCTCAAGGATGGCGCGGATTTCGTCGGAAACGCGTGGAGCAACGGGGGGGGCGCTGGTGCCGGTCATGATGATGGGGTCCGGTTGATGCGATCGGGGCCTTCCTCTAGCCGATCCGGCGCCGTTGGCCTAGCGCATCCTGCGCGGGGGAAGGGCGCGTCGCGGCGACGGCGAAAGCGGAAATTGCGGTTTTGCTGGCCGGCTATTTGCCTTCGCGCCGGTCTATGCCAAAACCGCCATTCCCCTTTTTGCGCGATGCCTTTCGATGCCGCATCGCTTACGCAAAAACCGGTTCCCACTTTTTGCGCGATGTCTTTTGATGCCGCATCGCTTATGCAAAAACCGGTTACCACTTTTTGCGCGATGCTGAGGCGATGGTTCACGACAGATTTCACGGCCGGGTAAGCGGCTCGCGGCGCAGGTGCGAATGGCCGGGATGCGACCAGCCCGGCGAGTTCCGCGCGCCGGGCCAGCGCGAGGACGGGTCGCGCGGCTCTGGCCATAGCGGGCCGGGCGACTATCGCTGGTTTTGCCTCGATCATGTTCGCGCCTTCAACGCCGGCTATGATTATTTCGCCGGGCTGGGGCCAGAGGAAATCCTTGCCGCGCAGCATCCGGTGGCCGGCTGGGAGAGCGAGAACCGCGCCTTCCGCCCCACCGCCGGCATCGATGCCGCGCCGCGCTGGGCCGAT
>CAIXXP010000169.1 GCA_903923465.1 uncultured Sphingomonadales bacterium | reverse complement strand
TCGAACCAAGGACCCGCTGATTAAGAGTCAGCTGCTCTACCAACTGAGCTATGCGTCCACACCGGCCATCTGGCTGCCTTTTGGGCAACCCCGATTCGTCGGGAGCGCCCCCTATAGCGTCTGTCGCCGCCGTGGGAAGGGGGGGCATTCAAGTTTTTTGGCCGGGCCCTTGGCGGGTCGTGCCTTTACTACCTGCCAAGGGCCCGAAGCCATCCGGTTCAGCGGCTGAATCGTCCGCTGCGCCGGCCCCAGCGGTCCACCGCCATGATCGTGCCGATGCACACCATATTGGTCATCATCGAGGAGCCGCCGTGACTGAGGAAGGGCAGGGGGATGCCGACCACCGGGGCAAGGCCCATCACCATCATCATGTTGATGGCGACATAGAAGAACACCGTGGCGGTCATCCCGGCGGCCAGAATGGCGGAAAAGCGGTCTGGCGCGCGGCGGGCCACGCCCATGCCCCAGCGAAACAGCACGATGAAAAAAACGAAAAGCACGAAGAGGCCGCCCAGCATGCCCCATTCCTCGGCCATGGTGGCAAACACGAAATCGGTGTGCGCCTCGGGCAGGTATTCGAGATGGCTTTGCGAACCATTGCCAAAGCCCTTGCCGAAGAAGCCACCCGAGCCGATGGCGATTTTCGACTGGGTGATGTGATAGCCCGCGCCCAGCATATCGGCCTCGGGGTTCACGAAAACCGTCACCCGCTTGCGCTGATATTCCTTCAGCACGAAGAAGAACGCCAGCGGTGCGGCAATCGCCGCGCCAAGGCCGCCGCCCACGAACCACCACATCGGCACGCCGGCCAGAAACACCACCACCACCGCGCCAAAACAGATGGCCAGCGCCGTGCCGAGATCGGGCTGGATGATCACCAGCCCCGCCGGCACCGCCAGCAACATCAGCGCGGGCAGCAGCGCGCGCCAGCTGCGGATCATTTGCGTCGGCAGATTGTCGTAGAACTGCGCCAGCACCAGCACGATCACCGGCTTCATCATTTCCGATGGCTGCAGGGTCATGAAGCCAAGGTTCAGCCAGCGCTGGCTGCCGCCACCGATGCGCCCCACCGCCTCCACCAGCACCAGCAGCACCACCAGCGCGCCATAGGCGGGATAGGCCGCGCGCTTGAACAGGTCGCGCGGCACGTAGGACACGACGATCGCCAGCCCCAGAAACACCACATAATGCACCAGATGCATGCCCGCCCAGGGCCACATCTTGCCGCCGCCCGCCGAATACAGCACCGTCGCGCCGAATATCACCAGCAGCGTCAGCGGCCCCAGAACGCGCCAGGGCAGCAGGCGAAAGGGATCGGGGATGAAGGAGTTGTTCAAGGGCGGCGGCCGGGTTTGGCGGGCGCATCGGCGGCTGCCCCGGCAACGGGAGCCGCGGCGGGGCCGCCACTCACCGGCTCGGGCGCAGGCGAGGCAGCATCACTTTGCACCGGCAGCGGGGCGGTGGCGGCAGGGTCCGCCGCCTCCACCTTGGCCACGGCCGCATCGCCATCAGCCACGCGCGGCGCGGCGGCACCATATTGCGCGGCAAAGGTCTGATATTTCGCGGCCATGCGCTGTTGCGGCGTGCCGCCCCAGCCGGCCTCCATCGGCAACAGCGCGTCCCAGGCCTTCTGCTCATCGAACAGATAGGTCATCACATCCTTGGCGATAGGCATGGCGGCACCCGACCCGCCGCCGTGCTCGACGAGAACCTGACAGGCGAACCGGGGATTGTCGAAGGGGCCAAAGCAGATGAAATGGCCATGGTCCCGGTGCTTCCAGGCGCCCCCCTTGCCATTGCCGAAATTGAGCCCCACCACCTGCGCGGTGCCGCTCTTGCCGGCGATCTGCACCGGCAGGTCCAGCCGCGCGCGCGCGCCGGTGCCGCGCCCGTTCACCATCTCCCACATGCCCTGACGGATCAGATCGAGGTGCTCCTGCTTCACGCCCAGCGGTTGGAAACCGGGTTCGGCGGTGTTGGCCATCAGGCGCGGGGTGATGATTTTCCCGCTGGCGATGCGACTGGCCATGACAGCCTGTTGCAGCGGGTTCACCTGCATATAGCCCTGGCCGATGGTGGCGTTCACCGTATCGTAGATCGCCCAGTCCTTGTGATATTTCCGCTGCTTCCAGGCGGGGTCTGGCACGGTGCCGAAAGACTGGCTGCCCAGCGGCAGATCATAGGGCCGGCCCCAGCCCATGCGGTGCATCATTGCCGCGATCACATCCATGCCCATGCGCTGGGCAAAGTGGTAGAAATAGACGTCGCAGCTCTGGTAGATGCCCTTCATCATGTCCACCTTGCCGTGGCCATGGTGTTGCCAGCAGTGGAACACGCGGTTGCCCACCTGCAGGCCGCCGTTGCAATTGACGCTTTCACCCGGATCCAGCCCGGCCTCCAGGAAAGACAACGCCACGGTCGGCTTCACCGTGGAGCCCGGCGGATAGAGCCCCTTCAGCACCTTGTTGCGCAAGGGCACATGGTCATCTTCCGACAGCATCTTCCACTCCACCCGGCCGATGCCGTCGGAAAAGGAATTGGGGTCGAAGCTGGGCATGGAGCACAGGGCCAGGATGTCGCCGGTGTGGATGTCCATCACCGTCACCGTGCCTGATTCCAGCCCCAGACGCCGCGCGGCATAGTCTTGCAGGCCGCCGTGGATGGTCAGATGGATGGGGTCGCCGGGGATATCGTCGCGCGTTTCCAGGTCGCGCACGATCTTGCCGCTGGCCGTCACCTCGCTGCGCCGCGCGCCCGGCACGCCGCGCAACTCGGCGTCGAAGCGCTTCTCCAACCCGTCCTTGCCGATCTTGAAACCGGGGGTGATCAGCAGCGGATTGCGCTCTTTCGCATAATCCTTGGCATTGGCCGCGCCGACATAGCCGACCAGGTGCCCCACGCAGGGGCCGGTGGGGTAATAGCGCGAGAAGCCCCGCTGCGGCACTACGCCCGGCAGGTCTGGCTGGCGCACGGAAACGGCGGCGAACTTGTCCCAGTCGAGGTGCGCCGCCGCTTCCACCGGTTGGGACCCGTGGGCCTCCTCCAGCCGGTCCTTGATGTCCTGGATATCGACGGCGGTAAGCGAAAGGATCTGCCCCAGCGCATCCACGGTCTTGTCGCGATCCACCAGCTTTTCCGGGATGAGATCGACGCGGAAATCGGCGCGGTTGGCGGCAATGGGGGCGCCGGTGCGATCGAGGATCCAGCCGCGGCGGGGCGGGATCAGCGACAGGTTCACCCGGTTGCTCTCGGCCATCACCCGGTAGTGCGCGTTCTCGCCCACGGCGATATAGCCCAACCGGGCGGCCAGCAGCACGCCGATGGTGCCTTGAAGCCCGCCGATCAGCACGGCCCGCCGGTCGAAACTGTCGCGCAGAGCCGCCGAAGTGATGCGCCGGTTCTTGCGGCCCAGGCGAAACATCAGCCCCAAGCCCAGAAGCGGGTAAGGCGGAACGTGTCAGCCCGCGCGACGCAGCGCGCCACGACCGGATAGACCACCACCGCAAGCAGCAGTTGCGGCGTAATCAGCAACAACGAGAACCTGCCGCCGGCCAGATGCGCGATCAGCGCGGCAGCGAGGATGTAGGCGACGATCATCCCGGCCGCCACCGCCCATTCAATGAGGAAATTGCGCCAGGGCCAGCGAAATTCGATGAGCTCCAGCGCGATCATCGTGATCGACCAGGTGAGGATGGCGCTACCCATCGGCTGCCCACTCACCATATCGTCGATGCAGCCCAGCGGTACCCCCGCCCAGATCGGCAACAGCCCGGGATGCAACTGGCGCCAGGCCAACAGCGCGAGAAAGCCCAGCGGCGGCATCCACGGCGTAGTGGCAATCGTCGGCAAGCCGCCGAGGTAACTGGCCAGCACAATGGTCGCCCAGGGGGTGAGATAGGCCACCAGCGGCGACGGCGCGCGCGAAATCTGCTGGGACCGCTTGCCGGCCACGCGCCCGATGCCGAACTGTTTCATTTGCGATGCTTCGCTTTGGCGGAATGCCCGGAGGAATGGCCAGAGCGGGAGCCGGAAACCGATGGCGCCTCCTCCGGCGCCAGCGTGCCATCGGCCACGGGGTTCCACTCGGGCTGCACCACCACCATCTCGCTGTTGGCGGGGTCTGCCAGTACCTGGGCGATGGCGCCGTCATGCGTGAGCGAGGCGACCACCGCGATGGGCGTGCCCGGCCAATAAAGCCCGCCCGAGCCCGAGGCGACGAAGCTGTCGCCGACATGCAGCGGGTTGACGCCCAAAGTGATCAGCCGCAATTGCAGCGTGCCGTCGGCCCGGCCCGTGGCGAAGGCGGGAATGCCATCGCTGGCACGGCGCACCGGCACCACGCTCTCGGCATCGGTAAGCAGCAGCACGCGGGCGGAAAGCTGCCCCACCTCGACCACCCGGCCGACAAGACCCAGCGGCGAGACGACCGGCATGCCCACGCCCACGCCATGCATACGCCCGGCGGACAACGTGGCATAACGCCGCGCGCTGGATGCGGTGGAGGAGATCAGCCACGCGCTGGCTACCGGCCGGGGCTGGGCTTGTGACAGTTGCAGCAGCGCCTTCAGCCGGCGGTTCTCGTCCGCCATTCCCGCCATCTGCACCTGCCGCACGCGGGCGATGGCCACCTCGCGGCGCAGCGCGGCGTTCTGGCTGCCCCAGACGAAATAGCCTTCCACAGTCTCGCCGGCATGGCCCAGCGCGGCGCGTGTTCCGGCGGCCAGACGGCCAATCGGCACCGCAATGTCGGAAGCGGCAGACCGTGCCCAGGCAAATTCCGCGTGGTCCGTCAGCGAACCGAGCAAGACCGCGAGGCCCGCCATCACGCCAGCAACGCCGGCGATATAGCTGAAGAAATCGCTGTATTGCGCCCTGCGCGAATAGCCGGTGCGCCGTTTGGATTTCGGCGCCATGGGGTGGGTCGTCCTCCTCTGCCGGGGGCGGCGGGTGGTTCGATCCGCCTCCGCGCGCCCGGTTATTGCTTTGGGTTTTGGCTCAGGCGGTCATCAGCACGCCGCGGAACTGCGGGTCTTCCATGGCGCGGCCAGTGCCCAGCGCCACGCAAGACAGCGGATCTTCGGCAATGCTGACCGGCAGGCCGGTTTCCTGGCGGATATATTCGTCCAGGCCCTTGATCAACGCGCCGCCGCCGGTGAGCAT
>CAIXXP010000168.1 GCA_903923465.1 uncultured Sphingomonadales bacterium | reverse complement strand
GGGCACGTCGAAGGTCTTGGCCAGCGTTTGCGCCAGCAGCGTCTTGCCGGAACCGGTGGGGCCGATCAGCAGGATGTTCGACTTCGACAGCTCGACATCGCCGCCGCGCCCGGAGTGCTTCAGCCGCTTATAATGGTTGTGCACCGCCACCGAGAGCACCCGCTTGGCGCGATCTTGCCCGATGACGTAATCATTCAGCGTGACGAAGATATCGCGCGGGGTGGGAACGCCGCCATCCTTCTTGGCGCCGATGCCCGCCTTGGTTTCCTCGCGGATGATGTCGTTGCACAGCTCCACGCACTCATCGCAGATGAACACGGTTGGCCCGGCGATGAGCTTGCGCACCTCGTGCTGCGACTTGCCGCAAAAGCTGCAGTAGAGGGTGCTTTTGGCGTCAGAGCCGCTCAGTTTCGTCATGCTGTATCCCAGTTTGCCTGCCGGACAGGACTCGCGCCACAGAACCTGTGCAGTCTAGTCCGACGGGCCTAATAATCAATCCATACCGGCGCTGACCGTTCCACACCCGGTTTTGGGCGGGTCCGGACGCCGGAAAATGCTTAGTCTTTGCCGGAACCGCCAGCCACTTCCGCGTCGGGCCGGGTTTCGAAAACCTTGTCGATCAGGCCGAACTTCAGGGCCTCATCGGCCTCCAGGAAGTTGTCGCGGTCCATCGCGACCTCGATTTCCTCAACCGTCTTGCCGGTGAACTTGGCGTAAAGGCTGTTCATGCGGGCGCGGATGCGCAGGATTTCGCGGGCCTGGATCTCGATGTCGCTGGCCATGCCCTGCGCGCCGCCGCTGGGCTGGTGGATCATGATGCGGGCGTTGGGCAGGGCGATGCGCATGCCCGGCTCGCCAGCGGCCAGCAGGAAGCTGCCCATGGAGCAGGCCTGGCCGATGCACACGGTCGACACCTTCGGGCGGATATACTGCATCGTGTCGAAGATCGACAGGCCCGCCGTCACCACGCCGCCGGGCGAGTTGATATACATCGAGATGTCCTTGGAGGGGTTCTCGCTCTCCAGAAACAGCAGCTGCGCCACGATCACCGAGGCCATGTGGTCCTCGACCTGCCCGGTCACGAAAATGATGCGCTCGCGCAGCAGGCGCGAGTAAATATCGAAGCTGCGCTCGCCCCGGCTGGTCTGCTCGACCACCATTGGCACCAGCGACCCGGTGACCGGATCGACAGTAAACTTACCCTGGGCACTGGAATGGCCGAACAGATCGATCATGAATTTCCCTCTAAGAGCTTGCCCCGCCTATGTCGCCCCAGCCGGGCCGATGTTCAAGGGGGTAAACCATCTTATTGGGCCAAAGCTACCGTTCGGGGCTGTTTCTGCCGAAAAATACTCGGGACAAACCCCTATAGTCTGGCGACACAATCGATTTTTCGACCGACCTCAGCCGGCGATAGCGCAGGGGCACCGCGTGGCGCTGCATCAATCCGGGGCCCAGCGTCGCCAACATCAGCCCGGCACTGCCGGCGGCAAATACCAAAAAAGCGATGGCCACCACCGAAGGGTCACCGCCGCCCGGGGCCGCGCCATGGCCAAACCGGCCGATCAGCCAATGCACGCCCATCGCTCCCCCGGCCAGCAATGCCAACCCGGCGCAGCGCAGCGCCAGTTGCAACCGCCACCCCGCCTTCTGCGGTTGCTCCCGCGCCATGGCCATGCCCGTCTCCCATTCGCCCAGACTTTGGACAGGAGCGCCATGCGCGAAAGGTGGATAAAACTTCCATGGCGGGATGGCGGCCGGCGCATAAGCGCTGCGTAAATTTCCAGGGTCACGCTTCCAGGGTCACGCTTCCAGGATCATCGGGCCCACTTCAACGCCAACGGCCCGGCGCGCCGAAACGCACCGGGCCGTCGATCCTTCAACGCCGCCCGCAGGCAGCGATAGCTCAGGCCTCCGCAGCCTTCTTCTTGGGGGCGGCCTTCTTCTTGGGGGCGGCATCGGCCTCGGTCTCGCCGTCGGCAGCAGGCCCGGCAGCCTTCTTCTTGGCTGGGGCCTTCTTCGGCGCAGCGTCAGCACCGGGGGCCTCGGCAGCGGGAGCCTCAGCCTCGGCAGGCGCGTCGGCCTCTACTTCCGCAGCCTTCTTCTTGGCCGAAGCCTTCTTCTTCGGCGCCGCTTCCGCGTGATCATGGCCATGGCCATGGTCATGGTCGCAATCCGGGCCATGGACATGGCCGCCGGCGGGGCCTTCCTCGGCCTCGATCGCGGCTTCCAGATCCTCGAGGGTCACTTCGCGCTCGGTCACCTCGGCCTTGTCGAACAGGAAGTCGACGACCTTCTCCTCATACAGCGGCGCGCGCAGCTGAGCGGCGACCATCGGATCGCTCTGGACATATTCGGCGAAACGCTGGCGATCCTCGGGGCGATACTGCTGGGCGGCCTGCGTCACCAGCATGCTCATTTCCTGCTGGCTGATCTCCACGCCATTAGCCTGGCCAATTTCGGACAGCAGCAGGCCGAGGCGCACGCGGCGCACGGCGATGGCGTGATAATCGTCCTTCTCGGCCTCGATTTCTGCCATGGCGGCCGCAGGGTCTTCCTCGCGGCCGGCTTCCTGCGCCAGCTGCTGCCAGATCTGGGCGAACTCGGCCTCCACCATCGAGGGGGGAACCTCGAAATCATGGCCGGCGGCCAGCTGGTCGAGCAGCGAGCGCTTCATCGCGGTGCGGGTGAGGCCGGCGGTCTCCTGCTCCACCTGGCCGCGCATCAGATTGCGCAGGGTGTCGAGGTCGGGCAGGCCCAGCGTCTTGGCGAAATCGTCGTCGAGCACGGTCTCGCCGGCGACCTTCACCGCCTTCACGGTGATGTCGAAGGTGACAGCCTTGCCCTTCAGGTTTTCGGCAGGGTAATCCTCGGGGAAGGTGACGTTGATCACCGTCTCGTCCCCCAGCTTCACGCCCACCAGCTGTTCTTCAAAGCCGGGGATGAAGCGGCCGGCGCCCAGTTCCAGCGCCGCGTCCTGCGCCTCGCCGCCTTCGAAGGGCACGCCGTCCAGCTTGCCGAGAAAATCGACAACGACCTGATCGCCATTCTCGGCGGCCTTGCCCTCGGGGGCATCCTCGAAGCGCTTAGCGCTGGAGGCGATGCGCATCACGGCCTCGTCCACCTGCGCGTCGGCCACGGGCACCACCAGCTTCTCCAGCTTCAGCCCGGAAAGGTCGGGCGTGGCGATGACCGGCAGCACTTCGACGTCGACGGTCAGCTCGGCATCCTTGCCCTCTTCATAGCCGGCGCCCAGGTTCACCTGCGGCTGGGTGGCCGGGCGCAGCTGCTTGTCGGAAATCAGCGAGTCAACCGCCTCGCGAATCGAGCCATTCAGCGCTTCCTGATGCAGCGCGGGGCCATGCATCTTCTTCAGCAGGTTGGCGGGCACCTTGCCGGGGCGAAAGCCGGGCATGCGGGTCTGCGGGGCCATGCGCTGCACTTCGCCCTCAATCCGCTCGGCAATCAGCCGAGCCGGAATGGTCACCGTATAGGCGCGCTTGAGACCTTCGTTGGTGGTTTCGACAATCTGCATTTGATGAAAGCCCTTACAAAACGCTTCGGCCCCAAGTCGCAAAAACGGACGCGAACGACAGCCAGACTGGTGCGGGCGAAGGGATTTGAACCCCCACATCTTACGATACTGGTACCTAAAACCAGCGCGTCTACCAGTTCCGCCACGCCCGCTTGAACGACGAAGCCACTAAAATTCAGGCTGCGGGCCTTAGAGGGCGCCAGACAAAAGGGCAAGATAGGGATTGGCCAAAAGGCCTGCCAAAACGCCAGAGCGCCGCCCAGAGCGCCACAAAGTGGGCGCGCGGGCCCCTCCGGCGGTCGCACATTCAAGGCAATAGGCCTGCGCGCCGCCTGCCGCCACCATTCGCGCCGAGGCCGCAACCATCGCCGCCAGCCCCTTGCGCTGACGCTGGGCCACCAGCCCCACCCAGTCGCGCGCGGCGCCATCGGAGGCGGGGTTGTCGGCGGAATTGTCATCGTCATCGCCGGGCCGAAACGCGGCGAAAAATTGCGCGATGCCGGCGTGGGTGGGGCTGGCCAGATATTGCGCGTGCCAGCCGCCGGCGGGCAGATGCGCGGCCTGCGCGGCGGCGACCAGCGCCGTATCCAGCCCGCCAAAGCCATCCACCAGCCCGATGGTGCGGGCGGTGGCGCCATCCCACACGCGGCCTTGGGCGATCGCATCCACCTGGGCTGGCGTCTTGTGCCGCGAATCCGCCACCAGGCCGACGAACCGGCCATAGCCATTCTCGATTTCCGCCTGCAACATCCCCTCCATCTCGGGGGTGAGGCCGGTGAAGACATCAGGCTGGCCCGAAAGCGGGGTGGTGCGCACCCCGTCGCCGGTGACGCCATATTGCGCCAACAGCTTCTCGAAGCTGGGCACCACGGCGAAAATGCCGATGGAGCCGGTGATGGTGCCCGGTTCGGCGAATATCCGCGCGCCCGGCGTGGCCACCCAATAGCCGCCGCTGGCCGCGACATTGGCCATGGAAACCACCACCGGCAGCCCCCGGTCCCTGGCCCGCACGATGGCGGCGCGAATCGCCTCCGCCCCGGTTACCGAGCCGCCTGGCGAATCGACCCGCACCACCAGCGCCGCCAGATTGGCCCCTGCGCTGTCATCAATCAGCCGGGCGATGCGGTCGCCACCGGCGGTGCCCGGCCCCGCCTTACCATCAACGATCTCGCCGGCCACCGTCACCACGCCGATGGCCCGCCCGGCGCTGCTCTCGGCATGATCGCCAAGGAAGGTGGCAAGGTTGGTATGGGCAAAGGCCCCGGGCCGCGAGGTCGCGTCGTCGGCCCCCGCCAGCGCGGCGACATGCTGGCCGAATTCCACCCGGGTGCCGATGTGATCCACCAGACCCGCCGCCAGCGCCGCCTTCGCGCCATCACCGCCAGAGGCGCGCAGCCAGCCCACCGGGTCCCGCGTCACCAGATCGATATCCGCCTTTGGCCGCGCGCGGTGAATGTCGGCCTTCAGCTCGCCCCATACCGCGCCATACAGCGCCGTGCGGGCGGCCCGCGCCGCCTCCGACTGGTCGTTGCGGAAATAGGGCTCGACGTAATCCTTGTAGGTGCCGACGCGGAAGATATGCGCGCTGATCTTCAGCCGCTCCAGCAGCTTGCCGAAATAGAGGTTATAGCCCCCCGGCCCCGGCAGATAGGCGCCGCCCAGCGGGTCGAGCCACGCCTCGCTGGCATGGGCCGCCAGCAGCACGCCGCCATCCTCCAGCACGGTGCCATACAGCAGCACCGGCTTGTGCGCGGCGCGCACCGCATCCATGCCCGCGCCGATTTCCTGCAGATGCACCAGGCCCCCACCGCTGAAGCCGCTGACATCCACCACCACCGCCTTGATCCGCGAATCGCCCACGGCCTCGCGCAGCGCCCGCACCACATCGCGCTCGCGGATTTCCGGCCGCAGCGCCTCGCCCTGCAAGCCGCCCTGCAGGCTGGCGATGGCATCCATTTCGCTGGGTTCTTCCACGATCGGGCCATTCAGCCGCAACAGCAGCGCACCCTGCCGCACCCCGGCCGGCCCGGGGCGCCCCGCCAGCGCGCCATACAGGCCGGCAAAGAACAGCAGCAGCAGCGCCAGCACCAGGGCATCCTTTATGCCCACCAGCAGCGCCCAGACCTTTTTCGCGAAACCCATGCGCCAAACTCCCTGCTCGCGCGGCGGCGCGCGGCATATCCGCCATTTAGCCCGCCGGCCCGCCCAGTCCAAAGCGCTAAATCCGTCCGCGCCCCGCGAAACATCGCCCCAATCCCCGCCGCACATGACTGGACGGGTGAAAACTTGGAGATCGCGCCTTGAGGAAACGCCCAACTCTCCCTAAGGCGCCATGTTTAATGACAACCTCAGCCTCTCCGCCCCCGCCGGCATCGCAGTCAGGCCGCTATCCCCCGGGCGCCGCCGCCTTTCCGCATCAGGGCCTGCTCGGCATTGCCGGTCTCGCCCCGCACGAGATCCTGTTCCTGCTCGATGAGGCGGAGCAGTGGGTGGAACTGAACCGCCAGCCGCAAAAGCGCGACGACCGCTTGGCCGGCCTCACCATCATCAACGCCTTCTTCGAGAACTCCACCCGCACGCTGCTGTCGTTCGAGATCGCCGGCAAGCGGCTGGGGGCCGATGTCGTCAACATGCACGCCGCCACCTCCAGCGTGAAGAAGGGCGAAACGCTGATCGACACGGCGATGACGCTGAACGCCATGCGCGCCGATGCCATCGTCATCCGCCATGCCTCCAGCGGCGCGGTGCGGCTGATTGCCGGCAAGGTCGATTGTCCGGTGCTGAACGCCGGCGATGGCCAGCACGAGCATCCCACGCAGGCCCTGCTCGATGCGCTCACCATCCGCCACGCCCTGCGCGAGCGCGGCGACAGCGACAGCCTCGTGGGCCTCACCGTCACCATCTGCGGCGACATCCTGCACAGCCGCGTCGCCCGGTCGAACATTCTCTCCCTCACCGCGCTGGGGGCCAATGTGCGGGTCTGCGCTCCGCCGGCGCTGATGCCCGAGGGCATCGAGGCCATGCGGGTGACCCCGTTCCACGATTTCAACGCCGCGCTGGATGGGGCCGATGTGGTGATGATGCTGCGCCTGCAACAGGAGCGGATGGATGGCCAGTTCATCCCCTCCCCCCGCGAATTCCGCCACCTTTACGGCCTCACGCTGGATCGGTTGGCCCGCGCCAAGCCGGGCGTGCTGGTAATGCACCCCGGCCCGATGAATCGCGGCGTCGAGATCGATTCGAACGTGGCCGACCTGGTGGGAACGAGCCTCATCACCCGCCAGGTGGAAATGGGCGTGGCCATCCGCATGGCCTGCCTCGATGTCCTCACCCGCCGCGCCCGTAAACTGCCCGGCTGGGTCGGCCCAGAGATCTCTGGCGAGGCTTGGGCCAGGGAAACCGGGGCATGAAGGCGGAAGCCCCCCTCACCATCATCGGCGGCACGCTGGTGCTGCCGCAAGGCCTGCGTAGGGGCGCCATCCGCTGCGTGGGCGACCGCATCACCGCCATCGGCGATGTCGCGCCGAAAGACACCGACCGGGTGGTGGACGCCACCGGCCTGATCGTCGCGCCGGGCCTCGTCGATCTCGGCGTTTTCGCCATCGACAAGCCGGCGTTCCACTTTGGCGGCATCACCCGCGCCGCGTTGATGCCCGACCAGAGCCCGCCGCTCGATCGCCCCTCGGCGGTGCGCTATGCCGCGCAAAGCGGCAAGCCGGACCTGTGGGTGCACCCACTGGTGGCCGCCACCCGCGGGCTGGACGGGCGCGAGCTGGCCGAAATCGCCCTGGCGCGCGACGCCGGCGCCCGCGCCATTTCCACCGGCCGTCAATGGATCGCCGATTCGGGCGTGATGCTGCGCCTGCTGCGCTATGCCGCCATGTTGAACATGGTCGTCGTCACCCATGCCGAGGATGGCGGGCTGGCCGGCAATGCCGTGGCCACCGCCGGCGAAATGGCCACGCGCATGGGCCTGCCCAGCGCGCCTGCTCAGGCAGAAGCCCTGGCCGTGGCGCGCGACATTGCCCTGGCCGAGATCGCCGGCGCGCGATTGCACATCCGTCAGGTCACCACGCTGGCCGCGCTTGATCTGGTGCATGCCGCCAAATCGCGCGGCGTGGCGGTGACGGCGGGTGTTACCCCGGCGCATTTCATGCTGTCAGACCTCGCGCTCGGCGATTTCCGCACCTTCTGCCGCCTCTCGCCCCCCTTGCGCTGCGAGGCGGACCGCGAGGCGGTGATCGCGGCCATCGGCGACGGCACGATCGATGTCATCGCCAGCGGCCACGACCCGCGCGGGCCGGAAGACAAGCGTCTGCCCTTTGCCGATGCCGAACCGGGCATGGCGGGCGCCGAGACGCTGCTGCCGCTCACCCTCACGCTGGTGCGCGATGGCGTGATCGACCTGCCGCGCGCCTTCATGCTGCTGGCGGCCAATCCGGCCCGGCTGTTGGGGGTGAACGCGGGGCTGCTGGTGGAAGGGGCCGAGGCCGATATCGCCCTGATTGACCCCGAGCGCCCGTGGATCGTCAATTCGGACAAGATGGCCGCCGCCGCCGGCAACACCCCTTTCGACCGCCAGCCGGTGCAAGGCCGGGTGACGGGGCTGTTCAAGGGCGGCGTAAAGGTCGGCTAAGGCGGCGCTAAGCCCCGCTTAACGCGCTATCCGTTCAGACCGGGGCGAACGGATAGGCGGCTCTCGGGTGTCGCGCAGGCTTGTCGCGGGTTCCAAGCCGGACGACTGGAACCTGCTTTAGCGCCGGGCGAGCTGATCCTGCCGCGCGGGCGTGGCCATCGCCAGCGCCTGTCCCCCCGGCAAATGCCCGGCCGCATAGGCAAAGCAGGCCCCGCCGTGCTGGCGGATGGCGCTGCAGGTTTGCCCGGCCGAGCTGGCGTCGAAACCCATCACCGCCACGCGCCAGAAGTTGTGGCCCTTCACAAAAGCCTGCGTGATGATGAACTGGCGATGGCCGAGCGCGGGGTCGCGGGCGAGGAAGGTCTGGCGGGCGTGCTCGGCGTTCTGCTGGGTGGAAAACGAGCCGAGCTGCACCAGATGCGTTGCGGCGCCCGATGCTTTGGGCGCGGGCAGCGCGATGGGCTCGCGGGCGGGGGCGGCTTCGGCCACGGCGACATCCTTGCGGGCGTGGGGCTTGTGCTGGTGGGCGGCGGGCCGCGCGGCGGTTTCCGCCACGGCCAGTTTGGCAGGGGCCGATGGCGCCGCCGACTGCGCGACCTCGGGGGCCGGCGATGGGGCGGGCGCGGTGGCGCGCGGTTCAACCCCGGCGGCAAGCGCCGCGTGTTCGAGCCCGTGACGGCGCGCTTGCAGGCGGGCATGGCGGGCGGCAACGACATCGGCGTGGGCCAGCGCCACGCCGACCAGCCGGGTGGTATCGGCGCGGTGCAGCACCAGGGTGGTGGCGGTTGGTTCCACGTTGGGCCCAGAATGCGGCACGGGAGTCGCGACGGCCAGCGCCGGGGGCGCGGCGGCAGGGGCATGGTCCACCGCCGGCAACTCGCCATTGGCATCGGTTTTCACCGCCAGCGTCGCGGCAGCGGGGGCTGGGGCAGCGGCGGGTGCCGCCTCGGCCAAAGCCTGCGCCACCGGAGTCGGGGCAGCGGCCACGGCCGGCTGAGCCGGGGCTGTGGTCTCGGGCTTGGCGTCGGCCAGGCGGGCGGGTTCGGCCGGGGCCGGCGTGGCGCCGCCTTGCGCCACCACGGCGGGCGAGGCAGCATTCGCGGCCGGAACGGTTTGAACGGCCGAAGCGGGAACGGCAGCGTTTCCGGCGCTATCCGCCGCCGGCACCGCAGGGGCCAGCGCCAGCGACAGCGGCACACCGGGGTCCTCGCGCAGCGGCACGCCGATCAGGTTCGCCACCCGCTTGCGCACGGCATCCGGCTGGGCGGTATCGGCCCATTGCGACAGGCGCGCGTCCAGCTTTTCCGCCGGGGTATCGAAGGCGGCCATCAGCCGCGCCTCGCCCCAGCGCCCATCCAGCGCGAAGGAATAGGCCAGGTTCTGGCGCAGCTTGGGGCTCTGGTCGCCGCCCCGCAGCGCATCACCCAGAATGGCAACGCCGCGCGCGGTCTGCCCGGCCATGGCCAGCGCCAGGCCATAATCGCTCACTGGAATGGCATCGTGCGCGCCATCCAGCACCGCCACGGCATCCGCCCCATGCCCGGAGGCGATCTGCGCCAGCGCGAGGCCCAGCGCCGTGCGCGCGCTGGCATCGCCCAGTGTGCGGGCATCCGCCAGCATGCTGGCCGCCGATTCGAATCGCCCGGCGCGCAGGTAAACCCGGCCCAGAACCACCCGGACGCCAGCTGCACGCGAGTTGGCGGTGACGGCGGCCTCGGCCAGCGCCTGCGCGGTGGAAATGTCGCCCTGTGCCAGTGCCTGCGCCACCTTGTCGCCGTCGCCGGCGGCCGGTGCGGCAGCCGTTTTGGCCGGGGTGGCAGGCCGGGCGGCGTGGGCTGTGCTCCAGCGATGGATGATGCGTTCGGCGACGCGCCGGGTGCCGCGCTGGCATAGGCCGGCGGCGGATAGCTGGGCGCCTGATAGCTGGGGGCCTGATAGGGGGCAGGGGCGGCATTGTCGCCCACCGGCTGCGGCGCGGCCTGCGGGGCCTGCGCGGGAAAGCCGCTGTAGGGGTTGGCCGGGTTGGGCGGGCTATAGGCCGGGGGCGCCTGCGCGGCGGCGGGCTCTGGCGCGGGCTGAGGCATGGGCGCGGCCGCCGCGTAACCGGTGCTGGCGCCCGAGGGCTGCGACGTATTGCCCAGCTCCAGCGCGGTGAGGTGACGGTTGCGGTTGGCCTCGATCTGTTGCGCCAGTTCGGATTTCAGCGCGACCGCCTGCTGGCGCTGGTCGAGCGGGATGAACTTGTCCATCTGTGCCAGCGCCACCTTGGCCTGCTGCAGGCCGGAATCCTGCGCGAGATTTTCAAAGGCATAGGCATGCACCCAGTCCTTGGCGACGATATCACCGTTGAAATAGGCGATACCCAGCAGATACTCGGCGCGCGGGTCGCCGCGATTGGCGGCCCCCGCCACATAGGGCATGGCGCGGGCGTGGTCGCCGCGCTGGAACAGCAGCAGCCCGTAATTGTCGGCGGCCTGCAAATGGCCCTTGGCCGCGGCCTGGCCGAACAGCATCTCGGCCTTGGCCAGATCCTGCGGTACACCCCGGCCCAGCTTGTAGGCCTGGCCAAGGTCGAATGCGGCATCCGGGTCGCCTCGGCCGGCGGGGCCTTCCCATTCGTGCACGGCGGTGGCGTAGTCGCCCTTCGCCCAGGCATCCACGCCGCCCTTGATGTCGGCCAGTGCCGGGCTGCCGATGGCCAATGCCGCCACCGTGCCGGCCACGGTGGCCAGCAGGCGAAGGCGCCTGGCCTGACGGGCCAAATTCGGGCGGGCCATGCGCGGGCGGGAAGAAACGGTCATCTGCTTTAACCTTCCGTGTCGAGCTTTCGCCGGGGCAACTTGAGCTCCCCGGCGGCGACGGCCCGGCCATTTGCCTGACAAATGCCGTTCGCTAAGCAATCATAGCGCAAATATGGTTAGCAAAACCTTTCCAGACCCCGGCGCGATTTACGCATTGGCTCGCAGCCGCCCCCACGGCTCCTGTTGCCACCTTTTAGGCGCAAAATCCCGGCCAAGCAAAAGGTTGGGGCAAAATTAACCAAGCTTTAGGGAGGCTATGGCATCCCCTGAAGCGACACGTGACTGGCGTGGGCAAGGAAGCAGGGGATGATGGCGACAGGGCAGGCGGGTTGCGTCCCGCTTTCCAGCCGCGCCATCGGCCCTGCGCCCCGTGCCGCCGCTGGCGTGGCCTAACAGGGGACCGACAACATGACCGCCCATCGTCTCGCCTTTGCCAGTTCCGGCACCTATTCTGGCCATTCTTCCGGCGGGCGCGCATTCGTCCGACAGGGGGTGGCGCTGGGCGTGCTGGGTGTGGCGCTGCTCGCCGCCTCTGCCCCGGCCTATGCCAAAACCGCTGCCCACGCCGCCCGGCCTGCCACCCCGGCCAAAACGGC
>CAIXXP010000167.1 GCA_903923465.1 uncultured Sphingomonadales bacterium | reverse complement strand
AGACGATCTGGCTGTCGCAGAGATCGAGCAGCGCGCTCAGATCATCCACCTCGCTCAGCTCTCCGGCGAATTGCCGGGCGAGGCGGGCGGTGTTGAGCGCGCGCTCCAGCCTTCGGCCGATATCGAGGAAGCGCCAGGCCGGGCTCCGCAGCATATTTTCCGCCGCGAGGCCCGATAGCGCGCTCCACCGCTCGATCAGCATGTTCGAGGTGTTGAGCTGCGATTCGGTGCGATGTGGGTCGAAGACCGGCACGGGCCGGTTGGCCACGCGCCAGAAATCGGTGGACATGCGATCGCGCAGGCCCCGGCCGATCTGCCGGGTGCGGGTGGTGAGGGTGGCAACGCCGCCGGGCAGCCGCCGCTCCGCCAGCGCCGCGCTGCAGACATGGGCGAGCGAGGCCTTGGCGTGCTTGGCCGGGATGGCGCCCCATTGCACGAGCATGTCGACAAGGCGGGCGATGGTGGCGGGGCCGCGACCGGCGCCGCCATCCATGTCGATCGGGCTGCCGAGCAGGCAGCGGATCAGCCGCACGGTCAGCTCGGTGCGCTCGCCATAGCGGCTGAACCAGTAGAGATTGTCGGCCGCCTGGCTGGAGAGGATGCCGCCGAGGCGGCGGATGGCGGGGGAGGCACCGGTGCCGAGCAGGCTTTCCTGCTGCACCGGGATCTCGTCGACCACGCAGACATCGGCGGAGAGGTCGCCATCGCCCATCAGCGAGGTGCGCAAATCGCCGGAGGAGGACAGGCGGGCAAAGCCGCCGGGCATCACCTGCCACTGCCCTTGCCCATCGCGGGCGACGAAGGCGCGCAGGGTGAAGGGGCGGGGCACGAACTGATCCTCGATGAGGGCCGGGGTGGTCGAGAGGTTGACGATTTCCTGCCCGCAGAAGTCGATGGGGCGCAGGGCCATGGCGGCGAGCAGCGCTTCCTTTTCGGCGGGGGAGAAATCGGCGCCGGCGCGGGTGCGGCCGCCTTCCAGCCCCTCGACATGGCCGCCGAAGGCCGAGCTGATCACCAGGCTGTCGAAACGCTGGGCGACGATGCTGGCCTCGCCCTCCTGCCCGCACCACCAGGTGGCGACATTGGGCAGCTTCAGCGTTTGCCCGAGCAGCTTGGTGGCGAGGCGGGGCATGAAGGCGGAGAAGGCGCGGGATTCGACGACGCCGCCGCCCGGCCAGTTGGCCACGGTGAGGCCGCCGCGCGACCAGGCCTGAAACAGGTCTGGAATGCCGATTTGCGAGCGCGAATCGAAGGCCAGCGGGTCGATGTGATGGGTATCGATCCAGCGCCAGATGGCATCGATGCGCTTTGGCCCGGCGATGGTGCGCACGAACAGGCGCTCGTCGATGACGGTGAGGTCGCGGCCTTCCACCAGCGGCAGGCCGAGATAGCGGGCGAGATGCGCCTGTTCGGGGTAGCTCTGGTTGTAGGGGCCGGCGGTGAGCAGGGCGATGCGCGGCTCGTCGCGGTGGCAATCGGCGGCGATGCCGCGCCGCAGATCGCCATAGAAGCCGGCGTGGCGGCGGGTGTTGATTTCAGACAGCAGCGTGCCGGTGCTGCGCGACAGGGCCAGCCGGT
>CAIXXP010000166.1 GCA_903923465.1 uncultured Sphingomonadales bacterium | reverse complement strand
TGCTGTTCTATGGCCCCCCCGGCCTCGGCAAAACCACGCTGGCGCAGATCGTCGCGCGCGAGCTGGGCGTGGGCTTTCGCGCCACCTCCGGCCCGGTCATCGCCAAATCGGGCGACCTCGCCGCCCTCCTCACCAATCTGGAGGAAGGCGACGTCCTGTTCATCGACGAGATCCACCGCCTCAACCCGGTGGTCGAGGAAGTGCTCTACCCGGCGATGGAAGACCGCGCCCTCGACCTGATCATCGGCGAGGGGCCATCGGCGCGCAGCGTGCGGATAGACCTGCCCGCCTTCACCCTCATCGGCGCCACCACGCGCCAGGGCCTGCTCACCACGCCCCTGCGAGACCGCTTCGGCATCCCCGTCCGCCTGCAATTCTACACCGTGGCCGAGTTGGAGAGCGTGGTAACACGCGGCGCCCGCCTGCTCGGCATCGGCATAGAGCCCGAAGGCGCCCGCGAGATCGCCCGCCGCGCAAGGGGCACCCCCCGCGTGGCCGGCCGCCTGCTGCGCCGGGTGCGAGACTTCGCGCAGGTGGCAGGCGATGGCACCGTCACCCGCGCCGTGGCCGACGACGCCCTCACCCGCCTTGAAGTCGACAGCATCGGCCTCGACTCGCAGGACCGCCGCTACCTCCACATGATCGCCGACATCTACAAGGGCGGGCCCGTAGGCGTCGAAACCCTCGCCGCCGGCCTGTCGGAACCGCGCGACACCATCGAGGAGGTGGTCGAACCCTATCTGATCCAGCTCGGCCTCGTTGCCCGCACCGCGCGCGGCCGCTGCCTGAACGATCGCGGCTGGCAGCACCTCGGCCTCACCCCGCCCCCTCCAGCCGGCAGCCAGCCCGGCCTGTTCGACAGCGGAGAGGCGTGAATCCGTCCCACTTCGGGACACTCCACCCCGCCTCCGCTGAAACGCCCGGCGAATCCCGAAACGGGACGCATGCCGGCCGTTAACCATATTGCCCGCCTACCGCCTCGCCCGCATGGTTAACGCATCGGGGATCGCATCCGCATCCCACCGTTTCAACCCCACGAGAGGGCGGAAATCATGTCTGTTCGTATGGCTATCGTCAAGCTGGCTGCCTTGGGCGCCGCGGGCGCGCTGATCGGCGGCGGCGCCGTGCACATGGCCGAAAAGGCCAAGGAAGGCCCGCTCCACTACGCCAAGCACGCCCCCACCTGCGCGCGCCAGCAGCAGCATCGGCGCGTGACCACCACCACAACCACCGCCTGCGCCCCCGAGGAACAGGAAGCGGCCATCGTGCCTCAAAACCCTCCCGAGGTGCAGAACGCGCCCGAGGTGGCGGAGGCCCAGCCCCAACCGCAGCCGATGCCCGGCCCCTATTACACCTCCTACTACGCCTCGACCGCGCACCGGCACCACCACCACTACTACGCGCCGCCACCCCCGCCGCCCGCGCCAGAACCCACCCCGGTTCCCGCGCCGCCGATGCTGGTGCTGTTCGGCGCCGCCGCCAGCGCGCTGGTCGCCCGGCGGGCGCTGGCGCAGCGCAAGGTGCAGGTGGCCTGAGGGTTCAACGGGATTTAAGGGGTTAAGGGGTAGAAGCAGGGGCCGCCCCTGCACCCCTCCCCTGTCGGCGTTGGTGCCACAGGTTCGGCCTTGCGCAGGGTCTCGGCGCCGCAGGCTATTAACGCCGCGTCGCGCGGCAAAACGCGAAGCCGAAAGGGCGCGCTGAACAAGACAGTATTGGGGGTTTGGGGGCTTAACGCGCCCAAGACTACCTCTTGAAAAACCCGCTAAACCCATACCCAAAAACCAAAAGGGCGGCCCCTCGCGAGGCCGCCCTTTCGTGTATTCAGCGCCAGGCCGCTGGCTCAGGCGGCCAGCTTGCGCAGCACGTAGTGCAGGATGCCGCCGTTGTTGAAATACTCGATCTCGTTGGCGGTATCGATGCGGCACAGGGCGGTGAAGGTGAACTTCGAGCCATCGGCGCGGGTCACTTCCACGCTCACGTCCTGGCGCGGCTGCAGGCTGGCGACGCCGAGGATGGTGAAGGTCTCGTCCCCGGTCAGGCCCAGCGATCCGCGCGTGTCGCCATCCTTGAACTGCAGGGGCAGCACGCCCATGCCGACGAGGTTGGAGCGGTGGATGCGCTCGAAGCTCTCAACGATCACCGCGCGCACGCCCAGCAGGTTGGTGCCCTTGGCCGCCCAGTCACGCGACGAGCCCGTGCCGTATTCCTTGCCCGCCACCACGACCAGCGGGGTGCCGTTGGCCTTGTGCTTCATGGCCACGTCATAGATCGGCAGCACTTCGCCCTCGAAGCGGCTCATGCCGCCTTCCACGCCGGGCACCATCTCGTTCTTGATGCGGATGTTGGCGAAGGTGCCGCGCATCATCACCTCGTGGTGGCCCCGGCGCGCGCCATAGGAGTTGAAGTCCGCCTTGGCGACCTGATGCTCCATCAGCCACTTGCCGGCCGGGCTGTCGGCCTTGATGTTGCCGGCGGGGCTGATGTGGTCGGTGGTGATCGAATCGCCCAGGATCGCCAGCGGCTTGGCGTCCAGAATGTCCTGCACCGGCGGCGGCGTCATGGTCAGCCCCTCGAAATAGGGCGGGTTGGCCACATAGGTGCTGCCCGCGCGCCACTGATAGGTTTCGCTGCCGGTCACATTGATCGCCTGCCAGTGCTTGTCGCCCTTGTAGACGTCGGCATAGCGGGCCTGGAACATGGCGCG
>CAIXXP010000165.1 GCA_903923465.1 uncultured Sphingomonadales bacterium | reverse complement strand
CGTGCGGGTGGGCCAGATGCTGTTCCCCGCTGCTGCCGCCGCCGCGCACAGCGCCGGCAAAAGGGTGGAATTATTCCTGCGGCCGGAACATGTCCGCGTCGCGGCAACCGCCGGCGACGGCACCACCCCAACCGTGGCGGCGGAGGTGCGGGAGGTGACGTTCCTCGGCGCGCAAACCCGTTTGCGCATGGCGGTGGCGGGCGATAATGCGCTGTGGGCGGATATGGCCAGCGAGCAGGCGGAAGCGTTCAAGCCCGGCGATGCGGTCTACGCCAGTTGGGAGCTCGGCGCGCCGCGGTTGATGCCGGTTTAAGCGGCGAGATGGCAGGCGACATCATGATCGCCGCCCACCGCGCGTAGCGTCGGTGGCACGGCGCAGGCGGCGTGGGCACCCGGACAACGGGCGCGGAAGGCACAGCCGGGCAGATCTCCGAGATCTGGCGGGCGTGGTACTGGTGGGCGCTGACGGTCTGGGTTCGGCACCGGGGTGGCGGCGCGCAGGGCCTGGGAATAGGGGTGGCGCGGGCGGTCCATCACCGCCGCAACGGGCCCTTGTTCGACCACCTGGCCGCGATAGAGCACCAGCACACGCTGGGCGACGGAGCGGACGACGCCGAGATCGTGGGTGATGAACAAGGCGGCCAACCCGCGTTCATCGCGCAGTTCCCGGAACAGCAGCAAAATTTGCGCTCGCACGGAAACATCCAGCGCGGACACCGGCTCATCGGCCACCAGCACCGAGGGATTGGGCGCCAGCGCCCGGGCAATGCCAACGCGCTGGCGCTGGCCGCCGGAAAGTTCATGCGGCAGACGGGCGAAGAAATGATCCGCCGCCAGGCCGACACGGTCGAGCAGGGCGCGCGCTTGCGCTTCGGCCGCCGGGCGGCGCAGGCCAAGCGCCCAGACCAGCGGCACCATAACGCTTTCACCGATTGAATGGCGTGGGTTGAGCGCGGCAGCACTATCCTGAAACACCATCTGCACCTCGCGGCGCGGGGCGCGTATGGCGCTGCCGGCAAAGGTGAGACTGCCGGATTGCGGCGCGGTCAGGCCGACCACCATGCGGCCCAAAGTAGTTTTGCCACTGCCACTTTCACCGACCAGCGCCAAGGTTTCCCCCTGATGCAGACGAAAGGACACATCATCCACCGCCATCAACCTGCGGCCCCCAGGCAGGCGGAAGCCACGGGACAGGTGGTGAGCCTGGAACAACGGCCCGGTCATGCGCCCGCCCGCCAGCAGGCGACGCCATCTACCATTGCCGGCGGGATGGTGCGGCATTGATCGACCACCAGCGGGCAGCGCGGATGAAAGCGGCAGCCGGCGGGCATGGCATGCGACGGCGGCACCGCCCCCGGCATGGCAAAGGGGGCGGCGTCGCGGCCGGGATCTAACACGCTGGCCAGCAGGCCTTGGGTGTAGGGATGGCGCGGAGCGCGAAATAGTCGGTGCACGGTGGCCTGTTCGACAATACGGCCGGCATACATCACCGCGACCTCATTGCAGGTCTCCGCGACCACGCCGAGGTCATGGGTGATCAGCAGCACGCCCAAGCCGCGCGCGGCGGCTTCCCGGCGCAGCAAATCCAAAATACCGGCCTGCACCGTCACATCCAGCGCAGTGGTTGGCTCATCGGCGATGAGCACCGCCGGGTCCATCGCCAGGGCGGCGGCGATCAGCACGCGCTGGCGTTGCCCGCCCGAGAGTTCATGCGGGAAGCGGCCGGCGACACTGGCGGGCAGATCCACACGGGCGAGCGCGGCCTGGATGCGCGGCGCCAGATCAGGGGTGACGCCGTGGGCCCGGAACGCTTCGGCGATGTGGCGGCCAGCGGTGAGGAGGGGATCGAGAAAGCTCGATGGGTCCTGAAACACCATGCCGATCCGTCGGCCCCGCAGGCGGCGACGGGCATCGGCGGACAAACGGGTGAGGTCAATCCCTTCGAGCCGAATGGCACCGCTGGTGACCTGGATGGAGGGTGCCGGAAACAGGCCGAGCACGGCATGCGCCGTCATCGACTTGCCGGAGCCGGATTCGCCGACCAGGCCGAGCGTCTGGCCGGAGGCAACGGAGAGGCTGATGCCATCCACCAGGGTTGGGCCGTCCGCCACCGCCACCCGCAATGCGTCAATATCCAGCAAGGCGGTCATCGGCCGCGCGGGTCCAGATGCTGCGCCACCGCGTCACCCAGCAGGTTGAACAACAGCACCGTCAGCCCGATCGCCAGACCAGGAAAGACGGACATCCACCACGCCGCACGCAGATATTGCTGGGCTTGGTTCAGCATCGCCCCCCAGGAGGCGAGGTTGGGATCGCCCAAGCCGAAAAAGCCCAGCCCGGCTTCCAGCAAAATGGCGGTTGCCACGTCCAGCGCCGCCAGCACCAGCACCGGGCCGGCGATTTGTGGCAGCACCTCGCGCAGCACGATGAGCCAGTCGGGCATGCCGGCCAGCCGGGCGGCGTCCACGAAGGCGGCTTGCCGCAAGGCGCCGATTTCCGCCCGTACCACTCGGGCGGTTTGCGGCCAGGCGAGCACGGCGATGACGATGATGACCTTGCCGATGCCCGGCCCGGCGAGTGCGATGACAATTAGCGCCAGCACGAAGCGTGGCAAGGTTTGAAAAAACTCGGCGATGCGCATCACCAGCGCATCAACCCAACCGCCATGCCAGCCCGCAACCGCGCCGGCCAATACGCCCACCAGCAGCGCGCAGGCGGACGAGGCCAGCCCCACCATCAATGACACCCGGCTACCGTGCAGCAGCATGGCCAGCATGTCTCGCCCGAGATCGTCCGTGCCAAGGGTGTGGCCGGATTGCAGCGGCGCCAGCAAGGCGTCCGCGGACCCGGCCAGCGGATCGCCCGGTATGATCCAGGGGGCCAGGATGGCGCAGAGCAGCAACATGAGGAGGGCGAGCAATGGCGGGCGCATCAGGCGACCCGCCGGTCGAGCAGGCGGTGCAGCACATCGGTCAGTAAATTGGCGATGACGACGCTGGCGGACACCATCAGCAAAATCGCCAGCATGGTCGGCGTATCACGGGCGGCGATGCTGTCGAACAGCAGGCGGCCAATGCCGGGCCAGCCGAAGACGGTTTCGGTCAAAGCGGAGCCGGCCAGCAGCAGGCCGGCGTTGTAGCCGATGACGGTGATGACCGAGGGTGCGGCGTTGCGCAGCACATGGTCGAGCAGCACACGGGTTTCCGACGCCCCACGCGCGCGCGCGGCCAGCACGTAGTCGGCCCGCAGCACCTCAACGGCGCGGGCGCGAGTGATGCGGGCGATCAAGGCCAGGTAGCGCAGGGCGAGCGCGGATGCGGGCAGCAACAGATAGCGCAGGCCTTCCACGAAGCCGGCCCAGCCCGCCGCCGCGCCGCGTAACGGGGCCGCACCCTGCGACGGCAGCCAGCCCAGCCCGATGGCGAAGGCCAGGATCAGCAATTGGCCCAGCCAGAATTCGGGCATGGCGTAGGACAAGGTGGCGCCAAAGCGCACCAGCCGGTCGACCCAGCCGCCCAATCTGGCGGCCAGCAACCCAAGCGCCACCCCCAACACGGCGGCCACTGCCAGTGCGGTGCCGGTGAGTTTCAGCGTCGCCCCAAGCCGGGCGGCCACCAACGTGCTGACCGGCATGCGATTGGCGAAGGAATAGCCGAGATCCAGGCTGGCGAGATGTTGCAGATAGCGGCCCAGCCGCACCGGCAAAGGCTGATCCAGCCCGTAATCCTGCCGCATTTTGGCGACGTATTCGGCGGGCGCGGGAAAATCGCCGATCAGCGCCGTCACCGGGTCCCCCGGGGCGGCGGCGATCAGGCAGAAATTCAGCACCGCCACCGCCAGCAGCAGCGGAATGGCGTGCAGCAGCCGGCGCAGGGTGTAGGACAGCAGCGACATCAGCCCGCCAGCGTCACGCCACCCCATTGGTCGCGCGCATCAATCGCCGGCCACAATCCGGTGAGCCGCTTGCTGGCGAAATCGGCGGTTTCTTCATCGAACAGAATCAGGCTGGGCAGATCGATGCTGAGCTGGGCTTGCAGTTTGCGATAAAGCTCCGCTCGATGGGCGCGGTCTGGTGCGGTGGCGGCTTCGGCGAGCATGGCATCCACCGCCGGGTTGGAATAGCCGGTCGGGTTGGTGAACGGCCGGCCAGAGGCGTCGGTTTCGTAAATGCGGTGATAGCCCAGCGCCGGGTCGCCGGCGGAGAAATACGATTGCAATGTCAGATCGAATTCCCGTTTCTTGAAAACCGCATCGATCTGCACGGAGCGCTCCAGGGCGACGATTTCGACCGGCATGCCGATGCTGCGCAGATTGTCGCGCAGGACGGCGGCGGTGGCGCGTAATTGCGGGCGGGCGCTGTCATGCACCAGGCGCACGGTCTGCCCTTTATAGCCGGCGGCGCTGAGGGCGGCGCGGGCGGCATCGGCATCGGGTTTGAAGGCGAGGTCGTAGCGGGCATCGGGGTTCAGCAGCCAGCCAAAGCCATCGCCGAACGCGCCATAGCCAGGCCGGGCCAGCCCGTTCATCACCTGGGTGACCATCCGCTTGCGGTCGGCCACCTGGGCGAGCGCGTGGCGGGCGCGGACATCGGCGAACACGCCGGCGGTGGTGTTGAACATCACCATATAGACGGCGGGAATGTTGATGCCTTTGCGGAATTGCAAGCTGGACACTTGCATCAGCCGGGGTTCGTCCGGCTTGGGCAGATAGAAATCCACCACCGCATCCACCTCGCCGGTTTCCAGCCCGTTGGCGCGATTGGCCGGTTGCGGGATGATCTGGAAGATCACTTTATCCAGGCCGACCTGGCCCCAGTATTTGTCGTTCCGCAGCAGGGTGATGGCGCTGCCACGGGCGAAGCTGGCGAAGCGGAACGGACCGGTGCCGATGGGCGCCTGGTTGGCCGGATTGGCCTGGATATCTTTGCCGTCGTAGACGTGGCGCGGCAGGATCGGGGCTTCAAAGACCGACATCTGCACCAGGAAGGGCGCGTATGGTTTTGCCAGCGTGATGACCACCGTCATCGGGTCTGGCGCGGTGACGACGGCACCGACGGTTTTCAACACGCCCGAGGTGCGCGGGTGGAATTTCGCCAGCACGTCCTGAAAGGTGAACAGCACATCCGCCGAGGTGAAGGGCGTGCCGTCGTGCCAGAGCACGTTCGGGCGCAAGGTGAAACGATATTCCCGCCCATCGGGCGACACCGTCCACGCAGTGGCGAGGGCGGGCCGCGGGGTCCAGGTACGGTCGATCCAGACCAGGCCTTCAAAGATTTTGGCGCCGATATCGCCGGCGGCGTAATCGGTGCTCAAAGCCGGGTTCAGGCCCGGGGGATCGGCATCGATGCCCAGCACCGCGACCCGTTCCGCCGCCTGCGCCGTGGACACGAAAGGCAGCGCGCCGGCAAAGGCGGCCAGACGACGACGGGTGAGGTTCATG
>CAIXXP010000164.1 GCA_903923465.1 uncultured Sphingomonadales bacterium | reverse complement strand
CGTGTGCTCTTCCGATCTCCGATCAAGGCCGTACCCATTGCCCTGAAGCGTGCCGGCCTTACCCTTGAGCAGATGGATGTGATTGAGGCCAACGAGGCCTTCGCCGCGCAGGCTGCCGCCGTCGCCAAGGTGCTGGGCTTTGATTCCGAGAAGCTCAACCCCAACGGTTCGGGCGTGGGCCTTGGTCATCCGGTGGGCGCCACCGGCTGTATCCTCGCCGTGAAGGCCGCCTATGAGTTGCGCCGCACGAGCGGGCGCTATGCGCTGATCACCATGTGCATCGGCGGCGGGCAGGGCATCGCCTTGATCATCGAAAGGGTCTGAACCATGAAGCTTGGTAGATTCAACCATATCGGCGTTGCCGTTCCCGATCTGGATGCCGCCATCGCCTTCTATCGCGATGTGATGGGCGCCACAAATATGACCGAGCCCTTCGTGCTGGAGAGCCAGCAGGTGCGCGTGTGTTTCGTCAACACACCCGGCGAGAACGGAACTGCCGGCACCCAGGTTGAACTGCTGGAGCCGACCTCGCCCAATTCGGCGGTGGGCAAGTGGCTGGAGAAGAACCCGCTGGGCGGCCAGCACCACATCTGCTTTGAGGTGCCGGACATCCACGTCGCCAAGGCGTGGTTCGAGGCTCAGGGCAAGCGGGTGCTGGGCGAGCCGCGCATCGGCGCCCATGGCACGCTTATCTTCTTCGTCCACCCCAAGGACATGAGCGGCATGCTCACCGAGATCATGGAAACGCCGAAGGCCGGGCGCCACTGAGCATGGCCTATGATCGCATCCTGCTGGACATCACCGACGGCGTCGCCACGCTGACGCTGAACCATCCACAAACGCGCAACGCCCTGTCGTGGGCGCTGGCCGAGGAGATGAGCGACGCGCTCGACCGCCTGGAAGGCGCGCGGGTGCTGGTGATCACCGGCACCGGCAAGGCGTTCTGTTCGGGCGGCGACCTCGCCTCGGAAGTGGCCGAGGGTCTCGATTTCGGACGGATGATGTATAACGGTATCGAGCATTCGGTGAACCCGATGCTGCTGAAGCTGAAGGATCTGCCGATCCCGGTGATCGCGGCGGTGAATGGGGCGGCAGCGGGCGCCGGCACGCCGCTGGCGCTGATGGCCGATTTCGTCATCGCCGCGCACAGTGCCTTTTTCTACATGGCCTTCCCCAACGTCGGGCTGGTGCCTGATTGCGGCAGCAGCTTCCTCCTGCCTCGCCTCATCGGCAAGGCCCGGGCGATGGAAATGATGATGCTGGCCGAGCGCATTCCCGCCGCCAAGGCCGAGGAATGGGGCATGATCTACCGGTCTGTGCCCGACGATCAGTTGCAGGCGGAAACCTCTGCGCTGGCCACCCGGCTGGCCAATGGCCCGACCGTGTCCTACGGCATCATCCGTAGGAACGTTCAGGCCGCGATGGAGGGTGACCTGGGCAGCACGCTGCATGACGAGGCCGTGGGCCAGCGCATCGCGGGCAACAGCAAGGATTGCGCCGAGGCGGTCTCGGCATTTCTGGAAAAACGCACCCCGGTGTTCCGGGGCGAGTGAGGCCGGCCGAAACGCGGGCGGAATGAACTAATTCAAGGGTGGCACGATGAGCGAAAAACCGGGGATCGAGCAGTGGCAGGCCGCTGCGGCCAAAGAGGTCAAGGGCAAGGATCTGACCTGGCATACGCCCGAGGGCATTGCCGTGAAGCCGCTCTATACCGAGGCGGATGTAACCGTCGACCCCGGCCTTCCGGGTTTCGCCCCTTTCACTCGCGGCGTGCGCGCCAGCATGTATACCGGCCGTCCATGGACAATCCGCCAGTATGCCGGCTTCTCCACCGCCGAGGAATCGAACGCCTTCTATCGCCGCAATCTGGCCGCCGGGCAAAAGGGCCTGTCGGTGGCCTTCGATCTGGCCACGCATCGCGGCTATGACAGCGACCACCCGCGTGTGGTCGGCGATGTCGGCAAGGCAGGCGTTGCCATCGATTCGGTCGAGGACATGAAGATACTGTTCGACGGTATTCCGCTCGACCAGATGAGTGTTTCCATGACGATGAATGGCGCGGTGATTCCGATCCTCGCCTTCTTTATCGTTGCCGGTGAAGAGCAGGGCGTTGATCGCAAGCT
>CAIXXP010000163.1 GCA_903923465.1 uncultured Sphingomonadales bacterium | reverse complement strand
TTCAGCGCCAGGATAAACCGCGACAGCTCGCCGCCCGAGGCAATCTTGTTGAGCGGCGCGAAATCCGCCCCCGGGTTGGTGGAAATCAGGAACTCCACCGCATCGATGCCGCCCGCGCCCCAGCGCTCCTCGCCCAGCCGCTCCACCCGCGTGCGAAACCGCGCCGCATCCAGCTTCAGCGGCGCCAGTTCCCCGGCCACCGCCGCATCCAGCTTCACCGCCGCCTCCATCCGCGCCATGGATAGCGCCTCGGCCCGCGCGCGATAGTCGAGCGCCGCCTCATGCGCCCGCGCCGCCAGCGCCGCCACATCGGCCTCGCCATGCTCGATGGCATCCAGCTCCTCGCGCATCGCGGCGATCTTGCCGGGCAGGTCATCCACGCTGCACGCATGCTTGCGCGCCGCCGCCCGCAGGTCGAACAGCCGCGTCTCGATGCGGTCCAGCGCCATCGGGTCATGCGACAGCACATCCAGAGCCCGCGCGATCCGGTCCTCGGCCTCGCCGGCCTCGATCACCGCGCGGTCCAGCGCCTCCAGCGCCTCGCCCAGCAGCGGGTGCTCGGCGGCGATGCGGTCCAGCCGCCGCGCCGCATTGCGCATCAAGGCCAGCGCCGAATCCGATCCCGCCCACAAATGCTGCAACTCGGCCAGATCGCCCGACAGCCGCTCGCCCTTCTGCATGGTGGCGCGGGCCAGGGCCAGCTCCTCCTCCTCGCCCACCACCGGCTCCAGCATCACCAGTTCGGCCAGATGCGCGAGCAACAGGTCGCGGTCCTCGGCCGCCCGGACGATGCGCCCCTTGGCCGCGGCCAGCGCGCTCTCGGCCTCGCGCCACCGCTTCCACGCCTGCTCCACACCGGCGGGGTCGGCATGCGCGCCGCAGGCCATGGCATAGCGATCCAGCAGCGCCCGGTGCCCGCGCGGGTTCACCAGCCCCCGGTCATCATGCTGCCCGTGAATTTCCACCAGCGCCCCGGCCATCTCGCGCAACAGCGCCACGCCCACCGGCTGATCATTGACGAAAGCGCGGCTGCCGCCATCGGTCTTGAGTTGCCGCCGCAACAGCAGCGGCTCGCCCGGCTCCAGGCTCACCCCGGCCTCGGCCAGCGTCGCGGCCAGCCCCTCGGGCATTTTGGCGAAATAGAAGCTGGCGGTCACGCTGGCGGTGTCGGTGCCGCTGCGCACCAGCCCCATGTCGGCCCGCTCGCCCAGCACCAGCCCCAGCGCGTCGAGCAGAATGCTCTTGCCCGCCCCGGTCTCGCCGGTCAGCACGCCCAAGCCCCCGCCAAACTCGAGAGTCAGCGCCTCAATCAGCACGATATTGCGGATAGCCAGAGATTTCAGCACAGGGTTTTCAGCATGGGCATCGGGTCTGCATGTTCGCTACCCGTTCTATCCGACGCCCCCCCTGATGCAAAACGGTTTTTGCCGGCCAGCCCGCATTGGCTGGCAATTCCCCCGCATTGCCTGGCCCCGGGGGCCACGCCCGTCAGTGCAGCAGCGCCATCGCCCCGCCGACAAAGGAGGCCAGCATCAGCCCGCCAATCAGAAAATGCTCGGGGAACAGCCGGGTCCTGTCGGGGTGGGCCTGGCCTATCGGCGCCATCAGCACCAGCCCGCCACCGCCGGCAAACCCGGCCTCGGCCAGCACCCGCACCGCCGCCTCGCGGCTCAGCGCGTCACCTTCGGGCAAGATCGGGCCTGAATAGTCCAAGGCAAACCTCCATCGCACAGCGTTTCGGCGCCGGCCCGGCCATATTAATTTCGCCGGGTTAACAAGCGCCTAACCCCAGCCCGCGCCCATTGCCTATGCCTGCCCATACTGGCTCAGCAGTTCCAGCCCCGCCGCCACGATCGCCAGCCCCATCACCGCGCTGATAAACACATATTCCGCGCCCGGCCACGCGCGGCCCCCACGCCTGCGCCCTGTCGCGATGGGCCCGGCCCGCGTCCCGGCCCGCGTCCCGGCCCGCGTCCCGACACGCGTCCCGACACTGGCCGCGCCAGCCCGCGCAGCCGCCCGGGGCGCTGGTGTCGCCTTCCCCT
>CAIXXP010000162.1 GCA_903923465.1 uncultured Sphingomonadales bacterium | reverse complement strand
CGTGTGCTCTTCCGATCTCCGCGCTGCTGCTGGCCGACGAGCTGCACGAGCTGCGCCAGGCGAACGCGGAATTGGCCCAGCCCGCCCCCGCGATTGCCGCGCCGGCCGCAGGGCTGGGCGACAAGCTGGGTGCACTGGCCCGCCGCCTTGAAAATATCGCCGCCCACCTTGAGCAATCCCCCGCCAGCGCCTAGATAGGCAGCGACGGGTTCTGCCCGGTGCGCGCCTTCGAACATCCCTGAGGCTATAAGCAATCCTATGGGGGCTGTCCCTGGTCGGACCCTGGTCCGGCACATATGGTTCCCACCTGACGTTACGCGTCAGTGGATTTCTGGCAAACGACCCATGGTGGGCCCGTCACCCCCCTTTTCCACCCCCTTCACCACCCAAAGATTGAGCGAGTTTCCGGTTTGGACGAGAAGCACCGTTTGCGAGCCCGTCTGAGGCAACTGCGCCGCGACCATGTCGCCGCCCTGCCCCGGCAAACGCGCGCCCTGGTGTTCATGCGCCCGCCTGGGGCAATCGCCAGCGTCATTCCCGAAGGGGCGGTGGTCGGCCTCTATCACCCCACCGCCGACGAGGCGCCCACCCGTTCCTACGCCAAATGGCTGTCGGAAAATGGCCGGCGCATTGCCCTGCCGTGGTTCGGCTCGCGTGGGCAGACGATGGGATTTCGCCACTGGCGCGACCCCTATGCCGACGAGGGGCTGCAACAAGGCCCCTATAACACGCTGCAACCGTCAGCCGATGCCGAGACGCTGCTGCCCGAGGTGGTGTTTGTGCCGTTGCTCGGCTTCACCGCGTCTGGCGGGCGCCTGGGGCAAGGCGGCGGTCATTATGATCGCTGGCTGGCCGCGCACCCCGGCGTGCTGGCGTTGGGGCTGGCGTGGGATTGCCAGTTGCTCGACACACTGCCAACCGAATCGCACGATCACCCGCTCGATGCGGTGATCACCCCCACCCGCCTTTATCAACGCCCGGAGGCCGGGGAAATCGCCAAGGAAACCGCCTGATGCGCAAGGAACCAAGCTGGCGGATACCCGTGGGCGTGCTGGCGCTGGTGGCGGCGCTGCTGCTCTATGCCGCCGCCATCGCGCGCTGGCTGGCGCCGCTGATGACCGGGTGGCCGGTGCTGGGGCAGGCGCCGATCTATGTGGTGCTGGGGGTGGTATGGCTGCTGCCGCTGCGCCGCTATCTCATCTGGATGGAAACCGGGCGCTGGAGCTGATGGCGGCCTGACGCGCGGCTTTCACCGCAAACGGTAAACGGACCGCCCGGCGCTTCCGGGGCCGCGCCGAGGCGCGACGTGCCTGCCCTGCCACATCATTTCACCAGTTTGTCTACAATCCCCAAGTGGCGCGAGTGACGGGGCTCGAACCCGCGACCTCCGGCGTGACAGGCCGGCACTCTAACCAACTGAGCTACACCCGCGTATTCACTTGCGTGACTTTTCGGAAGCCGCACCCCTTGGGGAGCCGCGCCACTAAGGCAGCGCAATCAGCCTGTCAACTCCCGGCACGATGATAATGGTATTTGCGTGAATCCCGCCTGCCGCCGCGCGCTTGCCACCGGCGCAACAGGGCGGATCGCGGCGATTTTTGGCTTGCGCGGCGGTAAATGACCCACCCCGCATCACCGCCAGAGGATCCTAAAGGCGAAATTAACCATTTGTTTGCCGGCGCCTGCCAGATTGGCCCCGGATTGAGGTTTGGGCGCCCGAAGTCTTCAGTGCGCCTGCCGGAGGGAAGCCAGGTACATGACCCAATATCGCATTTCCCGCGCCATCACCGCCGGTGCCGCCGTTCTTGCGGGGCCGCTCGCCCTCGCGCCCCCGGCGCCCGCCACCGCCGGTGCCCTGCCCAGCGCGCGCGTCGCCATCGACAGCGCCATTTTCGTTGAACACATCGACCGCGGCAACGGCGCGCCCGTGCGCTCGCTGGAGCCCGCCACACGGCTGGAGCCGGGCGAAAGAGTGGTGACACTGGTCAACTGGTCCCGCGCCATCGGCGTGGCGACAGGCGGCTTCGTGGTGGTCAATGCCCTGCCCGCGCGGTTGAACTATCAGCAAAGCTCCCAGGCCGACGAGGACGTTTCGGTGGATGGCGGGCACAGCTGGGGGCGTCTCGGAAGCCTTCGTGTCTCCGGGCGAATCGCCACTGCCGCTGATGTCACCCATGTGCGCTGGCACGTCTCGCCGGCGCAGGCCGCCGAGGGTCGCGGCCAGATCGCCTATGCGGGCATTGTCCGCTAAGGCGGGCTACACCGCAACCGGCGCGGCGATATGCGCCTGCGGGGCATAGTCGCTCACGGCAAAATCCTCGATGGCATAGTCGAAAATCGAATCGGGCCGGCGGGCGATGACCAGGCGCGGGTCGCCGCCGGGTTCGCGGCGCAATTGCTCCGCCACCAGATCGGCGTGGTTCAGATAGAGGTGCACATCGCCCCCTACCCATACCAGTTCGCCCGGCTCCAGATCGCATTGCTGGGCCACCATGCGGGTGAACAGGGCCGCGCTCCACAGATTGAACGGCACCCCCAGCGCCAGATCGGCGCTGCGCTGATGCAGCAGGCACGACAGGCGGGCTTTGCCGGCCCTGTCGGTGCCCACATGGAACTGATAGGTCTTGTGGCAGGGCGGCAGGGCCATGGCGTCCAGCTCGGCCACGTTCCAGCCCTCGACGATATGCCGCCGGCCGCCGGGATTCGCGCGGATGCCCTCAATCAACCGCGCCACCTGATTGATGCCCGGCCCCGCGCGATACAGCGGCCCCTGCGAATCAGCCTCCGCCGGGGTGTAGGTCGGCCAAGCGACCCACTGCTTGCCATAAACCGGGCCCAATTCGCCCCAGCGCGCGGCAAAATCGGCGTCCGCCACGATGCGGGCGGAGAAATCGGCGCGGGCAATGTCGTCACCGGTTTCCCGCCGATAATGATCCCAGGGCCAGTCGGTCCAGATTTCCACCCCTTGCGCGCACAGCGCCCGGATATTGGTGTCGCCGGTCAGGAACCACAGAAATTCGCGCGTTGCGGTTTTCCAATAGACCCGCTTCGTCGTCAGCAGCGGCATGCGGCCATCGGCCAGATCCACCCGGATCGTCTCGCCAAACAGCGAGCGCGTGCCAATGCCGGTGCGGTCAACCCGCTCGTCGCCCTCGGCCCAGATGCGCCGCATCAGGTCGAGATACTGGTGCTCCCAGTGGCGCGGCGCGGCGGTGTCCACAGGAGAATCGGCGGAGGGCTGAAGTTGGGCCATGGCGACTTGCTGTAAACATGTGTTTCCGCGCTTGCCACCCCGCGTATCGATCACTATAGGCGCCCTCCTACCCCGCGTGGGCCCATCGGGCCGCCTCGGGGGAACCCCTGGTCGGGGAATAGCTCAGCCTGGTAGAGCACTGTCTTCGGGAGGCAGGGGCCGGAGGTTCGAATCCTCTTTCCCCGACCAATTTACACCTGCGCGTTCGGGTGTTTTCAAAGAGCCGGCCTTCGGGTCGGCTTTTTCATGGCGGCGCCACGCGGGGTTGGCAGCCAGGCAGCCAGATCCCCTGCCGCGCCTCACGGGGGCCCGGCGTTCAGCGCCAGCACCGCATAGGACGGGTCATCGCGGTCCCGGCGCCCCCACCCGGCGAAGCGGGCGTTGGTGACAGGTTCCTCGCTGTCGAAATCATGGATATACCGGCGCTGGACGATGCCCCAGCGCCCGTCGCGCTTCTCCAGCCTGTCGAGGTAGCGCCCCCGCCCCGTCATCTGGCGCAACCGGCCATCCACTTCATAGCGCAGCGCAACGGTCACATAGGCTTCGCTGGCGGCCAGACTACCGTCCAGTTCGACAAGGATGTTGGTTATCTGGTGCGAATGGGCGATCATCCGGGCATGGGTGGCCAGCACCCAGTCGATGAAGCCGCGCCCGGTGCCGCGAAACATCGGGCCATAATCCGCCTCGGCATTCTCGTGCCACACGGCATAGCCAAGCTCGTGATCGATCCGGTCCATCGCCCGGCAATAGCGGTAGAGCAGGTCGGTAATCGCCAGCCTGTCGGCAATTGCAATGTGGGGCGCAATGTCGGGCGCAACGTGGGGCGCAATGTCTGGCGCGATGTCTGGCATGGCAAAGGCTCCGGTCGGGCAGCCCCGCCCGGCACAGGCGCAATGAATTGCGGCTGGTGCCGAGGAAAGCTGCCCGGCCTTACTGGCGGAAGGCCTTAGAGCGTCACCAGCGGCGTGATCGCGCTGTAGACGACCGCGTTGATGCTACCGCTGTCCAGCGCCTCGGACATCACCATGCGGTCGCTGCCCGCACGGCTGTTCAGATCGGCCAGCAGCGCGTCGGTATCGTCGGTCTGCAGGCCATAAAGCGCGAGATACTGGCGGTTGCCCTCGGCGTCCGTCGTAACATAGCGCCGCGCATTGACCACGCCGGGCACCTTCAGCACATCGGGAAGGTGCTGGTTGTCGTACCAGTGGTTATATTCGTCCTCTTTGCCGGCAACCGGCTTGGTAAAAACCACGAATGTATGATCGGCCATGTGCTTGTACCCTTCAGTCGGTTCCTCAAACGTCTTTCAGCGACGGTGGCGCTTCGCGTTGATCACCTGTCGCCCGGCAGCACCATAGGCATAAGGGTCGCCGCGATCCAAGCGTTTTTGGCAGAGGATTTCCGGGGTGCAAGGCAGCAATGCCGCCCACGCGGCGTCACTTCTGGTACATGCCCCGCTCCAGCAACGACAGCAACGGGCTGCCGGCATAGCGCGCAAACTGGTAGATCGCGTCCGTCGCGTAATACAAATTGGTTTTCCAATAGCGCTTGCTGGGAATGCCCCGCCATGCCCGCAGCGAGAACAGGCCCCTGATCGTCTTCAGCCGATAGGGATCGATCGCCATTTGGCAGAAATGCCGCGGAAAGGCGAAGGAACGGCTGCCGTTCTTGTTGTCGAGCAGACCGACCGCGCCCAGACCGCGCAAGGTCGGGGCCAGCGGATCCAATATGCTGTTTCCAGCCGCCAGCGCCGAGGTTACCCCACCCCACAGGCGCGGGTTCATCTCCAGGAAGTGGAATTTGCCGCCGGCGCCGGCAATGAAATCCGCGCTGGCAAACCCGTTCCAGCGCAACGCGCGAAACAGCGCCCGGAAGTCGCGCTCCAACGCCGCTGGCGCCTCATGGCGGATTTCGATGGCGGGGCCGGTTCGGGCCGGAAGACATTGCACGCATTCATAAATATGCATCCGCAGCGGTTCGCCATCGACGAAGAAACCCCCGGCAGCCCAGGTGTTTCCCTCGATGAAGCGCGCGACGATCGGGTTGGCATGGGCGAGCCTGGCAAAGCCGGCAGCCACCTCGGAAGGGTTCTGGCAGATCGCTACCTGTTGCCCGCCCCTGCCGCCATTGCCCTTCACCACCACCGGGTAGCCCATGGTCTCGGCCACGGCCACCGCCGATGCCGCACTGGCAACCCGGGTGAACTGCGGCACTGTCAGCCCGACCGAGCGGGCGAAATCGCTCATGCGGTGCTTGTCCTCAATCAGCGTGAACTGGTGATCGCTGAGCCGGGGATAGGTTTTGCGCGATTGCCCCAGCACCTGCCGGCAGGCGAAAATCGCATCCTCGGCAACCGGCAGGATCCAGCGGATGCGCGGATCGCGATCAAGCGCCCGCAGCTGCCCGGCAAAGGCCGGCGAGGCAAAATCCTCGGCCATCTCCGAGCGGACCCAGGCGGGCAGCGCCTTGGGGAAGGGTTCGGCGGGGTCTTGCAGGATCAGCACGTTGAAGCCGGCGCGTACCAGATGTTCCGCCAGATAGAGCACCATGGCCCAGCCCGGCGCGATGATCGCGACGGTGTCCGTCTCGGCGGTGCGGGTGGCGTCAGACCTTGCCCAGATGCTGTTCATCAGAATTCCCCGGAACGGCTTGTGGTTCTTCCGGGGAAATCGCCGTGCCACCGCGGCACGACGCGCTTTTATTACCCGGTGAGTCCGCTGTTACGGGGAATATACTTAACAAGTTGATAGTGATTCGCAGCGTAGTTAGGGCAGCATTAAGGTTGCCGAAGGCCCGAAACGACAAGGCGGGCACGCCCTGCGAGGGGTGCCCGCCCGTCGACATGCAGCGCTGGGCAGGCCTAGATGTGGATCGCCCGGCCATAGGCGGCCAGCACGCTCTCGTGCATCATTTCGCTCAGCGTCGGGTGCGGGAACACCGTTTGGATCAGCTCGGCCTCGGTGGTCTCCAGCGTCTTGCCGACGACATAGCCCTGGATCAGCTCGGTCACTTCCGCGCCGATCATGTGCGCGCCCAGCAGCGCGCCGGTCTTGGCATCAAACACGGTCTTGATGAAGCCTTCCGCCTCGCCCAGCGCGATGGCCTTGCCATTGCCGATGAAGGGGAAATTGCCGACCTTCAGCTCGTAACCGGCCTCTTTCGCCTTGGCCTCGGTCATCCCGACGCTGGCGATTTGCGGGTGGCAATAGGTGCAGCCGGGGATGTTGTTCCGGTCGAGCGGATGCGGATGAACCTCGGCGTTGCCCAATTCCTGCGCGATGGCCTCGGCGGCGGTGATGCCCTCGTGGCTGGCCTTGTGCGCCAGCCATGGCCCGTCGGTGCAATCGCCGATGGCCCACACGCCCTTCACATTGGTGCGGCCATAAGGGTCGGTCTTGATGTGGAACCGCTTGTCCGGCTCCACGCCAAGGTCTTCCAGCCCGATGTTCTCAAGATTGGGCACGATGCCAATGGCCACGATCATGTGGCTGAACTCGGCCTCGTTGATGGTACCGTCCTTGGCCTTCAGCGCTACCTTCACGCCGCTGTCACTCGCCTCGGCCTTGTCGAGATTGGTGGAGGTATGGATGGTAATACCCTGCTTCTTCAGCACCTTTTGCAGGAAAGTGGAAACGTCGGCATCCTCCACCGGCACGATGCGGTCCATCATCTCCACGACGGTCACATCCACCCCGAGGTCGTTGTAGAAGCTGGCGAATTCAATGCCGATCGCGCCCGAGCCCAGCACCAGCAACTTGGTCGGCAGCTCCGTGGGCGTCATCGCGTGGCGATAGGTCCAGATGCGCTTGCCGTCGGCCTTGGCTTTCGGCAGGTCGCGGGCGCGGGCGCCGGTGGCGATGATGATGTGCTTTGCGCTCAGTTCCTCGACCTTGCCGCCCTCGCCCGTGACGGCCAGCTTGCCGCCCGGCAGCAGCTTGCCGCTGCCCATATGCACGGTCACCTTGTTCTTCTTCATCAGGTGGCCAATGCCCTGATTCAACTGCTTGGCCACCCCGCGCGAGCGCTGCACGATGGCGCCGAGATCCGCCCGCGGGTTCTCCACCGAAAGGCCATAGGCGGCGGCGTGCTTCATCTGGTGAAACACCTCGGCCGAGCGCAGCAGCGCCTTGGTGGGGATGCAGCCCCAGTTGAGGCAGATGCCGCCAAGGTTCTCGCGCTCGACAATCGCCGTCTTCAGCCCCAGCTGCGCCGCCCGGATCGCCGCGACATAGCCACCCGGGCCAGAGCCCAGCACAATGAGATCATATTGGTCAGACACGAAAACCTACTCCTGATCTGTCGGCACCACATCCAACGCGCCCATATCAACGGGTCTGGGGCGGCCCGCATCATCCACGGCAACGAAGGTGAACACCGCGGCGGTTACCCGCTCCGCTTTTTCCTCATGGCGATGGCGCCGCCACGCCTCGATGGCGATGACCATCGAACTGCGGCCAACGCGCTGCAACTCCCCATAGACCGAAACCTCGTCGCCCACCTTTACCGGGGCGAGAAACTGCATGCCATCCATGGCCACGGTGGTCGCCCGGCCCTTGGCGCGCCGCGCCGCCACCAGCCCCGCGCCCATGTCCATCAGGCTCATCAGCCACCCGCCGAAGATATCGCCATAGGCATTGGCATCCGCCGGCATGGCGGTAACGCGGATGACGGGTTCGCGGGTGGGCAGGGTCATCGCGTGATCACCCGTGGACACAATATTTTGCGAGGCTGGATGCGAACGACCCAGCGCCAGCCAACGCCGAGACAGCAGCCCAGATCGCGGCCCATTTGCTCAGTCGTGCTGCCTGCCGGGTTTTGATCAGCCAAGGGTCAGTGTCGGGCATGTGACCCCAATACGATCCGGGATTTGGGATTTCCACGGCAGCCGACCTGAACCACTGCACGGCAGCGCCAATTGCGCTCACGCAAGCGATCAGATTGGAGAGGAAGCTGATCACGCCACCAGAGCCAGCGGCTTCTCGCACAATTCGCGGAAGGCCGCCATCAGCCGGGCGCCATCGGCCCCATCCACGCCGCGATGGTCAAAGCTGCCGGTGGCGGTCATCGCGTTGGCCACGCCGAGCGATCCGTCAGCCATCACCCAGGGCCGCTTGTCGCCGGCGCCGATGGCCAGGATGGTGCTCTGCGGCGGGTTGATCACGGCGGTGAACTGCTTGATGCCCATCATGCCCATGTTCGACAGGCTGGCGGTGCCACCCTGATATTCGGCCGGCGCCAGCTTGCCCTCGCGGGCGCGGGTGCCCAGGTCCTTCATCGTCTCGGCAATGGCGGCCAGGCTGCGGCCGCTGGCATCCTGCACGATGGGGGTGATCAGGCCGCCCGGGATGCTGACGGCCACCGAAATGTCGGCGCGCTCATACTTGATCATCTCGTTGCCGGCGAAGGTAACGTTGCATTCGGGCACCTCGATCAGCGCGCGGCCCAGCGCCTTGATCAGCATGTCGTTTACCGACAGCTTGACGCCGCTCCTGGCCAGCACATCGTTCAATTCGGTGCGCAGGGCCAGCAGCTTGTCGAGGCGAACATCGACCGTGAGATAGATATGCGGCGCCTGCTGCATCGATTGGGCGAGGCGCCGGGCGATGGTCTTGCGCATGCCCGACAGCTTTTGCACCGTGTGAGGGATGCGATCATCGAGCAGCGCGCGGGTTTCGTCAGCCATGGCCACCGAGGGCGCAGGAGCCGGCGCGGCAGCGGGCGCCGAGGCCACCGGCCGCGCGGCAGGCTGCACCGCGGGCTTGACGGGCGCGGTACCGGGCTTGGCGTTTTCCACATCGGCGCGGATGATACGGCCATGCGGGCCCGTGCCGGCAATCCCGGCCAGATCGACACCATTCTGCGCGGCGATGCGCTTGGCAAGAGGGGATGCAATCACGCGGTTGTCCTCGTGGGAAATGGGCTTGGGGGTCGTGGCGGCGGGGGCGGCGGCCGGCGGCGGGGCCGGTGATGGTGCGACCGCTGGTGGCGCGGCCGGTGCTTGCGCGGCGGGCGCGGGCTGTGCTGCGGGTGCTGCCGGAGCGTCCGGTTGCGCGGCCGGTTCCGCAGGCTTGGTCGCTGCCTCGCCCGCCGGCTCGTCCTCACCGCGGATGGTGGCAATCACCGTGCCGACCTTAACCCCTTCGGTGCCGGCTGCGACAGTGATGGAGGCAATCGTGCCCTCGTCCACCGCCTCGAATTCCATCGTCGCCTTGTCGGTCTCGATCTCGGCGAGGATGTCGCCGGATTGCACGACATCGCCCTCCTTCACCAGCCATTTGGCCAGCTTGCCCTCCTGCATGGTGGGCGAAAGCGCGGGCATCCGGAGGGGAATTGGCATGAGAGGTGTGATCCGTTGCAACAGGCGTTTCCGCTGCCCGGCCTTCTGGCGAAATAACCCGCGCCCGGCAAGATGCCCCGTGCAAATAGGCCGGGCGCAAATACGATTGCGGCCAAACCATTTTCCGCGATACACAGCGCCATGCGTGTCTATCTGGTCATTCTGGACGAAACCGAGGAAGCGGGCCTGGCGCTGCGCTTCGCCACGCGCCGCGCGGCAAAGACCGGGGGCACGGTGCATCTGCTGGCGCTGGTGCCCCGCCAGCCGTTCCACGCCTTCAGCGCCATCGCCGCGACAATCGAGGACGAAGCCCGCGCCCGCGCCGAATTGCTGGTGGCGGGCGCGGCCGGCAGCATCCTGTCGGAAGGCGGCACCATGCCGGTCATTTCCGTTCAGCAGGGCGAAGGCACCGCAGTGGTGGCGCAATATCTCGAAGACCATCCCGAGGTGCAGGCACTGGTGCTGGGCGCCGCGAAAGAGGGCGGGCCGGGGCCGCTGGTCTCCCATTTTTCCGGGCAGGGCGCGGGGCAATTGCTCTGCCCGCTCTACATCATCCCCGGCACCCTGTCGGACGAGGATATCGACCGGCTGAGCTGAACGGCGCGGCTAGCGCCGCTTGCCCTGATGGCGGATATTGCCCGGCCGCCCGCGTTTGTTGACCAGATGTTTGCCCGCCGCAGGCTTGCCCCGGGGCTTGTGCTGCATCGGCCCGCCGCGCGGTTCAATGCCGCCCTCGCCATCCTCCAGTTCGAACTTCAGCGCGCCGGTCAGCGGGTTGGCTTCGGCCAGGCGCAGGCGCAGCAATTGCCCCACGGCAAAGCGCGTGCCGGTCTCCTCGCCTTCCAGCGCCTGGGCCTTTTCGTCATAGGCAAAGCGTTCGTCGCCCAGCACCGAGACCGGCGTGAGGCCATCGCCACCCAGGCCAATGATCGTGGCGAAGAAGCCGAACCGCTGCACCCCGGTGATGCGGCAGGGGAACACCTCGCCAATCCGCGCTGACAGCCAGGCGGCGACATAGCGGTCGATGGTCTCGCGCTCGGCCACCATCGCGCGGCGCTCGGCGGTGGAAATGGCGTCGCACACGCGGGCAAGATCTTCGCGGTCGCGCGCGGCAAGGCCGGTGGTGGCGGGCAGGTCCACCTTGGGCGCCGGCTGCTCCAACCCCCAACCGTCCACCAAGGCGCGGTGCACCAGCAAATCGGCATAGCGGCGGATGGGCGAGGTGAAATGCGCATAGCTGCCCAGCGAAAGGCCAAAGTGCCCGGCATTGCGCGGCCCGTAATAGGCCTGGGTCTGGCTGCGCAACACCGCCTCCATGATCAGCGCCTTCTCGCTATCGTCGGCGATGTCTTTCAGCATGCGGTTGAACAGGCCCGGCGTAATCACCTGCCCCAGCGCCAGATTGCGCTCGAACGTGGCGAGGTAGTCCTTCAGCGCCACCAGCTTCTCGCGGCTCGGCGGCTCGTGGATGCGGTAGACGGTGGGCTGCACCTTGGCCTCCAGCGCCTTGGCGGCGGCGACATTGGCGGCGATCATGAAATCCTCCACCACCCGGTGCGCGTCCAGCCGCTCGCGCAGGGCGATGCTGGCGATGCGGCCCTGTTCGTCGAGCATCACCCGACGTTCCGGCAGGTCCAGATCGAGCGGATCGCGCGCATCGCGGGCGGTGGCCAAAGCGCGCCAGCATTCCCACAGAGCCAGCAAATATGGCTCGGCCTCTCCGCCATCGATGCGCTGTTGCGCGTCCTCATAGGCGACGACCTCATGGATGCGCACGATGGCGCGGGTGAAGCGCCAGTTGGTCACCTGCCCCTTGGCGGTGATGGTCAGGTGGCAGGCCATGGCGGCGCGGGGGGCGCCGGCTTGCAGCGAACAGACATCGGCGCTGAGCACCTCGGGCAGCATCGGCACCACGCGGTCGGGGAAGTAGACCGAATTGCCGCGCTTCCGCGCCTCGCGGTCGATCTCGCCACCGGGGCGGACGTAGAAGCTGACGTCGGCAATGGCCACCAGCGCGCGGAAGCCGCCCGGGTTGGCCGGGTCGGTATCCGCCTCGGCCCAGATGGCGTCGTCGTGGTCGCGCGCGTCGGTGGGGTCGATGGCGACGATGGGCAGGTGGGTGAGGTCTTCTCGGGCGTCGGCGCTGAGCGGCTGTTTGGCGGAAAGCTCCGCCTCCTCCAGCGTCGCCTCGCTGAACACATTGGGAATGTCGTGCTTGTGGATGGCGATAAGGCTGAAGGCCTTTGGCGCCAGCGGATCGCCCAGCACCTGCGTCACCTTCACGCCGGAGCGCGGGCTGCGGCCCACCGGCTCGGCCAGCACGAGGTTGCCTACCTCCGCCCCACCGAGATCGGCGATGGGCTGGGAATGGCGCACGCGCTTGTCCACCGGGGCGAGCCACGGCTTGCCGGTGCCGTCCAGTTCCACCACGCCGAGGAATTGCTCCGAGGCGGCGGGGAGTTTCTTCATCGGATGGGCGATCCAGCCCGTCGCCGTCTCCTCGGTGCGAGCGAGGACGCGGTCGTGCAGCTTCAGCGCGGCGATGGCGGCCACGGGCCCCTTGCCGCGCGGGCCTCCCCTGCCCTGCGGCCCGGCGCGGCGCTCCACCAGTCGCAGGCGCGGCGGGACGGTCGCGTCCTCGGGCTGCCAATTGTCCGGAACAGCGATAGCCTCACCGTCCTCGATACCAACCACCCTGAGGACGGTGACGCCGGGCACCCCGCCCATCGCGTGAAAGGCGGTGCGCTTGCCGTCGATCAGCCCTTCCTCGGCCATGTCTTTCAGCAAGGCCTTCAGCGCGATCTTCTCGTGCCCCTTCAGGCCGAAGGCGCGGGATATCTCGCGCTTGCCGACCGGCTCGGGGCTGGACTCGATGAGATCGAGGATCTGCTGGCGGGAGGGCAGGCCATCCGGGCCATGAGCGGGGGTGCTGTTGTGAGGCATCCTGCCGCCTTAGAGCGCATTGCGCCCCAGCGCCAGTTGACCGGGAAAGTTCAGCGCAGCTTTTCCAGCCAGATGGTGCGGCGGATGGTCTCGTCGATCATGCAGGAGCCGTAAAGCAGCGGGGCCAGGGTGCCACCGGCGTATTCATCCGCTTTTCGATTGCAATGAGCGTTGCGGGCCTTAATCCAGTTCCTCTCTGCCGCGCGCAAGATGGAAACGCGATCTGGGCCAAGCCGCGCCAGCGTCGTCGGCCATTGCAGGTTGAGCGCGGAATCCTGCAACTTCATCTCGGTAATCTGGCACATTTCCAGCGAGTAGGTTGTGGCCTGTGGGTCGTTCCGACAGGCTCGGTATGCCGACGATTGACCCGCGTCGATTCCTGGCTCTGGCTTTTCCGGATCGTCGTGTCTGAGAATCGAAACGAAGCTATAGGTGTATAGGGCAGACGGGCGCGCGACGGCGGGCACCATCAAACACCCCGCCGCTGCAAACAACGCCGCAAAAAGGCTAGTAAGACCGCGCCACGTAGATCGTCTCCACCGCAGGCTGGCCGGTGAAGGGGCAGATGCCGGTGGGCGAGGCCGCCCCCAGCGGCGTGTTGCGGATGGTAAGCTTCAAGGTTTTCAGCACCTCCACCACCGCATCCAGCGCCGCACCGGTCGGGCGGCTCCAGCCCATCTCCACCCAGCCCGGGTATTTCTGACCCGGTGCATCCTCATCCCCGGCGAAGTAGGCCCTCAGCCCATCCAGCGTATCGATGCCGCGCACAATCTGCGCGTCGCGGCGCTGGGTGGCTTCGGCATGGAGGCTGCGCTGGATGTCCTCGATTTCGGACGCGGCATTGGAGAGGAAATCCTCGCGGCTCATCGCGGCAAAGTTCACCTTGCCATTCTCCTGCCACAGCCGGTCGCGGCGCACGGCGGAGACCTGCCCCCCGGCGGCATCGCGCCCGCCGATTTCAAGGATCAGCGGCACGCCCTTCTTCACCCAGGCCCAGCGCTTTTGCGTCGCCTTGCCCGGCCGCTTGTCGAGCAACACGCGGATCGGTTCGCCCAGCGCCTGCTGCTTGGCAAGAGCGGCACGCAGTTCCTCGCAATAGGCGAGCAGGGCAGCGTCCTCGTCGGTATCGCGCAGCATGGGCAGAATGACCACCTGCTGCGGCGCGACGGCGGGGGGCACGCGCAAGCCATCATCATCACCATGCGTCATGATCACGCCACCGATCAGGCGGGTGGAGACGCCCCAACTGGTGGTGTGGCACAGGGCTTGGCTACCCTCGCGGTCCTGATAACGGATGCCGGCGGCCTCGGCGAAACCGGTGCCGAGGTAATGCGAGGTGCCAGCCTGCAGCGCCTTGCCGTCCTGCATCATCGCCTCGATGGAATAGGTCGCGGCGGCACCGGGAAAACGCTCGTTCTCGGGCTTTTCACCGGCGATCACCGGCATGGCCAGCACCTCCTCCGAGAAGCTGCGATACATTTCCAGCGCGCGCAGGGTTTCGGCCACGGCGTCGGTGCGGTCGGCGTGGGCGGTGTGGCCCTCCTGCCAGAGGAACTCGCTGGTGCGCAGGAACATGCGGGTGCGCATTTCCCAGCGTACCACATTGGCCCATTGGTTGGTCAGCAGCGGCAGGT
>CAIXXP010000161.1 GCA_903923465.1 uncultured Sphingomonadales bacterium | reverse complement strand
TCATCTTTCAACCTTCACTCAACCGCACCCCTTGCACCCCGGATCCTTGGCGATGGTGAGCGGGCGCAGGGTCATTCCCAGCCCATCGACGAGGTGGAGGCGGCCCCATTGGGGGTCTCCGAGGGTAGCGTGGCCTGCCAGCAGAACGCGGATGGCGGACATGGCGGCGAAGGCGCCGACGAGGCCGACGAAGGCGCCGAGCACGCCATCATCGGCGCAGGTGTCGCAGCCTTCGGCGTCGAAGGCGTCGCCGACGAAGCAGCGGTAGCAGGCCCCACCCCCTTCGGATTCCGGCAGGTGGCCGGCGAAATTGGCGATTTGGCCCTGGAAGCGGCCGACGGCGGCGCTGGTGAGGGGGATTTTCGCGGCGACGCAGGCGTCTGACACGGCGAGGCGGGTGGCGAAATTGTCGCTGCCGTCTAGGACCAGCGACGCGCCGGCGAGGAGGCTGGCGGCGTTCTGCGCGGTGAGGCGGGTGGTGTGGGCGGTGACGGTGAGGGCGGGGTCGAAGCGGGCGACCCACGCGGCGGCGGCTTCGGCCTTCGGGCGGCCGATGTCGAGCGTGGCGAAGATCGTCTGGCGCTGGAGGTTGGAGGCCTCGACCGTGTCGTCGTCGATGAGGGTGAGCGTGCCCACGCCGGCCGCCGCGAGATATTGCAGCGCCGGGGAGCCAATGCCGCCGCAGCCGATGAGCACGACATGGGCCTGGCCGAGCGCCACCTGACCCGCGCCGCCGACCTCTGGCAAGACGATGTGGCGGGCGAAGCGGTTCAGGCGTTCGGGGGAGAGCACTAGAGCGCTGGCCGAGCTGATGGCATCAGATCAAGCGCTCCAGCCATTTTGGGTGCCGCGTTTTTCCGAGTCACTTCGCGGTCCACTCCGTTTGAAAAACGCTCTAGCGCGGGGTGGAGAGCGCGACTCGGCCAGCAGCGCGCTCGCGGATGAAGCCGTGCATGCCGTTCCACCACTGCATGGCAATAACCGCGCCCTTGGCCGGCTGCAGCGTGCCCAGCATGATGGTGAGGGTGAGCGGCACGACAATCGCGGTGATGGTGCCGCTGCCCAGTTGCGTGCCCAGCACCAGCCACATCACCAGCGGCGTGACCACATGGCCGGTAATGAAAATAGACACATAGGCCGGGAAATCATCGGCGCGCTGGGGCGTCCAGTCGATCCAGCAACTGGCGCAGCGGTCGACCGGCTTCAGGAAGGCGCGGAACAGATGGGCCTCGCCGCAGCGGGGGCACTTGCCGGCGATGCCGCGCTTGGCGGCCTGCCAGAAGCTGTGCGGAAGCGATGGGGCGGCGGCGGATGTGGAGGAGCGCGGGGGCATGTTCGCGCTATTAGGCCAGTGGACGGGGGAAGGGAAGGGGGTTGGATGTGCGGGATGTGGGGAGGTTGGGGAGAGGTTCGGGAAGGGGAAGGGTAGGTAGGGGAAGGGTAGGTAGGGGAAGGGTAGGGGTAGGTGCGAGGGTGTTACACCCTCGCGCTCCCATTACTGTCGGCGTGGGGGCTGGTTCTGCGGCGTGGGGCTTGGGGTGGGGATTTGGGGTGGGGATTTGGGGCCTGCGGCGCGGAGGGGGCGGGCTTTGGGCGCGGGCCAGAGATACGGGCCAGATAGGGGCCAGAGATATAGGCCGGAGATGCAGGCCAGAGATACGGGCCAGAGATATAGGCCAGAGATGCAGGCCAGAGATACAGGCCAGAGATACAAGGGCGCCTCCGCTGGGGGCGGATGGGCGAAGGGCCGGGGCTGCGGGCGCTGGTTTGCTGGGGCCGGTCCTGGGGACGTGGCCTTTGCGGTGGGCGCCGGGGGCTGTTTGTTTGCGAATGACCCGGGGGAAGCCTTGGCCCTTCGGGTTCGGCCCTGCGTCTGCGGCTGGCGATGGGGGCGGGCTCGCAGAGTGCCCATCGCCGGTTGGATGCCGCAGGCGGGTTTAGCGCTGAGGTGGCGTGGAGGCCGGGGGTCCGGCTGCCCACGGCGCCTGCAGCACCGGCCCTTCTGATGCTCTGACCCGGCACGCGCATCTGCCGGGGGAGACGGGGTGGGGTTTACCCTGGGGGGCGGGGTGTAGGACAGGGGTTTTTGTGGGGGTTTTGGGGTGGGTTTTGGGGTGGGGGAGGGTTGGGGTGAAGAATGCCTCCGGCGGGCAAAGGGCGGGGGCCCTTTGCGATCCCTTTAGTGGGGGTTGTGGTGCTGGGGGCATTCGGATCAAGCCGGGTTACAGGAACTCGTGCAGAGGATTAACCGGCATATCTGTTGCGCTCGAACTCAGAACGGTCTCCCCCAACTCATCGCAATATGACAAGACGAGATGCCCTCGGTTTAGGCCGTCCTCAATAGGCCTCGCGCCATCAAGCACGCAAAGTATACCAAACAGGGAGGCAGTTGCGGCTTCTTGGACTAGCGCCCGCAGATGACTTCTATCCTCGGAGGACAGCGTCGCATACCATTCTGATCGGGTCAGCTTTTCGGGAAGGGGGTGCCGACCGCTTGGCCATTGCAATTAGGCCATGACCCCATCGGCCGCAGCGGTTGCGCATTCTTCCCGGATGAGTTCGACGAACTTGGCCTGATCCATAATCCGAAGCTACAGGTTCGGGTGCGGGAGGCAAGGCTTCCTCGCTAAACTTTGCGGGCATTCCACCGCCGCGTAGCGGCTATTTTATAGCCTGCGGCGCGGAGGGGTGGGGCTTTGGGTGAACCCTTGGCGCGACGATGACAGGGAATGGGAGTGCGAGGGGGTAACCCCCTCGCATCTTATCCCTGAATTATCCCGTCTTTATCCTCAGCCTTGTCCCCGTGGATGCTGAAACAAGTTCAGCATGACTGATCCTCAGCTTTCCAACTGGCGCAGGAGGCTGCGCACGTCGCCGTCCATGTCGGCGTCGCGGGTGCGCAGGTCTTCGATGAGGCGGACGGCGTGGATGACGGTGGAGTGATCGCGGCCGCCGAATTTGCGGCCGATTTCGGGGTAGGAGCGCGGGGTGAGGACTTTGGCGAGGTACATCGCCACCTGGCGCGGGCGGACGACGGCGCGGGCGCGGCGTTTGCTGGCCATTTCGGTGCGATCGACGCGGTAGAACTGGCAGACGGTGCGCTGGATCTCGTCGATGGTGATGCGCTTGCTGTTGGCCGAGAGGATGTCGGTGAGCTGTTCCTCGGCGAGCTGCAGCGACACCGCTTGCCCGGTGAGCTGGGCGTAGGCGATGAGCTTGTTGAGGCCGCCGACCAGTTCGCGCACGTTGCGGTTGATGGTGCGGGCGAGGAATTCGATAACGTCCGAAGGGACATCGGTAGGCGAAAACCGCGCGAGGAGATCGGAAGAGCACACG
>CAIXXP010000160.1 GCA_903923465.1 uncultured Sphingomonadales bacterium | reverse complement strand
TGTTCGGCCTGCTGCTGCTCAGCCGGGGGTGGCGGCAATTGCTGCGCACCGTCACCGCCTTCACCGTCGCGCATTCGATCACCCTGGCGCTGACCGCCTTGAAGGTGATCAGCGTGAAGCCGGCGCTGATTGAAGCGATGGTCGCCTATTCCATCCTGTTTCTCGCCGTGGAGCTGGTGCGCAAGCAGCAGGGCAAGGACGGGCTGACGCTGCGCCAACCCTGGCTCGTCGCTTTCGGCTTTGGCCTGCTGCACGGCGCCGCCTTCGCGGGGGCGCTGAAAGAGATCGGCCTGCCCGAGCACGCGATTCCGCTCAGCCTGTTCCTGTTTAACGTCGGTGTCGAGATCGGCCAACTGATCTTCGTGGCGCTGGTGATGGCGGTGATGTGGGCGCTGAAGCGCTGGCGCTGGCCCCGGGCGGCGCCGCGCATCGCCTGGACTGTCGCCAGCTACGGCATCGGGTCTTTCGCCATGGTCTGGTTTCTCGAGCGCCTGCACGCGGCGCTGGATATCGTTTGAAAGGGGTAATGCCATGAAAAGCACATACAAATATTTGCTGACGGCGGCGGTCATCGTGCCGTTGGGCTGGCACTTCGCGATTGGCTTCGGCTCTGGTAATCCGGCCCGGGCGGCGGTGGACGCCACCGCCACTGCGGCGGCGGCGGTCAAGGTCAACCCGGATCGCGACGCCTATTTCGGCGACCTGCACCTGCACACCACCGACAGCTTTGATGCCTATGTGCTGATGGGGACCAAGACCACGCCCGACGAGGCCTATAAATTCGCCCGCGGCGACACGATCACCTACCTCGGCCAGCCGATCAAACGCAGCGAGCCGCTCGATTTCCTGGCGGTGACCGACCACTCCGAGAACATCGGCGTGTTCAACCAGCTCGACGATCCCAATAGCGCCTTCTCCCTGTCGGCCATCGGCAAGGTGGCGCGCGATGGCGGGCCGGGGGCCTTCCTCAAGCTGGTCCACCTGTTGAGCGGTGGCCGGTTGGGGCCGGATAACGAGCAGGTCTCCGCCTCCACCTGGGCCCGCCATATCCAGATCGCCAACGCCAATTACCAGCCGGGCAAGTTCACCACCTTCATCGCCTATGAGTGGACCTCGATGCCATCGGGCCAGAACCTGCACCGCAATGTCATCTTCCGCGGCGGCACCGCGCCATCGCCATTCACCGCGCAGGATTCGACCGACCCGCAGGACCTGTGGGCCTGGCTGTCGAAGATCCGCGCGCAGGGGTTCGAGGCGCTGGCCATCGCCCACAACGGCAATGCCTCCAACGGGCTGATGTATGACTGGACGACGCTGAAGGGCAAGCCGATCGACGAGGCCTTTGCCGAACTGCGCGTGGCCAATGAACCGCTGTCGGAAATCGCCCAGAACAAGGGCACTTCCGAGACGCACCCGGCGCTCTCCAGCAACGATGAATTCGCCAATTACGAGATTTTCGACCACCTGCTGCTCGGCAATACGCCGTCCAAACTCGGTGGCTCTTATTGGCGCGATGCGCTGGGGCGCGGGCTGGTGATCCAGTCGAAGATCGGGATCAACCCCTATAAGGACGGCGCCATAGGCTCGTCCGACCTGCACAGTGGCCTCTCGGTGTCCTCCGCGCAGGAATACGGCAATACCGGCGTTGCCAACATCGGCGGCGGCCACCTCGGCAAGGATCAGGTGGTGCAGGCACTGGGCGAGGGCAAGACCGACCCCAACACCGCGCTGAAGCCCGAAGTGCTAAGCCCGGGCGCGCTGACCGGCGTATGGGCGGAATCGAACACCCGCGAGGCGATTTATGCCGCGCTGCGCCGCAAGGAGAGCTACGCCACGTCGGGCGACAAGATCAAGCTGCGCTTCTTTGGTGGCTGGGGCCTCAAGCCGTCGCTGCTGAAGGCCGACAACTGGGTGCACACCGCTTATCAGGCCGGCGTGCCGATGGGTGGCGACCTGCCCCAGGCCGGCGCCGGCGCCGCGCCCAGCTTTGCCGTGCAAGCGGTGAAGGACCCCAACAAGGGCAATCTGGACCGCATCCAGATCGTCAAGATCTGGCTGGAAGGCGGCCAGCAGCATGAGCATGTCTTCGATGTTGCCTGGTCGGATGGGCGCAAGATTAACCCGGCCACCGGCCATCTGCCCGCAGTGGGCAATACGGTGGATCTGAAGACCGGCGCCTATGCCAACACCATCGGCGCGGCCGCGCTGCGCACGGTGTGGCGCGACCCGACATTCCGGGTGGACCAGGCGGCTGTCTATTACGTCCGCGTGCTGGAAATCCCGACGCCGCGCTGGTCGACGCTGCGCGCTATCGAATATGGCCTGCCCCTGCCCACGGATGTGCCGGCCACCCTGCAACAGCGCGCCTGGTCGTCGCCCATATGGTACACGCCAGCGCGCAGCTAGGCCCGCACCAATCCGCGATGGCGCCATGACAGGGGCGGCGGCCGGCCAGGGCTGCCGCCCCCTCGTTTCACGCGGGCAGCGGCCGGTGCCCATCCGCGCGACCCTTTCGCCCCCGAACGGCCATCGCGCGGCCCCAGCGACGGGCGGGCAAGCGGGCATGAGTACTTTCCGAGCGTGTCCCTCCGCATGCCAAGCCTCTAAACTCACCACCTTTCGATGAACCGGGTGAGAGATGACAGCGGAACAATGGTCCCTTAAAATAGTGGTTGCCGAGGATGACGACCTGATAGGGGAGTTGCTTGCCGAAATGCTCACCAACATGGGGCATATGGTCTGCGCGGTGGAGGCCTCGGAGGCCGGCACGGTCGAGGCCGCGCGCCGGTTCCAGCCCGACCTGCTGATCGTTGATCTGCAACTGAGCCCCGGCAGTGGGATATCCGCGGTCGACACGATCATGCTGATGCGGCCGACCCCGCATGTGCTGATGAGCGCCAATATCCTCAGGCTGCGCGAAATGCGGCCGCATGCCATCATGCTCGAAAAGCCGTTCACCCAGGCTTCGCTGTTGCTGGCCCAGCGCCAGGCCTGCGGGCGGGCCTAGCATGGCCGATGAGACGGGGCCAATGCCGGAAGATATGCGTCCGCTCTCCCCGCCGGTGGTAATTGGCTCGCCGGCCGAGGGGCATGGCGCGCAGCCGGCCGAAGACATGCTGCTGAAGGCTGGCGCGCTGCAAAACGCCATTTTCAACAGCGCCAATTTCTCCAGCATCGCCACTGACGCGAAGGGCGTGATCCAGATCTTCAACGTCGGCGCGGAGCGCATGCTCGGCTACACCGCCGCCGAGGTGCTGAACAAGATCACCCCGGCCGACATTTCCGACCCGGACGAGCTGATCGAGCGCGCGGGCGGCCTCAGCGCGGAGCTGGCCACGCCGATTTCCCCCGGCTTCGAGGCGCTGGTGTTCAAGGCCTCGCGCGGGATCGAGGACATCTACGAGCTGACCTA
>CAIXXP010000159.1 GCA_903923465.1 uncultured Sphingomonadales bacterium | reverse complement strand
CGGCAAGGAATATGCCATGCTGGAGCTGCTGTCGCTCCGCAAGGGCACCACGCTGACCAAGGAAATGTTCCTGAACCACCTGTATGGCGGCATGGACGAACCCGAACTCAAGATCATCGACGTGTTCATCTGCAAGCTGCGCAAGAAGCTGGCCACCGCCTGCGGCGGCGAGAACTACATCGAAACAGTCTGGGGCCGCGGATACGTCCTGCGCGACATTGGCGACGCTGCCGAAGCCGCCTGAGCCCAGATAACCCCGAAATACATGAACGGCCCGCCCTCACCGGCGGGCCGTTTGTGTTTGGGGGCGAAGGAAGTTGGAAGAAGTAGAAGCGAGGGCCATCGCCCTCGCGCTCCCCATACTGTCAGCCTCAGCACACAACCTCAGCGGACCATGGGGCCGATGATCGTAGCCAGCCCCCAGAACCAGCCGTGTTTTTGTAGGTACGACAGGCCCATTCCTGGCAGAGACTCTCAATGATCCATTCGAACAGCCAACCCATTTTGGCGAGGCTATCAATGCTCATCGGGCTCTGCAACCAGCGCCTTGCCGCGAAGCGGCTTAAACAACCTGCGGCGCGGCGAGCTTGCGCAGGGCCAACCTGATGCACAACGCCGACATTAATGGCAGCGCGAGGGGTAACCCCCTCGCATCTACCGTTTTCAATCCTACCCCCCTCGCATCCAATTTTCCAAACTTGACCCCCCACTCTCCCCCTGCCATGCGCCCGCCCCATGACAGCGTACAAATCCGGCGACCCCACCACGATCAACCGGCTCTATGGCCGCGCCAAGGGCAAGCCCCTGCGCACCCATCAGCAGGGTTTGATCGACACGCTGCTGCCGCGCATCGCGGTGCCAACGGAAGGCCCGGTAACCGCTGAGGCGCTGTTCGGGCATGATTGTCCGCTGCATTTCGAGATCGGCTTTGGCGGCGGCGAGCATATGGCCGGCCGCGCCGACATGCTGCCCGACCACGGCTTCATCGGCGCCGAGCCTTTCCTGAATGGTGTGGCGGCGGCGCTCGCGCATCTGGATGGCGACAGCGGCCAGCACCCGCCCATCGGCAATGTCCGCATTCACCACGGCGACGCGCTGGAGGTGCTCCGCCGCATTCCAGATGGCGCGCTGTCCTTCGCCTATCTGCTCCACCCGGACCCCTGGCCGAAAGCGCGCCACGCCAAGCGCCGCATGATGAACGACGGCCCGCTCGACCTCATCGCCGCCAAGCTGCGGCCCGGCGGGGAGTTCCGCTTCGGCACCGATCACCCCGTCTATCTGCGCCACGCGCTGATGGTGATGCAGCGCCATACCCATCAGTTCGAGTGGCTCTGCGAGAAACCCGGCGACTTCCAGAAGCGCCCCGGCGGCTGGCCCGAAACGCGCTATGAGGCCAAGGCAAGGGCGCAGGGGCACGAGGTGTGGTACTTCCGTTTTCGGCGGAAGTGATGGGGTGATTTAAGGGGATGGATCCGAGGGGGTTACCCCCTCGCGCTCCCATTACTGTCCGCGTCGCGCTAAGGGTTCAGCCTTGCGCCACGTCTCGCACCGCAGGCGTTCAAAGCCGCCGCGCAGCGAGGCGCCATGCCGCAGGACGAGCGCCAGGCCGACAGTAAAGGGAGCGTGAGGGACGAGTCCCTCGCACCTTCCCCTGCTCCTGATTTTCTTAAAACCCCGCCCCGTCCGGCCAATCCGGCGCCACCAGCTCCATCACCCTGAACAGCGCGCCCATCTGGTCGGGATGCGTCAGCCGCTCCAGCGCGGCGGCGATAGCGCCCGCATGCGCAGGTGAGGATTGAGCCAAAGCGGCGGCGCGGGTGCCGATACCCATGGCATGCAGCCATGCCCCCTGCCCTTGCGGACCCTGCACCCGGGCGCCCGCGCGGTGGGCCACTTGTGCGGCGGTGGCGAAATCCACCAGTGCGGTCAGATCGGCATCGCCCGGCGCGGCGAAGGGATCGTGATGCCGGTGCGCGCGCAGGGCTTGCAGCGTGGAGCCGGTTTGCACCGCGTCATAGCCATAGTCGATGAGCAGCGCGGCGCCCCCTTGCGCCGCCAGCCGGCGGGCGATCTCTTCCACCACGGCCGCGGCGGCGGGGCAGGTCTCGACGATGGTGCCCGCCTCGGCCTCGCGGAAGGCTTCGGGCACGGCGGCGTCCATCGGCCGGTCACCCGCCACCGGGGCAAAGTCTCCGTCGATCACCCCCACCATCCGCTCGCGCCAGCCTTGCGGGGTTTTCACCAGTTGGCGAATGGGCAGCGCGTCGAGGAACTCGTTGGCGACCAGCAGCATGGGCACGTCGTCGGGCAGGGTGGAGAGGTCGTCGTGCCATTGCGCTGCGGGCATCCCCCCGCTCTGCGCCTGCCGGAGCAGCGGCGAGGTTTCGACGAAATGCACCTGTGGCGCCAGGCCAAAGCGCGCCGCCGCCTTCAGGCAATCGCGCGCCAGCGTACCGCGCCCGGGGCCCAGCTCGACGTAGAGCACCGGCTCCGGCTTTCCCGCCCGCATCCAGATATCGGCCAGCCACACGCCGATCATCTCGCCAAACATCTGGCTCACTTCCGGCGCGGTGATGAAATCGCCGCCGACGCCCAGCGGATCGCGGCTGGCGTAGTAGTGCGCGTTGGCTTCGGCCATGTAATGCGCGAGGCTGATCGGCCCCGTCGCGGCGATCAGCCGGCGAAAGCGCTCCGCCAGCGAAAGCGTGTCGCTCATGCGTCTCCCGCGCCGATCGGCGGCCGCATCAGCGCCCGCACCACCAGCGCCAGGCCAATCAGGATCATCGGAACGGTCAGCCACTGCCCCATCGACAGGCCCGTGCGCGCCGCGAAGTCCTGAAGCTGGGGGTCTGGCTCGCGGAAGAATTCCACGGTGAAGCGCGCGCAGCCATAACCAAACAGGAACACCCCGCCCAGCAGCCCCGGCCGCAGCCTCGCCCGCGTTTTCCAGAACAGCAGCAGCAACACTACCGCCAGCACCAGCCCTTCAAGGCCCGCCTCATACAACTGGCTGGGGTGGCGCGGCAGGGCGCCGCCATCGGGGAAGACCATCGCCCATGGCACGTCGCTGCCGGCCACGCGGCCCCACAGCTCGCCATTGATGAAGTTGGCAATGCGGCCGAAGAACAGCCCGAACGGCACGCAGGGCGAGACGTAATCCCCCACCCGCAGGAAGCGCAGCCCGCCGCGCCACGAAACATAGGCCAGCGCGAGAATCACCCCGATCATGCCGCCGTGAAAGCTCATGCCGCCCTGCCACAGCTTGAATAGATCCAGCGGATGGGCGAACAATTGCGGCCCGTAGAAAATGGCATAACCCAGCCTGCCGCCGGCGATAATGCCGATGGTGCACCAGAAAAACAGGTCGTCCGCGTGGCGCTGGGCCATTGGCGCGCCGCTTTGCCGCAGCATGCGCGACAGGTGCCAGAACCCCAGCACAATGCCCGCCAGATAGGCCAGCGAGTAATAGCGCAGGGTGAAAAAGCCCAGATCAATGCCCCGCTTCAGGCCAAAGTCTGCCCAATAGAGCGGCGCATGCACGGCGCCGGACGCTGCGACGCCAGCGGCGGCAGGGGCCAATAGTGACAGCACGGCGATAAACTCCTAATCCATGCGCGGGATGAGCTGGGCGGGCCAACCTGATGACCGGGGGCCTTTTGGCAGATTGCGATGACGGATGTAAGGCACCACGTGGCCACCAATAAAGCGCAAGGCTGGACGGCGCAGGCTGCGGCGCTGCGCGGCGAGATGGGTGCGGTCATGGCCGCGCTCACCGCGCCGGGTGCGCCTTTCGAGACCACCATGGTGGTGCACCATGGCCACAGCGTGCCGGCCTTTGCCCGGGCCCCGGCCAGCCTGCCGGCCCTTTTCGCGCATTTCTGTGCCGAGCATGCCGACGCGGAGTTCCTCGTGGATGGGGACCTGCGCCTCACCTTTGGTGAGACATATGCCGCGGCCCGGGCGCTGGCGCGGGTGCTGGTGGCGCGCCACGCGGTGCGGCCGGGCGACCGGGTGGGCATCGCCGCCGCCAATTCGCCGGCGTGGGTGGTGGCCTTCATGGCGGTGGTCGTGGCCGGCGGTTGCGCCACCCTGCTCAACCGCTGGTGGACGGAAGGCGAGCTCCGCGACGCCATCGCCCTGGCCGAATGCGCGCTGGTGCTGGCCGATGAAGCGCGCGCCGGCCGTCTGGCGGATGGCGGCGCGAAGGTGCTGACCTTCGCCCACACCCATCCGGCCGCCGCCTTCGCCGGCTGGGGCGAGGCGGACGTGGCCACTGCCCTGCCCCAGCCCGGGGCGGAGGATCTGGCGACGCTGCTGTTCACCTCTGGCTCGTCCGGGCGGCCGCGCGGGGCGGTTTCGGATCATCGCGCCGTGGTACAGGCGGTGATGAATTTCCTCGCGCAGGCGGCCATGGTGCTGAGCATCGCCAGCCGGCAGGGTCGGCCCGCGCCCACCCGGCAAATCGCGCTGGTCAATGTGCCGCTGTTTCATGTGACCGGGCTGGTGCCGCTGCTGCTGCAAAGCTTCGTGATGGGGCGGGCGCTGGTGTTCCTGCCCCAATGGGACGCGCGCGAGGCGATGCGGCTGATCGCGGCCGAGCGCGTCACCTATTTCGTCGGCGTGCCGCTGATGAGCCACGAGATCGCCATCCATCCCGAGCGCGCCGCCTTCGACCTGTCCTCCTGCGCCTATTTCGCCGCCGGGGGCGCGGCCCGGCCGGCAGAACACGTGGGCGCCATCCGGCAGGCGCTGCCGCATGCTTTCGCCCTGAACGGCTATGGCCTGACCGAAACCAATGCGACCGGCGCGAATAATTTCAACGAAGCCTGCCTCGCCCACCCGGACAGCGTGGGTGCCGCCAGCGCACCGCTGGTGGAACTGGCCATTCTGGGCGAGGACGGCGGGCGGCTACCTGAGGGTCAGGTCGGCGAAATCGCCATCCGCTCGGTCTGCACCATCCGCGAATACTGGCGCGACCCGGCGGCCACCCGTGCCGCCTTCACCGCCGACGGCTTCCTTCGCACCGGCGATGTCGGGCAGCTCGACGCGGCAGGCTTCCTCACCATCACCGGGCGGGCGAAAGACATCATCGTGCGCGGCGGCGAGAATATCTCGTGCCTGGAGGTGGAACTGGTGCTGATGGCCCATCCCGCCGTGGCCGAGGCGGCAGTGTTCGCCGTGCCCGATGCGCGGATGGGCGAGGTGCCGCTGGCGGTGTGGCACCCACGCCCGGGGGCCGAGGCGCCGGACGAGGCCGAACTGCGTGCCTATCTCGCCACCCGGCTGGCCGCGTTCAAGCTGCCCGCCGCCTTTGTGCGGGCACATGACCCCCTGCCGCGCCTCGGTTCGCACAAGATCGACCGGCAGGCGGTACGCTTGTGCTATGCCGCCACAGCGGATACCCCTAGGCAACAGGGCGAAAACCAGCCCGCCCGGAGATCAGACCCCCGATGACCCCGATCCGCATTCCCAACCAGCGCGCGGTTATCGACCGCCGCGTGCTCGGCGAGGCCATTGCCGACGCCGTGGCCACCAGCGAGGACGGCCGGGCCCGGTCCTGCGTGGTGGAGCTGCTGCGCGAGGCGCTGGAGCGCGGGCGCGAGGAGGTAGGCCGCCGCCTGTGCGAGCGCCCCACCGCCGGGCACGATTGCGCGGCCGCCCAGGCCTTCCTCGTCGACCAGCTGATGCGGGTGATCCACGACCATGTGACCACCGTCGTGTTCCCGGCCGGCAACCGCTCCACCGGCGAGCGGCTGACGATCATGGCCGTCGGCGGCTATGGGCGCGGTGAAATGGCGCCACATTCCGATGTCGACGTCGCCTTCCTCACGCCGGGCAAGCACACGCCGTGGTGCGAGCAGGTGATTGAGGCGATGCTCTATTTTCTGTGGGATCTGGGGCTGAAGATCGGCCATTCCAGCCGCAGCATCGACGAGATGGTGCGCATGGCCCGCAGTGACAACACCATCCGCACCGCCATGCTGGAGGGGCGCTATGTGTGGGGTGACCAGCCGCTATTCGAAGAGGCCACCCGCCGCTTCTGGGCCGAGGTGGTCGCCGGAACCGAGCGGGACTATGTCGCCGAAAAGCTGGCGGAACGCAGCGAACGCCACCGCAAGCTCGGCGATTCCCGCTATGTGGTGGAGCCCAACGTCAAGGAGGGCAAGGGCGGCCTGCGCGATCTGCACACGCTCTACTGGATCGGCAAATATCTCTACAAGGTGCGCAATGCCGCCGAACTGGTGGATGTGGGCCTGCTGACGCGCGAGGAATATCGCGCCTTCCGCCGGGCCGAAACCTTCTTCTGGGCGGTGCGCTGCCATCTGCACACCATCACCCGCCGCGCCGAGGACCGCCTCACCTTCGATCTGCAACGGCAGGTGGCCGCGCGGATGAACTTCTCCGACCGGCCCGGCAAGAGCGCGGTCGAGCGCTTCATGCAATATTTCTTCCTGCAGGCCAAACAGGTTGGCAGCCTCACCGGCGTGTTCCTGGCCCAATTGGAGGAGCAGAACGCCAAGAAGGCGCGGCAGGGCCCCATCGCCCGGCTGCGCGCCCGTGCCAAGAATCTGAACGGCTATCGCGTCGCCTCGGGCCGCATTGCCGCGCCGCGCGACGACTGGTTTGCCGAAAGCCCGGTGCGCCTGCTGGAAATCTTCGTGCTGGCCGACGGCAAGGGGCTGGAAATCCACCCCGAAACCATGCGGCAGATTACCCGCGACGCGAAGCTGATCGACGCCTCCCTGCGCCGCGATCCGGCCGCCAATGCGCTGTTCATGGAATTGCTGACCAGCCGCAACGATCCCGAAACCACCCTGCGCGGGCTGAACGAGGCTGGCGTTTTCGGTCGTTTCGTGCCTGATTTCGGCCGGGTGAACGCGCAGATGCAGTTCGACATGTATCACCACTACACGGTGGACGAACACACCATTCGCGCCATCGGCCTGCTCTCCCGCATCGAAAAGGGCGAGATGGGCGAGGACCATCCGCTGGCCAGCCTGCTGATCGGCAAGGTCCACTCGCGCCGCGCGCTCTATTGCGCGGTGCTGATGCACGATATCGCCAAGGGGCGCGGCGGCAGCCATTCGGAACTCGGGGCCGAAATCGCGTTGAAACTGTGCCCGCGCCTCGGGCTGGATGCCGACGAAACGCAACTGGTCAGCTGGCTGGTGCGGGAGCACCTGATCATGAGCGACACCGCCTTCAAGCGCGACCTGGCGGACTGGAAAACCATCACCAATTTCGTCGCCATCGTGGAAACGCTGGAGCGGTTGCGCCAGCTATGCCTGCTGACCATCGTCGATATCCGCGCGGTGGGCCCCGGCGTGTGGAATGGCTGGAAACGCCAGCTGCTGCACGAACTCTATACCGCCGCCGAGGAACGCCTGCGGCTGGGCCATGTCGAACATGGCCGCACCCATCGCGTGGCCGCCAAGAAGGCCGCCGTGGCCGAGAGGCTGGGCAATCGCGCCGATCTGGTCAAGCGCTATGAAACGACGCTGGGCGATGCCTACTGGATTGCCGAACCCACCGATGTCATCGCGCTCAATCTCGTTCAGCTGGCCCAGGAAAACCCGCCGCAGCTGACCATCACCACCGAATATGACGCCGCGCGCGGGGCAACGCTGGTGATGGTGATCGCCGCCGACCACCCGGGCCTGTTCTACCGCATTGCCGGCGGCATCAGCCTGGCCGGCGGCAATATCATCGACGCGCGCATCCACACCGCGCGCGACGGCACCGCAGTGGACAATTTCCTCGTGCAGGATCCACTGGGCCGACCGTTTTCCGAGCCGGTGCAGCTGGAACGGCTGAAGAGCGCCATTGCCGACGCGCTGGCCAACCGGGTGAAACTGGCACCGCAACTCGCCACGCGCCCGCTGGCCCGCCCGCGTGCCGATGCCTTCGAGGTGGCGCCCCGCGTCGAGTTCGACAACGACGCCTCGAACCGCTTCACCGTGGTGGAAATCGCCTCGCGCGACCGGCCGGCACTGCTGAACCGGCTGGCCCGCGCCATGTTCGAATCGCGGCTGATCGTGCATTCCGCCCATGTCGCCACCTATGGCGAGCGCGCGGTGGACACGTTCTACGTCACCGACCTGTTCGGCGAAAAGCTGGCGGGTGACCGGCGCCTGCGCGAGGTGGAAACCGCCCTTCTGGCTGCGGCAGGCGAGGAAACGGCGACGGTGGCGGCTTAACCGGCGGCCCTCGCCAGTCGCGCCAGCGCTTCCTCGCGCCCAATCAACGGCAGCAGCGTGGCCATCTCGGGGCCATGGGCAACGCCGGTGAGGGCAAGTCGCAAGGGCAGGAACAGGTCCTTGCCCTTGCGGCCAGTCGCCGCCTTCAGCGTGGCGGTAAGCTGTTGCCAGGGCTCGGCGGCCCAATCCAGCGCCGCTGCCGCTTGTGCCGCCTGCGCCAAATAAGCGGCAGTATCGGCATCCGGCAGGGGCGCTTCAATCGGCCCATTGATCACTTGCCACCACACCGTTGCCTCGGCCAGCGTGGCAAGGTTAGGCCGGATCGCCTGCCACACAGCCTCATCGATCCCCTCGGGCAATTGCGCCGTCACCCGCGCGAAAGGCAGGTGATGCAGGATCGCACCGTTCAGGCGCATCAACTCGGTCTCGTCAAAACGCGCCGGCGCCCGGCCGAAGCGGGCCAGATCGAAACTGGCGGCCAGTTCATCCACCCCCAGTGCCGGATCCACCGGATCGGAGGTGCCCAGCCGCGCCAGCAAAGCGATCAGCGCCTCGGGCTCGATGCCCTGTTCGCGCAGTTCGGCCAGCCCCAACGAACCGAGCCGCTTGGACAGCTTGCCTTCGGCCCCCACCAGCAGCGCCTCATGGGCAAAGGCGGGGGGCGTGGCGCCAAGGGCGGTGAACATCTGCACCTGCACGGCGGTGTTGGTCACATGATCCTCGCCGCGCAGCACCTGGGTCACGCCCATGTCGATATCGTCGATGACGCTCGGCAGCATGTAGAGCCATGACCCGTCAGCACGGCGGATGACGGGATCGGACATCTGGCGGGGATCGAAATGCTGCGGCCCCCGGATGCCGTCGACCCACGCGATGGGCGTATCGTGATCCAGTTTGAAGCGCCAGTGCGGCGCCTCGCCGGCAGCGGCTTTGGCGGCGTGATCCGCCTCGGAGAGGGAGAGCGCGGCGCGGTCGTAAATCGGCGGCAGACCCCGGCCCAGCGCGACCTTGCGCTTCAGATCCAGCTCCTGCGCGGTCTCGTAGCAGCGATAGACCCTGCCCTCGGCCACCAGCCTGGCGAATTCACGCTCATACAGGGCGAAACGCGCGGACTGGCGCTCTTCGCCATCCGGATGCAGCCCCAGCCACGCCAGATCCGCCCGGATCGCCTCGACGTAATCCTCGCGACTGCGGGCGGCGTCGGTATCGTCGATGCGCAAAAGGAAGCGACCGCCCTCGCCGGAAAGCCGGGCCTTGCGGGCGATCAGCCAGTTGTGCAGCGCCGTGCGGATGTTGCCGATGTGAAGCAGCCCGGTGGGGCTGGGGGCGAAGCGGGTTACGGTGGTCATGGGTGGGGCTATAGGAAGGGTAAGGGGGAAATGCGAGGGGTTACCCCCTCGGGCTCCCATTCCTGTCGTCTTGGCGCATGTTCTGCGAAGGAGCGCCTAGCCGCGAAGCGGCTTTAACACACTGCGGCGCTGCGACCTTGCGCCAAGGCTGACCTGATGCGCCGCGACGACAGGAATGGGAGCGCGAGGGACGAGTCCCTCGCATCTATCCCTTTTCCCAAAAACCCCATCACCCCGTCCGAAACGCCTGCGTAATCGGATAGCGCCGATCCCGTCCGAAGTTGCGCGAGCCCAGCTTCACGCCCGGCGGGGCCTGTCGCCGCTTGTATTCGGCCAGATGCAGCAGCCGCTCGATGCGGGCGACTGTCAGGCGGTCGAAGCCCTCGACCACCAGCTGGTCCACGCTTTTCTCCTGCTCAACCAGGCCCATCAGGATGGGGTCCAGCACGTCGTAGGGCGGCAGGGAATCGGAATCCTTCTGGTTCTCGCGCAGCTCGGCGGTGGGGGGCTTGTCGATGATGTTCTGCGGGATCACCACGCCTTCCGGCCCCATGCCGATGCGCGGCCGGGCAGTGTTGCGCCAGCGGGCGATGGCGAATACCGTTTCCTTATAGGCATCCTTCAGCGGGTTATAGCCGCCGGCCATGTCGCCATAAATGGTAGCATAGCCAACGCTCATCTCGCTCTTGTTGCCCGTGGTCACCAGCATCGGGCCGAACTTGTTCGACAGCGCCATCAGCGTGACACCGCGGATGCGCGACTGGATATTCTCTTCGGTAAGATCCGGCGCGCGGCCCGCGAAAGTGGGGGCGAGCATGGTTTCGTAGGCCGCCACGGCAAGGCCGATGGGAATGGTATCCAGCCGGCAGCGCAGCGCCATGGCACAGTCGGCGGCGTCCTTCAGGCTTTCGTCGGTGGTGAAGCGGCTCGGCATCATCACGCACCACACCCGGTCGGCACCCAGCGCATCCACGGCGATGGCGGCGCATACGGCGCTGTCTATCCCGCCCGACAGGCCCAGCACCACGCCGGGGAACCTGTTGCGGTTCACATAGTCGCGCAGGCCCAGCACCATGGCGTTATACACCGATTCCGGATGGCCGCAGAGCTCCTCCACCGCGCCGCGATCACAACGCCAGCCGGTGGCGGTCTTCGTCCAGCGGGTGAGGACTTCCTCCTCCTGCCAATCCTTCATCTGCACCGCCAGCGAGCCATCGCCGTTGACCACAAAGCTGGCGCCGTCGAACACCAGCTCGTCCTGCCCGCCCACGCGGTTCAGATAGGCCAGCGGCAGGCCGGTGGAGACCGCCCGGCGCTTGGCGACGCCATCGATACGCAGCGTGTCCTTGTCGATCTCATAGGGGCTGCCGTTGATGCAGATCAGCATCTCCGCCCCGAAATCCGCCAGATGCTTGCAGACGCTGGGGTGCCAGATATCCTCGCAGATCGGCACGCCGATCATCGTGCCGAGAAAGATCACCGGCTCCGGCAGGGGGCCGGGCTGGAACAGGCGCATTTCGTCGAAAGTGCCGTAATTGGGCAGCTCGTGCTTGAAGCGGATGGCGGCAACCTTGCCCTGATCCAGCAGGGCCACGCCATTGTGCAGGGCGCCATCGGCCACGAACACACTGCCCACCAGCATGGCCGGGCCAGCGCTGGCGGTGGCCGCGGCCAGGTTCTGCAGCTCGGCGGCGGCGCGCTCCACCAGGGCGGGTTTCAGCACCAGATCCTCGGGCGGATAGCCGACGAGGTGCAGCTCGGGAAAGGCGATGAGATCCGCGCCATCCTGCCGCGCGCGCGCCCGCGCGCCAAGCATGGCAGTGGCATTGCCGGAGAGGTCCCCCACCGACTGGTTCATCTGGGCGAGCGTGATCTTGAGCGTATCGGGCATGGGGAGGGTTTAGGGAGGGATTAGCGATGGGGCAAGGCGCAGGAAGGGAAAGAAGCGAGGAGCTTAACCCTTCTGTCATCATCGTATGCGGTTCACCCTTGGCGCAAGGCCTCGGCGCCGCAGGCGGTTAAAGCCGCTTCGCGGCGAGGCGCGACACTTGCAGGGCACACACCAAAAGGGACAGGGAGCGCGAGCGACGAGTCCCTCGCATCTGCCTCTTTTCCCCTGCCCACCCAAAGAAAAACCCCGCCGGAATTGCTTCCGGCGGGGTTTCTCGTGTCACGCAAAGGCTTGAGGCTTATTCGGCCCCATCACCCTCGGCATCGTCCTTGATCAGATACTCACCGGCATCGGCATCCAGACCGTGGGTCTCGCCTTCCACCACAGCCAGCGGGTCGACGAAGCCGGCGGCCTCGGGGCCCTGGGCCAGTTCGGCGGCATGCTCTTCAGCGGCCGTCTCGGGCGCAACGAGGTGCACTTCCGCCGCCACTTCAGGGGCAACAATGTGCTCCTGCAGCTTGCGATAGGATGCGCGCAGGGCGGCATCACGGCTGGAGGCGGCGACGCGCAGGCGGTTCATGCCAGCGCCAGTGCCCGCCGGGATCAACCGGCCGACGATGACGTTTTCCTTCAGGCCGATCAGGCTGTCGGTCTTGCCCTCAACCGCCGCCTGCGTCAGCACGCGGGTGGTTTCCTGGAACGAGGCCGCCGAGATGAACGAACGCGTCTGCAGCGAGGCCTTGGTGATGCCCAGCAGCACTGGCTTGCCCTCGGCCGGCTTCTGCCCGGCAGTCAGCTTGGCGTTGTACGCGTTCATTTCCTCGAAATCGAGCTGCTCGCCCGCCAGCAGGGTGGTGTCGCCGCCATCGGTGATTTCCACCTTCTGCAGCATCTGGCGCACGATCACCTCGATGTGCTTGTCGTTGATCTTGACGCCCTGCAGACGATATACGTCCTGGACTTCATCGATGATGTAGCGGGCGAGCTCCTCGACACCCTTGAGCCGCAGAATATCGTGGGGATCGGCCGGACCGTCGACAATCACTTCGCCCTTGT
>CAIXXP010000158.1 GCA_903923465.1 uncultured Sphingomonadales bacterium | reverse complement strand
CGGCTGCAAGCCGGCGGCCATGACGCGATCGTTCTCTTGCAGGAACTCCGAGCGCTCCACCTGCTCGCCCATGATGAAGCCCGCATCGCCCGGCTCCGCCACGTTGATCCGGCGCAACATCTGACGAACCACCACCTCGATGTGCTTGTCGTTGATCTTCACGCCCTGCAGACGATAGACCTCCTGGATTTCGGCGACGAGATATTCGGCCAGAGCCTCCACGCCCATCACTTCCAGAATGTCATGCGGGTTGGGCGAACCGGAGATGAGGTTGTCGCCCTTCTTGACCCAGTCGCCTTCCTGAACGTCGATTACCTTGCTCTTGGCGATCAGGTACTCAACGGTATCGCCCTCTTCCGGCACAATCGCGATCTTGCGCTTGGCCTTGTAGTCGCGGACGAACTCGATGCGGCCGGAGATCTTGGCGATGATCGCGTTGTCCTTCGGGATGCGCGCCTCGAACAACTCGGCCACACGCGGCAGACCGCCGGTGATGTCGCGGGTCTTGGCGGCTTCGCGGCTGGCGCGGGCAACGACGTCGCCGGCCTCCACCCGCTGGCCATCTTCCACCGAGAGCGTGGTGCCCACGGCCAGAAGGTAGCGCGCGGCTTCACCCGACTGATCGTCCAGCAGGGTCAGACGAGGACGCAGATCCTCCTTCTTGCTGCGGCTGGTGGCGCGGTTCTCGGTGACGACGCGGCTGGACATGCCGGTGGCCTCGTCGGTGGCCTCGGTCATGGTGCGGCCGTCGATCAGGTCCTGATACTTCACGACACCCGACTTCTCGGTGATGATCGGGGTGGTGAAAGGATCCCATTCGGCCAGACGCTCGCCCTGGGTGACGCTGGCGCCATCCATGTGCAGCAGGTGGGTACCGTAAGGCACGCGGTGGATGGCGCGCTCGCGGCCCTCGCTGTCGAGCAGCACGATCTCGCCATTACGGGCCAGCGACAGGCGACGACCGCGCTTGTCGGTGATGGTCGGGATGTCGCGATAGACCACCGAACCGTCGCACAGCGCCTCCAGATGGCTCTGCTCGTTCACCTGCGCCGCACCACCGATGTGGAAGGTACGCATGGTCAGCTGGGTGCCCGGCTCACCGATCGACTGGGCGGCGATAACACCGACCGCCTCACCGATGTTCACCGGCGTGCCGCGGGCCAGATCGCGACCATAGCAGGTGGCGCAAACCCCCTGCTCGGCCTGACAGACCAGCGGCGAACGGATGCGCGCCGCCTGAAGCCCGGTGGCCTCGATACGGGCGACATCGGCCTCGTCGAGCAGCGTGCCCTTGGCGGCAATCAGCACGCCATCCTTGGTGATGATATCCTCGGCCAGGGTACGGCCCAGAATACGCTCGGCCAGCGAGGCGATGGTGGAGCCGCCCTGCACGATCGAGCGCATTTCCAGCGCGCGTTCGGTGCCGCAATCGGGGATGATGACGACGCAATCCTGCGACACATCGACCAGACGGCGGGTGAGATAACCCGAGTTCGCCGTCTTCAACGCCGTATCCGCCAGACCCTTGCGGGCGCCGTGGGTGGAGTTGAAGTATTCAAGGACGGTGAGGCCTTCCTTGAAGTTCGAGATGATCGGCGTCTCGATGATCTCGCCCGAAGGCTTGGCCATCAGGCCGCGCATACCAGCGAGCTGCTTCATCTGGGTTGGCGAACCACGCGCGCCCGAGTGGCTCATCATATAGATCGCGTTGATCGGCTTTTGGCGGCCGGTCTCGGGATCGATGGGGCTGGCCTTCAGTTCTTCCATCATGGCGGCGGCCACCTGGTCGCCGCAACGGCTCCAGGCGTCGATCACCTTGTTGTACTTTTCCTGCTGGGTGATCAGGCCGTCCTGGTACTGCTGCTCGTAATCGGCCACCAGCACCTTGGTCTGCTCGACCGTGTCGACCTTGCTGTCCGGGATGATCATGTCATCCTTGCCGAACGAGATGCCGGCCTTGAACGCGTATTTGAAGCCCAGGCTCATGATCGCGTCAGCGAACAGCACCGTGTCCTTCTGGCCAGTGTGACGATAGACTTCGTCGATGACGTCGCCGATGTCCTTCTTGGTCAGCAGGCGGTTGACGATCTCGAACGGCACCTTGTGGCTATGCGGCAGGCATTCGCCGATCAGCATGCGGCCCGGCG
>CAIXXP010000157.1 GCA_903923465.1 uncultured Sphingomonadales bacterium | reverse complement strand
CCGAGCCCAGATGCCCCCCGGTCTGCCCCACCGTCTCGATCATCTCCGCCCGAACCTCGTCCGCCAACACACGCAACTGCGCCAGCGATAATCCGCGCAAATCCGAGGGATATTCCACGTGCGGCAATAGGGGGGGGGTAGGGGCGTTTACCATAGCCGGGCGCCATACACGCCTCTTCGGCGTCTGTCGATTCCGGTGGGCGAGGGAGCGCTCCGGTGATGCGGGCGGGCAACACATGGTTTGCACCCGCGAGATGGGGCCGTTAAGGGGGCGGCAGGCCTCCCATTTGGCCAACACCCATCCGGCCGACAGGGGCAAGGGGCCGGGCATAAAGGAGGATCGGGCGTGAAGGCGACAATCTGGCATAATCCCGCCTGCGGCACATCGCGCAAGACGCTGGCCATCCTGTCCGAGACGCCCGGCGTTGAGCTGACGGTGGTGGAATATCTCAAGACGCCACCCAGCGCCGCCAAGCTCGCCCAGCTTTATGCCGATGCCGGCATCACCCCGCAGCAGGGCCTGCGCCTGCGCGGCACCGATGCCGAAGAGCGCGGCCTGCCCCAGAGCGACGACGCGACCGTGCTGGCCGCCATGGAGGCGGACCCCCGGCTGATCGAGCGTCCGCTGGTGGAAACCGACAAGGGCGTGGCGCTGTGCCGCCCGCAGGAGAGGGTTCTGGAACTGCTCTAGCGGCTTTGCCGGGGGGCTGGCCTAAGGGCGGCCATCCATCGCCGAGGCGAGCTGGCGGTGGATGGCGGCGAGCACCGCCACCAGATAGACAGTGAAGGTGCTCGACAGCACCGAGGCCGCCACAGCCACCGCGATATGCGCTGTGTTAGCCCCGGCAACCAGGGCCCCCAGCGAGCCGATCACGCCGCTCACCGCCATCATCGCCACCACCATCACCACCACGAACAGCAGCAGCAGGGCAAAGATGCGCCCGGCGTTGCCGCGGGTCAGCCGCCATGCGCGGCCTATCGCCGCCAGCGGCCCGCGTGCGCGATCCACCACGATGACCGGGGCGAGCACCACCAGCCGTAGCCCGGCGTAAGTCGCCCAGAACAGCACGGTGCCCAGCACCACGCCGGCGAACTGCTTCGACCCGCTGATGCCCGCGAGCCCCAGAACCGCGCCGCCCACCACGGCAAGGCCGAGCACAAACAGAATTTGCGCCACCAGATAGGGCAGAACCGCGGCGGCGCCCCGGCGGATGGCCAGGCCAACCGTGGGCCGGGTGCGGTCCGTGAAGAGCGTGAGCAGCGCCAGCGTGCCGGTCGTCTCCACCAGCGCCACAGCCAGCAGCCAGGGGGCAACGCTGGCGTAATAGGCCTGCATCACCTGCGCCATCGCGTTGATGTCCAGCGCGGCGTGCGTCTCTGGCGCGGGAGGGGCGAAAAGTTCAAAGGCAAGGCGCGGCAGCAGGATGAACACCCCGGCCAGCGCCAGCAGCACCTCGCGATTGGCGGCCACGGCGGTGCTGGCCTGTTGCCATACGAGGTTGATATCGAGCTTCATGGGTGGCTGACTCCTGTTGCCCCTTGATAACCGGCTTTAATGGCGCCACGCAACGCACATGCCGACGCAGCCCTCCGGAAACATCGAAATCCGCCGCGAAACCGTGGTCGTGCCCTATGCGCGGGCGCTGGCCGAGATGGACGCGCGCAATCTGGCCATTCAGCAGGGTAGCGCGGCGGAGCTGATCTGGCTGCTGGAGCACCCGCCGGTCTATACCGCCGGCACCAGCGCGAACGTGGCCGACCTGCTCGACCCGCGCTTCGAGGTGGTGGTGGCCGGGCGGGGCGGGCGCTACACCTATCACGGGCCGGGCCAGCGGGTGGGCTATGTGCTGCTCGATCTGAAAACACGGGTTCGCGACGCGCGCCGCTTCGTCAACGCGCTGGAGGGCTGGGTGATTGCCACGCTGGCGGATTTCGGCGTGGAGAGTTGGCGCAGCGAGGCGGGCGTGGGCATCTGGACGCGCGACATCGACGGGCAGGAGGCCAAGATTGGCGCCATCGGCGTGCGTATCCGCCGCTGGGTGACGATGCATGGTTTCGCGGTGAACCTCTCGCCGGACCTGACGCATTTCGGCGGCATCGTGCCCTGTGGCATCGCGGAAAAAGGGGTGACCAGCCTCGCCCGGCTGGGCCTCACCGTTTCCGCCGAGGCCTGGGATGCGGCGCTGCTGGCCCGTCTGGGCGATTTCCTCTCGACGCTAACGACGCCTTGCGGCAGGGATGCGCCCACGGAGACCGCGCCATGAGTTCTTGCCCCCGCCGCCTGCTTTCAGCCGCTCTGTTGGCGGGCGCCGCTGTGCTGGGCGGCTGCCACCACGAATCCAAGCGCGACGACCAGCGCACGGCGGCGGGCGAGGTATTGCGCGGCTCGATTTCGGACGCGACGCTGCCCTATGACACGCTTCGTTCGCAGCCGCAGCTGGCGCCGGTTCGCGCGGTGGGCAACGCCGCCTCGGCCGCAACGGCGGACAGCAGCGCGGATGCGGCGACGGCCACCGACGCCGGGGCCCCGACGCTCGACGTGCGGTGACGGGCCCGCGCCGGCCCCTGCGCCTCAGCCCGGCAGGAACCGGCGGGCGCGCAGCAGGCGGCCCAGATCGCGCCGGTGCCAAATGTTCAGGAAGCTGACCGTGATTTTCAACTGCACCCGCGCCGTCTCGTTCACGGTGAACAGCGGATCATAGCGGTCCGCGGCAAGCGAGGGGTCCGGCACTTCGCTCATGATGGCGCGGGGCGCGATCAGCATGGAGCCGAGCCCCGAGGTTATGATCTGCAGCTCGAAATGCTCCTCCAGCACCGCCCGGTCGAGAGCCGGGCCGCCGGCGCGCGCATATTCGGCAACGAAGAGGTCGAGCAATTCGCCGAGATGCCGGTCCTGCAGGTCGGGTTCGGCGCCCCCCAGCGAGCCCCAGAAGGTCTGGGCGACGTGCATCTGCCCGACGCTGCCCCAGTCGATCAGCCCGCAGCGCAGGGTGCCGTCCGGCTCGCGCCAGAACCAGGCATTGTCGATATTGCCGTTCCAGTGGCACAGCGCGATCATCTCCGGCCGGGAGAGGATGTGCCGCGAAATCGCATCCTGCTGCGGCACGAGCAGCGGCGCGTCGGCGCAGAAGCCTTCGAGAAAGGCGGGGTCGGCCAGATGGGGCGGCACCAGATGCGCGTATTGGCTGATGAAGCCCGCCAGCCGTTTGGCGCGATCGCCCAGTTGCACCGCGTCGTAATGGTTGCGGCGGCTGACCACCATCTTTTCGAGGTCGAACGGGAAGTCGCGTTCCACCTGCGGACCGAGGCGCCCGGACTTGTGCGTGCCTGACAAAAGCGCCAGCGTGGAGACCAGCGCGCGGTAATGCGCGAGCGGCTCGGGCAGCAGCTGGTCCATGCATTTGGCATGGTGCGGCTCGACCGCGCCTTGGCCGAAGGGAATCTGTTCGGTAATGACAATGCCGGTGCCCGAGGCGTGGTGGAAATCGGCATAGGCGCATCTGGGCACGGGGATGGGGAAGGCCGGGTCACGCGAGAGATTGGCCAGTTTGACCTCAGGCTCCATGTGAAAGCGCACCCGGTCGCGCGTCTTGTCGGTGAAGCTGCGCGAGAATTTGGCGAAGAGGTCGGTGGAGAGGCCGGGCTCGTCGCGGGCATAGGCGACCGAGAACATCACCTTGGCGCCGGTGCCGCCCACCGCCCATTCGGCAAAGCGGGTGATGGCGACAACCGCATTATCCCCGGCCAGCGCGCCGCTGGCATGGAAGGCGCGGGTGAGAAAGGCGGGGCCGCCCGCCAGCAGCGCGTCGGGATGCGCGGGCAGGTCCAGCCCCAGGCGGTCGCCGCGCGCCCAGTCGATGATGGTGGTCTCGGTCATGGCGGTCTCAGTCATGGCCGGGGCACTAGCGTTGAATGCGGCGCGGGGGCAAGGCGACATTTGCCCGCATCATCTGCTGGCGATGCGTTCAATCCATGCCCATCAGCGCGCGCATCTCGGCATGCCACTCGCCGATGGGCTTGAAGCCGGGCAGGCTGCGGCATAGCTCCAGTTGGTCGGCCCGCAGGTCCTCTTCTGGCCGGGCGAGGTCCACCGTCACCTTGCAGGGCTGCGAGACATACCAATCGGAATCAGCAAAAACCTCGATCCGATTGCCCTCGGGATCGGGAAAATACAGCGACCAGGCATTGCCATGGGTGGCCGGGTCCAGCCCTTGCGCGCCGCTGGCGACCAGCCGGGCATAGAGCGCCCGCAGCTCGCCCAGGCCACCCACCCGGAACGAGATCTGGTTGATCGTGGTCGGCTGATCCTCGCCGCGGCCCGTCATCAGCACCACCTGATGGTGCTCCTTCGGGTTGCGGCTGAGGAAGCGGACCTGCCGCCCGTTCAGCTCGCCCTGATCGGTGAGGAAAAAGCCGAGCACGTCCCGATAGAAGGCCAGCATCGCATCGATATCGCGAACGAAGAAGCCCAGGTGGCTGAAGGAGAGGTTGTACTCGGCCATGGCTCAGGCGATCGGGTTAGAGAGCACGCCGACCCCGGTCACTTCGATTTCGATGGTGTCGCCGGGCTTCATCCACACCGGCGGGGTGCGCTTGGCGCCCACGCCACCGGGGGTGCCCGTGGCGATGACATCGCCTGGCAGCAGGGTGGTGACGGTCGAGAGATAGGCGATGACTTCGGCGATGGGGAAGATCATGTCCGTCGCCACGGCCTGCTGCATGACCTGACCATTCAGCCGCGCGGTCACCTGAATTTCCTCCAGCGGCGGCATGTCGTCAGGCGTGACCAGCCAGGGGCCGAACGAGCCGACGCCCTCGAAGTTCTTGCCGGGAATCCACTGCGTCGTGTGGCGCTGCCAGTCGCGGATGGTGGCGTCGTTATAGCAGCTGAAGCCGGCGATATGGCCCATGGCGTCGGCCTGCGCGATATTGCGCCCGCCCTTGCCGATGACGACGGCGATTTCCGCCTCGTAATCGAGATCGGTGGAGATGGCCGGAACCGCGATGGGGGCACCATGCCCCACCTGCGATTGCGGCGTGCGGGTGAAGATGGTGGGATGCCCGGTCTCATCGCGGCCGACTTCCTTGCGGTGGTCGTGATAGTTGACGCCGACGCACCAGATGCGCGGCGGGTCGAGCACCGGGGGCAGCAGGGTCACGCCGGCCAGCGGGACGCGCTTGGTGGCGGGGCCCTGAACATGGGCCTTGGCCGCGGCCAGTTCGTCGCGCTCGATCAGTGCGCGCAGGGTGGTGCCGCCCGTCCAGCTGGCGTCGGTGACGACCAGAATGTCGTCGCCATCGACAATGCCCACCTGCGTGGCGCCCTGCGCCGCAAAACTTACCAGCTTCATGCGATTTCCTCTTGCCCGAACCTTGCGTCTGAATTCATCCGGGTGGCGGCGATGTCGCCACCGCGCCCGACGGGGACAGCCTAGCGGCATTGTCGCTAGAATTCTAGAATGAAGTTTTCCCCCCGGCTAAAGCGCTAGGATTTTAGTGCGGATTGTTGAATATGGCGGCGGGCGGTGGCAATCCCTTGCGCACCGCACCGGGAAACCCAAGGAAATCATGCGCAAGGAACGGCTGGTCGATCAGGCATATGCCCACATCAAGAAGCAATTGCTTGATGGGCTCGTCAGCAACCAGGGCTGGTTTGCGATTGACGAGATTGCCGGCACGCTCGGCATCAGCCGCCAGCCGGTGATGGACGCGATGAAGCGCCTGTCGCTGGAAGGTTTCATCGAGATCGTCCCGCAGGTGGGTTGCCGGGTCAATTCCGCCTCCCCCGACGAGATCGCCGATTTTTTCCGGCTGTTCGCCGCCAGCGAGGGGCTGGTGGGCCAGTTGGCGGCCGAAAGGGCGACCTCTGACGATGTGCTGCAACTGCGGCTGCTGTCGGCGCAAATTGGCGCGTTGAGCGATTGGGATGGGGATGGCGGCGTGCGCGCGCAATCCTATCGCCTGTTGAACCGGCAATTCCACGCCGAGTTGCGCCGCATCGCCCGCTCGCAGGTGGTGGGCGACATTGTCGAGCGGCTGGCCGACCGTTCGGATTTCTACATCGCGCAATCGGGCGGTGCCGAGTTCAACAGGCATGTGGTGCCGGCCCACCACGAGCACGAGCACATACTGCGCGCGATTGAACAGCGCGATGCCGAGGGCGCGCGTGCCGCCAGTGTGGAACACATCGCGGCAGCGGCCGGGCGGCTGTATGTCGCGGGTTGATGCCGGGCCGTTGGCGGCCACCGCGCCTTGGGCGAGAGAAGGAGACTTGCCTCGCCGCCGGGCTACTAGTATTCTAGCAGGCAAGTTGGGAGAGTGATTTTGACGCGTGCACCACTTGGCTTCGCCCATAGACAGGAACTGAGGGCGGCCGCCTGCATCCATCCGATGGTGCGCCGGTGATTTCCAAGATCCATCCCTCGCCCGCCGCCGCGCTGGAAGGCCTGCTGTTCGACGGCATGACCATCATGTCGGGCGGTTTCGGCCTTTCCGGCAACCCTGAAAGCCTGATCCCGGAGATCCGGGCGTCGGGCGTGAAGGGGCTGACGGTCATCTCGAACAACGCAGGGGCAGACGGTTTTGGCCTGTGGATGCTGCTGGAAAGCCGGCAGATCGCCAAAATGATCTCGTCCTACGTGGGCGAGAACAAGCTGTTCGAGCAGCAATACCTGTCGGGCGAGCTGGAGCTGGAACTCTGCCCGCAGGGCACGCTGGCCGAGCGCATTCGCGCGGGCGGCGCCGGCATTCCGGCCTTCTTCACCAAGACCGGCGTGGGCACCGTGGTGGCCGAGGGCAAGCCGACCGAGGTCTTCGACGGCGAGACCTATGTGCGCGAGAACTGGCTGCGCGCCGACCTCGCGATCATCAAGGCCTGGCGGGCCGACCCGGAGGGCAACCTCATGTTCCGCAAGACCGCCCGCAACTTCAATCCCAACATGGCCACCGCCGCCAGGATGACGGTGGTGGAGGTCGAGGAAATCGTCGAGGCCGGCACGTTTGATCCGGATTGTATCCACACACCCGGCATTTTCGTTGACCGCATCGTGCTGAGCACCATCAACGAAAAGCGCATCGAAAAGCTGATAACCCGGCCGCGCGCCACCATTTGATTTGATTGGGCGTTTGATCGGGCGCTGGGGCGCAAAACACACAGGGAGAGACCAATGATTCGCAGTCTGAGCCAGGGGCAGAAGGCCGCCCTCATCGTCAACGAATGCCAGGTGGGCCTGCTGGACCCGAAATATTCCATGCTGCCCGCGCTGGCCGAGCAGGCACAGAGCCGCAACATCGTGCCCCATATCGCCGCGCTGATCGCCGCCTTCCGCGCTCGCGGCCTGCCGATCTTCTTCACCCCCGCCATCGAGCGCGCGGACCAGGCGGACAAGAAAATCAACTCGCTGCTGGCCGCCATGTCGCGCAAGGCCCCCCCGCTGGCGGTCGGCACCATCGAGGCCGGCTTCCTGCCCGGGTTGGAGCCGGAAGCGGACGACTATGTCATCCAGCGCGGCTCGGGCCTCATCGGCATGCTCGGCACCTCGCTGGACCTCACCCTGCGGCGGCTTGGCATCGAGACCGTGGTGCTGACCGGCATTTCCACCAATGTCGCCATCCCCGGCTTCACCATTTCCGCCGTGGAATTCGGCTATCACGTCGTCATCCCCGAGGATTGCATCGCCGGCGGCGACCCGGTGGCGCATAAGGTGATCGTGGAGAGCCAGCTGCGCATGCTGGCCACCATCACCGACCACCAGTCGGTCATCGCCGCGATTGGCGCGCCGACCGAGGGTGGCAAGGTCGCCTGACGATGCCCGAGAGCAGCCCGTCCGTCCTGGAGTTTGATGTTGTCGTGCTGGGTTCCGGCGCGGGCGGGCTGGCGGCGGCAACCGTCGCCGCACACGAGGGTGCCAGTGTGCTGCTGGTGGAGAAGGAGCCGCTGTTCGGCGGCAGCACCGCGATTTCGGGCGGCGTCGTGTGGATTCCGGACAATCCGGAAATGGCCAAACTCGGCCTGCCCGACAGCAAGGCGGCGGCGCGGCGCTACCTCGCGCAGGTTCTGGGCAACCACATGCGCGAGGACCTGGTCGACGCCTTCCTCGACAATGGGCCAGACATGGTGCGCTATATGCACCAGCACACCGCCCTGCGGCTGGTGCCGCGCGAGGTGGCGCCCGATTATTACACGGCGCTGGAAGGCGCCGCGCATGGCGGCCGCAGCATGGACCCGCAGGTTTATGACGGGCGGCGGCTGGGCCGGTGGTTCCGCAAGCTGCGGGCGCCACTGCCATCCTTCCTGGTGCTTGGCGGCATGGTCGGGCGCAAGGAGATCGATCACCTGCTGGGCACCTTCAGGTCGCTGGCGAATTTCGGCCTGTCGGTGCGGCTCATCGGCAGCTTCCTGCGCGACCGCATGACCCACGGGCGCGGCACGCGGTTGCTGGCCGGCAATGCGCTGGCCGCGCAATTGCTCAAATCGGCCGTGGATGCGGGCGTTACCCTGTGGTCGGAGGCAACTGTAACCGAGCTGGTGCGCGAGGACGGCCGGGTGCGGGCGGTGAAGCTGCGCAAGGGCGGGCAGGCGCTGACGGTTTCTGCCCGGCGCGGCGTCGTGCTGGCGGGTGGTGGCGCCGCCGCGAATAGCGCGACCATGCGGGCCCTGCTGGCGACGCCCGAGCAGCATTTCACCATGGCCCCCTCTGGCAGTCGCGGTGATTTGCACGCGCTGGCCGGCCAGCTAGGCGCGCGGGTGGATAACCATGTGGTGGATCCGGCCAATTACACGCCGGTCTCGGTGCTGCGCGATGCGCGGGGGCGCGAGGAAGCCCGCTTTCCGCACCTGTTCCTCGATCGCGCCAAGCCGGGGCTGATCGCGGTGAAATCGGATGGTCGCCGCTTTGTGGACGAGGCGGGCTCCTATCATCAGTTCGTGCAGGCCATGCTGGCGGTTCCGGCGGGCGGCGCGGTGCCGGCGTGGCTGGTCTGCGATGCCGCCTTCCTGCGCCGCTATGGCATGGGCCTCGTGCGGCCGGGCATCCCCCTGTATCGGCGCTACCTCAAAAGCGGCTACCTGCGCTGCGGTAAAACCGTTGCCGCATTGGCCGAGGCCATCGGCGTGCCGGCCGCCGGGCTGGAGGAAGAGGTGCGGCGGCACAATATCTTCGCCAGGGACGGCGTGGACCCCGATTTCGGCAAGGGCGGCAACATCTATGACCGGCATCAGGGCGACCTGACCCATCAGCCCAACCCCTGCCTCGGGCCGATTGCCACGGCGCCCTATTATGCGGTCGCGGTCTACCCCGGCGACATCGGCGCGACGCGCGGGCTGATAACCGACGCCAGCGCGCGGGTGCTGGATGGGCAGGGCGCCCCCATTCCCGGCCTCTATGCCTGCGGCAATGACATGAACTCGGTGATGGCCGGCACCTATCCGGGGGCGGGCATCACCCTCGGCCCGGCCCTCACCTTCGGTTACATCATCGGCCGAGAACTGGGCACGGCGCAGGCCTGAGGCCGCGCCGTGCCGGTGGCAAGGCTTACTGCCAGTCCACCTCGACCGGGTTCAGCAAATAGGAGGTGGCGCCGCCCACCAGCGTGGCGCCATAGGTCTTGCGCTGTTCGTTCCGCTCGGCGCGCAGGGCTTCATCGGCCTCGATGGTGGCGACACTGGCCTTGCGGGTCTCCCAATCCGGCCAGCGCAGGAAGCTGACGGCGCCGGGCAGTTCAATGCCGTTGATCACGTCGAAATGGCCGATGGCGGTGGCGCCGGCGCGCACGGCCGCTGGCGTTTCGCTGGTCAGCAGGGCCTGCCCGGCGGGGCCGCCCTTGCCGACCAGCGTCTGGTGCAGAACGATCTCGTCGATCTCGCCCGGCCGGGCCGCCGGGCGCGAAAAGTCGCCCAGCCCGCGCACGAAGCAGATGTCGTAACGCTCAACCAGCTCGCTGCCGGCGTTGGTGCGGGTGCGGGCCTCGTGCCAGTCGGTATCGGCATAGAAGCCGGCCCAGCAGGCTTCGCGGTCCGCCATGTCCTTGAACGGGGTGATGTAGACGAACATTGGCAGGGTTTTGGCGGAAACGGCGGTCCAGCAGCCGAGCGGCCGGATGCCGTGGCGCGGAAACAGCACGTTCCAATCCTGCTGCACCCGGGCGAGCATGTCGCCTTCGCGGCCATGGGCGATCTTGTAGAAGCGCAGTTCGAAAATTCCGGCCTGCTGAACCATGCTCACCTCTCCATGTGTTTTGATAATTCGGTGGGTTGGCGTGCTTCCAGCCGGAAAGGCCGAATCGCGCCATCGCCGCTGTGATGGCTAATTCGCTCGCCGGAGCCAAGCCCGCATGTGCCGTCGCTATCGGGGCGGAATCAGTTCGCCATTTCGCGCTGCTTGGCCTCGGGCGCCGAAGGCGGTGATGAAATAGCTGGGTTCCGCCGGCCCAGGCTATGGGCCAGAACCCTTGCCGCCTCGCCGACGTCCCCGGGGATGCCCCGCCACGCAATATGTTGATCGGGCCGGACCAGCAGCGCCGGGCCGCGATAGAGTTCCTCATGCCCGGCCGTGTCGATCTGGCGCACCTCCAGCGGAATGCCCAGCCCCGCGGCGGCCTCGGTGAAGCCAGCGGTGTCGCAGGGGCCGGTGCACAGCAGGGTGAACCAGGGGGCGAGGTGATCGTGCACATTGCTGCCATCGGCCAGGAACAGGCTGGGCAGGCGCGCACCGGGCAGCGTGCTGGGCACATAGGCGACCGGGTCGGTGCTCGGCACCTCTGTGGGCGAGGGCAGGACGACCGGCGAGGCATTGTAGCAATAGCCCATTTCCAGGCCAAAGCTCTCGTTCTCGCGGTTGCCGAGTTCCGCAATGCGGCGGGCGGCCTCGCCGCGCGCGTCAGCATCATCCCCCAGCCCCTGATACAGCGCGCCGATCTGGATGCGCACGCCATTGTGCCGCGCCGAGCCCGCGCAATTGGCCAGCGCCACCGGCCGCCGCTCCTGCTCATAGGATTCCAGCAGCTTCGGCCCGCCAAAGCCACCGATCACCGCCGCCAGCTTCCAGCCAAGATCATAGGCATCGCCAACGCCGGTGTTCATGCCATAGCCGCCGGTGGGGATGACCTGATGCACCGCGTCGCCCGCCAGAAACACCCGGCCCGCGCCATAGGAATCCGCCACCAGCAGGTTGGGCCACCAGGCGTTGCATACCAGCACCTCGTGCTCGATCGGCTCGCCGGCAAAACCGGTGATCAGCGCCGAGGGGTCGACATCCTCGAACTCCACCCCTTCGGGAAAGCGGGTCAGCAGCGTCCATGTGTCATGATCGTTCTGCGCCACCAGCGTGCCCTTGTCGGACTGGTAGTGCCATGCCGGGCCCCAGCGCTGGAGCAGGCGCCGGTCATTCGAGCGGAAGTGGGTGATGAAGCGCCGCGCAACGCGGGCCAGCCCGGAAAGGCCAATGCCCAGTTGCTCGCGCACCTTGCTGCCGCCACCATCGCAACCCACCAGCCATTCGGCGCTGATGCTTTCTTCCGTGCCATCGGCCCGGCGCACCGTGGCGACCACGCCGCCGGCATCCTCGACAAAGCTCTCGAAGGCGGTGGCAAAGCGCACGTCTACCAGCGGGTGCTCGTCGATCGCCTGCTTCAGCACCGGCTCGATGATCACCTGCGACACGCGCATCGGCGGTTGCGAGGGCATGGTGCCGTCGTTGCGCTCATGCATCAGGCGGCGGAACTCGCCGGCGCCCGGGTAGACGAAACGGTGCAGCTCATGCCCGTTCAGCGCGGTGATCCACGAGACGTCGAAGGGCTGGCTGTCGGGCACCGCCACCGCGCGCAGCCGGGCGGCGAGGCCGGCGCGCTCGAACAGCTCCATGCTGCGGGCGTTGGTGATATCCATTTTGGGATGCTGCGTGGTCGAGGGATTGCGCTCCACCAGAATGCTGCGCACGCCATATTCGGCCAGCACACAGGCCAGCGTCATTCCCACCGGGCCACCGCCCACGATCAGCACATTTGTATCAGTCATGCCGGCATCTAATATTTTAGCATGACAGTGGTCAAGCGGCTTGATAGGCCCCGCGCTTGATGATTGAGTGCAAGCGAAGAAAGCGGGCAGCATGAGGGCAGGCACGGATGAGTGAAGTCAGGGGTTGGTCTCGCGACGAAATGGCCGCGCGCGCCGCGCAGGAGCTCCGCGACGGCTACTACGTCAATCTGGGCATCGGCATCCCCACGCTGGTGGCGAATTATGTGCCCGAGGCCATTCACGTGACGCTGCAATCTGAAAATGGCATGCTCGGCATGGGGCCGTTTCCCTATCCCGACGAGGTTGATGCCGACCTGATCAATGCCGGCAAGCAGACCATTACCCAGCTGCCGACCTCCAGCTTCTTCTCCTCGGCGGAGAGTTTCGCGATGATCCGCGGCGGGCATATCGACCTGACCGTGCTGGGCGCGATGGAAGTCTCCGCCCGGGGCGACATCGCCAACTGGACTATTCCCGGCAAGATGCTGAAAGGCATGGGCGGCGCCATGGATCTGGTGGCGGGCGTGAAGCGCGTGGTCGTGCTGATGGAGCATTGCAACAAGCAGGGTGAACCCAAGATCCTGGAGCGCTGCACCCTGCCGCTGACCGGCGCCGGCGTGGTCGATCTCATTATCACCGACCTTTGCGTCTTTGCCTGCGACAAGAAGAACGGCGGTCTCACCCTGTTGGAACGCGCACCCGGCATCACCCTGGACGAGGTGACGCGGAAAACGGGCGCGGTGTTCAGCTGAAACCATCGCACCGCATCCCTTTTGGGGAACGGGCGGGCAGGGTGTGAGATTTGTCGGGATCCGGCCGCCATGCGCGGCCGGGAAATGGTGGGCGGTGACGGGCTCGAACCGCCGACCCTCTCGGTGTAAACGAGATGCTCTACCAACTGAGCTAACCGCCCCGCCGCCGCAAAACCATGCGGTTTGCGGGCACGCGCGCTATGGCGGGCAATCGTGGGCGGGTCAAGGTTTCGCCGTTGATCGCGGCCGCCGCGAACTGATCAGGGGCAAGGCGTGGCGGTACCGGCGCCGCCCAGCGCCACCTGCGGCCCATAATGCGGCGCGACCGCCAGTTGATCGGTCAGGTTCACCGTCTGCGCCAGACCAAGGCTGACCGCCGGCGTATAGGCATATTGCACCTGCCCCAAAATCAGCACGGCGCAGGTGGGGGGCGTGCCCGGCGGCAGGGGCATGGCGCTGCCCGGGGAAAGGGCGGTGCCGTTGAGCGACTGGCTCCACACCACATGGGCGGTTCCGTCGGTGGCAAGCTGTATCTCGCTGACCGTGATGGCGGCCTTGGCCCCGGAATAGGGCGCCAGAACCTGCGCCGAGGCCGCCAGAATGCCCGAGACATCGGCGGGCTCCAGCGCTGGCGAGCGCGCGATGATATCGGTAAGCTGATGGGTGGCCAGCGTCACCTTGTGCTGGCAGGCGATCATGTCGCTGAGGGTATAGGCCCCCGAATAGAGCGCCAGCAGCGCCGGCAGCGTCAGGGCGAACTCCAGCATCATCGCCCCCCGGCGGCAGTTCAGCAAACGACGTGGCAGCAAAGCCCGAGGGGCAAAGGGCAGGGCAAGGGGCCGAAAGGAGCGCTGCATGGGCGTGATTCCCGAGGAAAGCTGGCCGATCCGCTGGCACGGGTGTCGGCGCTCGGCCGACCAGATCTAGCCCGGGCCCCCCTGCCATTGCCCGCATGGTGGGATACGGGAAAATCCTAAGTCCCGCGATTTCGGGCTTAAAAATCATGCGCAAAATCGGCATGGTCGCCCCGCGCCATCTTGCCTCTCTTGCCGCAGTGGTCAAACTGGCCTCCGACCTGTCTACCAACCTGCCGAGGGGACCCCGCCATGCCTGCGCTCATTGACGACATCTACACAGAGCTCAACCCGATTGATGCCAATACGCTGGCATGCCTCGGCCCGCTGGCGCCGCTGGCCGGCATTTGGGAAGGCGAGGGCGGGGTTGATATCGCCCCCAAGGCCGCTGGACCGCGCACGCAGCCCTATCACGAGCGAATCGAACTCCAGCCCATCGACCCGGGAACCAATGGCCCGCAGCTGCTCTATGGCCTGCGCTATCACGTATGGGCCTGCAAGCCGGGGCGCACGAGCACCTATCACGATCAGGTCGGCTATTGGCTGTGGGAACCGGAGACGGGCACGGTGATGCAATCGCTCACCATCCCGCGCGGGCAGACGGTGCTGGCCGTGGGCCAATGCGCGGCGGACGCGAAGCAGTTCACCTTGTCAGCCACACGCGGCAGCACCGATTACGGCATCTGCTCGAATCCGTTTCTGGAAAAGAACTTCCGCACCGACAGTTTCACCATCACCGTCACCGTGCACGACGATGGCACATGGAGCTATGACGAGGACACGGTGATGACCATCGCTGGGCAAAGCGAACCCTTCCACCACCGCGACCGGAACCGCCTGACCCGGGTGGCGGCGCCCACGCCCAACCCGATGGCGGGGTGAAGGGGGAGGGAGGATCCCGGGGGAGTGCTATGCCCCGGGATCCTCCGTCGCCCGACTACTTCAGCGTTTCCAGATAGGCGACGATAGCCGCTGCCTGCCCGGCATCATGCAGGCCGGCGTAAGGCATGTGATTGCCCGGCACCACCGCCGCCGGATTGGCGATGTAGCGCGACAGCTTGTCGGCCGTCCACACGAAGCCGGCGGCCTTCATCGCCGGCGAATAGCGGCTGGCATAACCTGGCAGGGTGCCGGCCTTGCGCCCGACAACCCCCCCAGCGCGGGGCCCACGCCCGAGGTGGCGAGCGCATGGCACACGCCGCAGGCCTGTTTGAACGCCTTGGCGCCGGCGGCGGCATCCGCGGCCATGGCCGGCGTGGCCAGCACGACAGCCAGCAGGACGGTAGCGGTGATCTTCAGAAAGCGACCCATGTGAAAAACCTCAGCGTGTTGTTGTCGGCGGCGTTGGAATTGGAACCATCGTAATTGTGCCAGGCACCGTTGAACTTGCCATAGGCGGTATATTGCATGCCCAGGCGCACATTCGCGCGAATGCCCAGCGGCGAGTTGCCCGCGCTCCACGGCGTATAGTCGAGCTGGCCGGTTACCCCGTTGCTGTTGGGTGAGGAAGTGGCATTTCCGGCATAAAGCGCCGGATTGCCGGTGCCGGTGATGGAAAAGCCGCTGATGCTGGCGCCAATCTTGTTGTGCCAGCTATAGCCCAGCACGCCGCGCCATTCGTTCAGCGTAACCTTGGCGCAATTGGGATCGTTGCTGGCGCTCAGGCCCAGCGCGCAACTGGCGAGATAATTGCCGTGCTCGTGCACATAGCGCAGATTGGCCGAGATGCTGTTGCCCGAGGCCAGCGCCTTCTGCCACGAGGCATCCGCCCCGACATCGGCGTAATGGTCGGCGAGCCCGGTGGTGCGGTCGCGGCCGGGATTGATTTGTGCCTTCAGCGCGAAGGCTCCGATCTCCGCGGTGCCGCCTGCCAGATCGTGCTGCCACGCCACACGGCCATAGGGCGCCAGCCCCCGGATGTCGCCCGGGCCGCCCAGTGGGTCGGCGCCAAACGCGTTCAGCGTGCCGGCGGCCGGCGTGCCATAGGCGCCCGCTTCCAGATAGAACTGGTGGTCAATCCAGGCATAGGCGCTCATGCCCAGCACCTCCTGTGCCAGCCCGCCGTCGATCAGCGGCGAGGCGCCCGGCGTCTGCACCAGCGCGCTGGGGCCATAATAGGGGAAGCCCCAGGCCGGCGTCGTATTCCAGGAATCCTGCACGGTGGGGCTGTTGTTCACGGTGAGGCCAAACACGGCATCCTTGCCCAGCACATGGCCGGTGGTCACCGCGCGCAGGTCCAGATTGTCCCAGTGCCACACGCTGTTCACCCCATCATAGGTGACCTGCGCGAAGCCGCCGAAGTGCTGGCCCACGCCGCCCGCCAGAAACACGCTGGCCTGATCGAGGGCGAGATTGTCGTTCGGCTCGTATCCGGCGGGCAAATTGGCGGGATCCTGCCCCTTTTTCGTGTGGGTGAACGAGGCCATCGCCATCGCCGCCAGAGGCATGGCGGCCTTGGCGCGCATGGTATAGCCGCCCAGCTTGAATTCGCGCCCGAATGGCGTCAACTCCGGCCCGAAGCCGCCGACGTGGCATGCCTGGCAGGGCTGCCCGGTCTGTTCGGCAAAGGAGGGCACCGCGCTGGCAGGTGGCGTCACCACCAGCGCCATGGCACCGACCAGCGCCGGCACGCTGGCCCGCAGGCCCCACACCAGCACGCGCGAGCGCCGGGCGGCAGGCATGTTTTCATCTGCGGATCCAGCCGGATTGTTGGACATGTCTGGCATAAAATGGCCTCCGTGAATTGGGGTGCGCGGGCGGGCACTTGGCGTGTCCCGCGCCTTGGGATGGGGGCAACTTGGGGATTCCCGCCCGTTCCATCGGGCATTTAGCAGTTGCGGCATGGGCACAAATTGACCGGCAGCAAGCACCGCGGTTTAATTTCGGGCAGCGTGGCCGAGCGCCGCCCGAGTGGCGCCATGCGCAAAGCCCCTGATTGCGCGCGGGGCGGGGTGCGATAGGGTGAACCTTGCCCCGGTCCGCCCGCAAAATCCGGCTGTATTCTGGGCGGTTCCGCCACCCTTCCGGCGCGCAACAGGAGCGAAGCAGCCATGTCGATTCTGTCGTTTCTGTTAATCGGGCTTGCCCAGTTGCCCGCCGTTCAGCCTTCGGTGCCCGCGCCGGCTTCTGCCCCGGCAAATGGCGGGACTTGCCACCGGCAGTTGGCCTTCTCCGACGATTTCCACCGTCTGGCGATCTCGCCCTATGGCCCGCTTGGCAAGCCCAGCGACAAGCGGGGCGCCCGCTGGATAGCGCATACCCCGTGGAGTGGCGATTTCGGCGCGGCGGCCTTTGCCGACCCCGGCCCGAACGGCCCCTTCACCCTGTCGGCGGAAGGGCTGCGCATCACCGCGAGCCGCGACGACACCGGCCACTGGCACTCCGGCCTGATCGCCGGTGCCGATGTCACCGGCCTTGGCGCCGTGCCCGGCGGCGGCGTCCGCTATGGCTATTTCGAGGCGCGGATGAAGCTGCCGCCGGGGCCGGGCACGTGGCCCGCCTTCTGGCTGATGAGCCAGGCGCCGGCCCACGACGCGGCCCCGGCCGTGGAGATCGACGTGATCGAATACTACGGCCATGCCACCGCCGAATACCGCAGTGCGCTGCATGTTTGGTATCACGGCAAGGATCGGGACCGCTCGCGCCATGCGGGGCACGCGAACCCGGTGCTGGAGGGCGCGCTGGTGGGGCACTGGCATGACTATGGCCTTGCCGTGGGGCCATCGCGGATCATCTGGTATCTCGACCATGCCGAAGTGTGGCGCCAGCCCACGCCGCCAGAACTGAACGGCCCGCTCTATCCATTGGTCAATCTGGCGCTGGGCAGCGGCTATCCGGTTAGGGAAACGCCCAACCCTTCCGTGCTGGATCTGGCCTCCGTGCGGATATGGCGCGATCCGCCGGGGGGATGCGCCGCGATGCCGGAGCCGCCATCACATGGCTGGCCGGGCTAGCCCGCCTCCGCGGCTATCTCGCGCAGCAGGGCCATCAGCGCGTCGCCGGCCCGTTCCCAGCTGAGGGTTTGCACATGCTCGCCCCCCGCCGCCAACAGTTGCGCGCGCAAGGACGCATCGGTGGCTAGGCGGGTGATGGCGGCCCGCCACGCCTCGGGCTGACCGGGCGGAGTGTATAGCACACTTGCGCCGCAGATCTCGGGCAGGGCCCCGCAGGGAGCGACCACCGAAGGGCAGCCCCGCGCCATGGCCTCCAGCGGCGGCAGGCCAAAACCTTCCGTGGTGGAGGGCATGGCAAAGCACAGCGCGGAGGCCATCAGCGCGGCCAGTTCCGCATCGCTGACCCGCCCGGCCAACAGCACGTTGCCGGGCAAAGCCATTCCCGCCTGCGCGAATTCCCGTGGCCCCTCCGCACCGAACAGAACCAGCTGCGGGCTGTTTTCCCAGTCGGCGAAGGCCTTCAGCAGCACGCCAATGTTCTTGTGCGCCTGGGTGGAGGCCAGCGCCAGCACATAGCCATGCGCCCGCAACCCCAGCCGGGCCAGAATCGCCTCGTCGACCGTCTGCCCCCGTGCATGGTCCACACCGTTATGGATGACACGGACCTTCTCCGCCCGCGCGACGCCATAGCGTGCCAGCTCGCCGCGCGAATATTCGGACACCGTCAGCACGCGCAGGGCCCTTGCGCCCATTGCCGGCTGTGCCAGACGATAAAAGCTGCGGAACGCCAGCGAATAAGACCGCGGCGTGGAAAAGGCCTGCGCGTCGTGGATCATCGGCACCGAGGCGGGGTGGAGCAGCGGCGCCAGATTGCAGAAGCTGAGCAGCAAGGTGCCACGCGCGCGCAGCGGCAGTTCCAGTTGCTCCCAGGCCTGGCCGGTGAGCAGGCTGGCGCGCCGCAGCGGCAGGCCCCCAGGCGTGCCGTCGGCGGCGATGGCATCAGTCGCGACGGAGCGCGGCGCGATGATCGTGGGGGCCGCGCCAAACAGCGCGCTCAATTCCTCGCGGTGGCGGCCTAACTGGCCGGTCAACGCGCGCGCCACCCGGTGCACGCCAGAGGGGCGGGCCGACAGGAATCTGCCGTTGATCGAAAGGCCCTTAAATCGCACGGCGGCGCGCCTCAGGCACCGGCCCGCGCGGTGCGGCGGCTGGGGGTCTGGTCAGGCAAGGGCATGGGCCGCCGCCGCCATGTGACCAGCCGACGGGATTGTCGTATCCGGATAGGCATGGGGATCGAGTATGCGATCGGTCACCCCCTCCCAGCTCAGCCCCGACCATGGCTCAAACCGCCCTGACGCCAAGGCCTGACCCACGGCCGCCCGGATCGAGCCGGCATCGGCCGGATCATAGCCATAGCGCCCGCGCTTGCCCCCCACAGCGGCGTGGGGGCAGATCGCCGGCAGCCCCCATTGGGCGAACTGCATCAGCTTCATCGAGGTGTCGGCGAGATAGGGCGTGACGCCATCGCCGCGATAGGGTGCGACGCCGGCATCGGCAAAGGCCAGATAATCCTGGGTCTGGTCATAGGGCATTTCGTCATAAACGGTGATGTTCGCGCCGCTCAGCGACAGGGCCCGCTTGCCGCCGCCGATGACATGGAAGTGCACTTCGGGAAAGGCCTGGGCCGCCACGGTAAACACGCCCGGATCAAACAGCATCGACCCGACCGAGACGACGTTTGTCGGCGCGGTATAGGGATTGACGAAAGGCCGCTCTGGCTGGCCAGTCGTCCCGTGCGGCACAAAGAACACGCGGGAGTTGCCCGGGAACTCGTCCAGCATGGCCACAGAGGGCACGCGGATCCCGTCCAGCATCACCTGCCGGCGGCGCAACGGTTCGCGCACGAAGGGCGATACCGCGATGGTATCCAGCCTGTCGGAACAGATGTAGATGATCCGTGCCGCCGGGTTTTCAGCGCGAATGAGGTCGAAAAGCATGATGGCCATGCCCGATTCCAGCACGATCGTATCCGCCTCGCGGATCCACTGACGCAGCAGCCGGGGAACGGCGGACAGGTAGGCGTTGAAAGCGAGCTGTTCCAAAAGATACAGCCAGCGGGCGTGCAGATTGACCGGGTGGAGCGCCGTGCGCCACAAATAGCAGTCGACCCCCTCATGCCGTTCCACCGCATTTGCCCTTTGCCACAGCGACAGTCGCGGATCAGCCTTCACCCGCGAGAGCTGGCTGAAGCCGAGCGAAAAGAACCGCACTTGCCCGCGCCTTCGCAGTTCCTCGGCGATGAAGTGCATATTCGCCTTGCGACGCGAGCGGTAATCGTGCCCCGACAGGATCAGGTACGACCCACGCCCTGCGTTATTGCCATTCTGCTTCATCATAGCCTCACTGCCGGCGTGCGGACCGAACATCTCAATGGAACTCCAGGATCCGTGTGGGGTGCAGCCTGCCCAGCAGCAGGTCGCGCAGCGCCAGCCAGTTGCCACGCACGCGCCCGCGCCGATCCACCCAGGGCTCGCTCCACAGGAATCGGGCGTGGTTGGCCAGCAGGTTGCAGCCCAGCCGTTCCATCCCGAAACGTCGCGGAATTGACCGTTTGCGGCAGAGATAAAGGATGTTGGCCACCTGCGAGTAGCCGAGCCGCACGCCGCTGGTGCGCCCGCTCTTGGCGCCGCGATGCACCCCGGCGAAGGCATTGGTGTGGCACACCGGGCCCCGGCGCGCGACCCGCTCGGAAAAATCCACATCCTCCTGCCAGCCATAGAGCGGCAGCTGCTCGTCGAACCGTTCGTCGCCTATCGCGCTGGCCCGGAATGCCATGTTGCAGCCATAGAGCCCGGTGAGCGCGCGCATGGAGATCGGCTCCGCCGGTGGCGCCCGGTCGTATTGCTCCACCATGGCAAACGCCTGTTCCAGCGGGATGCCCGGCGAATTTATGCCATCGGCCAGCATGCGGCCGGTGACCCCCACCACATCGGGCCGCGCGGCAAAGGCACGCGCGATCCCCTCAAGACAGCGGGCGGAGGGCACATAGTCGTCGTCGAAAAACGCGACGATATCGGTTCCCGGGGGCACGGCGCCGAGGCCGGTGTTGCGCTGAACGCAGCTTCCCGTCGCAGACCACGTGACCAGCGGCCGCTCGTCCGGGGGCACATCCGCCAGATCGGGCAGGTCCTCCGCCGAGCACAGGCTCCAGATCATCACCGCCGGGGCCAGCGATTGGCCCCGGGCATGGCCCAGCCACAGGGCGAGGTCGTCACGCCGCCCCTTGCTGGCGATGATGATGGCAATGCGCGGCATGAGGCCCCCTGGCGAATGGCGATGTTGCATCCGCGAACAGGAAATGCCCAATCCCGCGCATCAGGGAAACTGCGGACTGATCCGAAATGGGGGAGATGCCGATTTCGAGCGGCGCGCAGGCTTGCTAACGCTGGCCGGGCGGCGGCGGCGGCATGGGCTGGCCGTTCAAAAACCGGTCGCCGGGGCCGGACGTTCCGCACGCCGGATGGGGCGGTTTCACCGGAAGGGCCATGCTTTCGAAAAGGCTGGGGCCGGCTGATTGCCGTCACGGATCTGTTGTTTCGCCGCCACCCCGCCGGGGCTGGGGTTTGCAAAGGGGCGCATATGATCATTGCGATCTTCTGGATACTGTTTGCCCTGGCCGCGATCCTGCCGGTGCGCTGGGTGGTGTATTTTTTCTTTATCGGGCTTGCCTTCGGCACGTTCAACACCCTGCCGGGCGGGTTCAACCTCCTGCCCTATTCCGCCACCGCCCCGCTGCTGGCGGCACGGCTGCTGGGGGAGCGGGGCGCGGGCCATCGCTTGGGCGATGCGCTGCTCAATCCGCTCCGCTTCGGCTTGTTGACGGCCTTTGTCCTATACGCGCTGATCATCACCGCCACGGCGCCCGCCCTGTTTTCGACCGTGATTGTGGTGCCGATGAACAACACCGTCGAATCGCCACTGCATTATGGCATGAGCAACCTGGCCCAGGCGATCTATCTGGTCACGGCATGGTTGGTGGCCGTCAGCGTCTATGTGCTGATCCGGGGGCCGGGCGGTCTGCAAATTCTGGCTCACGGGCTGCTGCTGGGTGGGGCCAGCGTGGCGATAGCCGGCGCGGCCGACATGCTGACCGCCGGCAGCGGCCTGCTGGCGCCGCTGCGCACCGCGACCTATGCGCTGATTGATGGCGCCGAGATGGGCGGCATGCGCCGGGTAATCGGCTTCGATTCCGAGGCATCGACCTACGGTGGGATCAGCCTGTTTTTCGCCGCGACGTTGCTGTTTGTCCGGCCCGCGCGGTTTGCCGGGCCGCTCTGCAAGGCGGTGGAGCCAGTGCTGATGCTGGCCTTGTTTGTGTTCTGCTTCCTGTCCACGTCCTCCTCGGCCTATCTGGGGCTGGCCGCGACCGGGGTGCTGTTTGCCGGCAGCCTTGTCTTGCAGGCGGCCACCGCGTCGCATTCGCTGGAGGGGCACCGGGCCACATTGATCCTGATGGGGATGGTGGTTTTGCTGTGGGCGGGGGTGCTGGCGGTGCTGTTTCATCCCGCATTGGCCAGGCCGCTGCAGCAGGTGGTGAACGAGGCCGTAATCCACAAGGTGGGCACCGATTCCTATATCGAGCGGATGCGGTGGTCGCGCATCAGCATGACCGCGATGCTGCACAGCGGTGGTTACGGGGTGGGGCTGGGCTCCAGCCGCACCTCCAGCTTTCCGGTGGCGGTGGCGGCATCCACCGGCGTATTCGGCGCGGCATTGCTGGCGCTCTATCTGGCGCGGGGCCTGTTGGCGCCACTGGGGCCCGGCTGCACGCATGCCGAGGACGTGCTGGCGCGCGACTGGCGGCGGGCAGTCGTCGGCGCGCGGCTGGGCTTTCTGGTGTGGCTGGTTCCCGCCGGCAGCGTGGGCACCGCGGTGGACCTGAGCACCAATGCCGTGTTCTTTGCCATCATGGCCACAGCGGGCCTGGCGCTTCCGGGCATCGCCGGGCAGCGGGGGGCCGATGGGCCGGGCAGGGCAACAGGCCGAGGGGGTTGGCGGGCGGCGCGCGCGGCCCCGGCCCCGGCCCCGGCCTTGGCCCTGGCCCTGGCCCGGGACGCATCGCGCGCCGCCTCCGAAACGGTGACGGAGACGACTCGCCTGCGGGCAGGTTTGCACCTTCCCTATCGGCGCGGGGCGGCACAGTGATCGTGGCTCTGGACCCCGGCGCGGGCGAATGCGGCGCGAAGGCGCCGCCCCGGGCGCTGGCGGCGCGGGCGGCGAGCGGTTCGGCGTGGCTGATCGCGGCGCGCATCGGCACGCGCGGGATCGATCTGGCAACGCTGATGGTGCTCGCCCGCTTGCTCACCCCAGCGGATTTCGGCGTGGTGGCCGTGGCGATGATGCTGGTGCAAATCGTGGAGGCCGTGTTCGAGTTGCCGGTCGCGCAGGTGCTGGTGCGGGCGCCGGCGGCACTGGGCGCCGGCGAAGGGGGGCACCTCAGCCGCAGCATGCTCGATACTGCCTTCACCCTCAGCCTGTTGCGCGGTCTGACCCTGGCGGCGCTGCTGGCCGGCGTGGCGTGGCCTTTCGCGCATGTCTATCACGATGGCCGGCTGCTGGGGCTGATCTGCTTTCTCGCGCTGGCCCCTGCGCTGCGGGGGGTCGCCAGCCCGCGTCTGGCGCTCTACGCCCGGGTGCTGGATTTTCGCCGCGATTGCGCCGCCGATGTGGCGGGCAAGATCTGCAGCTTTGGCATGGCGGTCAGCCTGGCCCGTCTTACCCATTCCTATTGGGGGATTGCCGCGGGCACCGTCACCTCGCCGGTGATTGCCACGGCGGTTTCTTACATTCTCGCGCCGCACCGCCCCCGGCTTACCCTGCTGTATTGGCGCCAGTTCGCCGGATATCTCGGATGGTCGAGCGCGTCGCAGGTGTTGAGCGCGGTGAACTGGCAGGCGGGCCGGTTTTTGCTCAGCGGCTTTGTGCCGCGCGCCGGGCTGGGCCTGTTTTCGCTGGCCAGCGACCTGTCGGGCATTCCGGAGCAGGCTATTGTCAAGCCGGTGGGGCGCCCGCTGATGGCGGCCTTCGTGCAGGTGGTGCACGAGGCGGAGCGGCTGGAGCGGGCCTATCTGCGCAGCGTGGCCTCGCTGGTAACCGCCGGTACGCCGCTGATGCTGACCATCGCCCTGCTGGCGGCACCGGCCATCCGGCTGGCGCTGGGCGAGCGCTGGCTGGGGGCGGCCCCTTTGGTCACCTGCGTGGCGCTGGGCAATATCGCGCCGCTGTTTACCGCGCCGTTTGGCCCGCTGGCGATGGCACTGGGTCGCACCGACCGGCTGTTTCGCCGCAATGTGATTGAATGCGGCATCCGCCTGCCGCCGCTGGTGCTGGGTGCCTGGGGCTGGGGCGCGCGCGGCGTCGCCTGGGCGACGGCACTGGCGGCGGTGGCGGTTTCGCTCAATATCATGGCGCTGGTGGGGCGGATGATCGGGGTGAGCGCCGGGCGCCAGTTGCGCGCGGCGTGGCGAGCCATGGCGGCGGGTGGGCTGTGCGCGGCGGTGCTGGTGGCGCTATGCCCGATCACCGCGGGGCAGACGGGGCTGGGGCTGCTTGTCTCGCTCGCGCTGTGCACGGGCGGGGGCTGGGCGGCCTATCTCGCCGGGCTGTTGATCGCGTGGCACTTGTCTGGCCGGCCGGACGGGATGGAAACCTTGCTGATCAAGACCCTTCGCGCCTTTGTCGCCACCGGCAGAAGGCGGCTTGCCGCCTCGCTTTAGGCCCCTCGGTTCCGAAGCGTGGTTAGTTGTCCAGGGCCTCCCACATGGCGACGATGTCGGCGGGCTGGGCCAGGCCCGTGCCGGGGCTGAGCACCGCCGCCGTACCTGCCGCCATCCCCCAGCGAAAGGCATCCTCGGCGCCACCACCGCGCATGTAACCATGCACCATACCCGCCACGAAGCAATCACCCGCGCCGGTGGCGCTGCGCACCGGCACCTCCAGCGCGGGCCGAACCAGCACCCCGCCGGCATGGGCGAGCACCGCGCCCTCGTGCCCCATCGTCACGGCGATGTGCCGCACCCGGCCGGCGTGCACCAGCTCCAGCGCGGCGCGGCCCACCGCCTCGGCATTTTCCAGCTTTCGGCCAACCAGGGCTTCGAATTCGCCCAGGCTTGGCTTGACGAGGAACAGGCCGCCCGCATCCATCGCCGCGGCCAGCGCCGGGCCGGATGTATCCACCACGAAGCGCATGTCGCGCCCGGCCAGCGCGGCGCAGAGGCGGGCGTAGAAATCCACCGGCACCCCGCGCGGCAGCGAGCCGGATGCCACCAGCCAGCCATGATCGAGTGCGGCGCAGCGATCAAAGGCGGCCCGCCACTCGGCTTCGCTGACCAGCGGACCCTCGGGCACAAAGCGGAACTCCTTGCCGGTGCTGCATTCGAACACGGAAAGGCTCTGGCGGGTGTGGTCGTGGATGGGGATGCGCTGGCGTAGCAGCCCGTTCTGGTCGAGCAGCTCGTCGAGCAGGGCGCCGGTGGCACCGCCTGCCAGATAAACCACCTCCACCTCTTCGCCGAGCCGCGCCAGCACGCGGGCGACATTGATGCCGCCGCCGCCCGGATCATAGCGTTCGGCGCGCGTGCGGATCTTGTGGGTGGGGAAAATCGCGTCCGCCTCGCAGGCCCCGTCGATGGCGGGGTTGAGGGTCAGTGTCGCCACGCGGTCCATTGTCCCCCCTGCTGCCCTCAGCGCTTGCGAACGAATTCGGCGCGCAGCACCAGGCCCTTGATGCCATCGAACCTGCAGTCGATCTCCTGCGCGTCGCCGGTCAGGCGGATGCTCTTGATCAGCGTGCCGCGTTTCAGCGTTTGCCCCGCGCCCTTCACGTCCAGATCCTTGATCAGCGTTACCTGATCGCCATCGGCCAGCAGATTGCCGACGGAATCGCGCACTTCCACCGTGTTTTCGGCGGTGCTTTGCGCTGCCTGCTTTGCCGCGAGATCGGCGGCGGGCAGCCATTCGCCGCTGTCCTCATCATAAACGTAGTCGTCGCTGCTCATGGTCACGCTTCCTCAATGTGGCGAGCCGGCCACCCTCACAGGCAGCTTCGCCCGCGGGCTGATGCCAGTGATGGGCGGCGATGGCCAGCCCCGCCCTTCCAACGGCCCCCCTCCTAGCGAATTGTCTTGCGCCGGCCTTGATTTGCGTCAGCTTGTGTTCACCTGATCTGTGCCACTGATATGCCACACAATTGGCAAAGGAGAGCATTGATGTTTCGTCATTCCCTGCCCAAGGCCGCGCTCGCTGCCGGGGCGTTGATCGTGGCGGCATCGCCCATGCTGAGTGCGGCTGCCCTCGCGCAAAGCGGGCCGCCCGTCTATTCGCAGGATTACCCGCAAGGGTCTCCGCCGCCGCCCCAGAACGGCTATCCTCCGCAGAACGGCTATCCTCCGCAGAATGGCTACCCAGCCCAGAATGGCTATCCGCAGCAGGGGGGGGACCCGCAGCAGGGTGGCGACTACCGGTCGCCCCCGCCGCCGCCCGAACCCGCACCCCCTCCGGGCTATGACGGCAGGCAAATGCCCCCGCCGCCGCCGAACTATGTGCCCCCGGCACAGATGTCCGAGCAGCAACAGCTCGATGCCCGCTATGCGCAGGAAGCCCAGCGCTGGGCGCGCGATAATTGCGTGAAGTCGCAAGGCGACGTGGCTGGTGGCGCATTGGTCGGCGGCATCCTCGGGGCCATCATCGGGGGCGCGGCCGGCGGTCGCGGCGGGGGCGTTGCCGCCGGCGCGGTAATCGGCGCGGCGGGCGGCGCGGCCGTGGCCAGCAGTTCCAACGGGGCAACCAGCCCCGGTTGCCCGCCGGGCTATGTCACCCGTCGCGGCGCACCGGCCTATAGCTATGGCCCTCCGGGATATTACTATGCCGCGCCGGACTGGTACGTGCCGTGGGTCTTCGTCGATGGCTACTGGGCGTACCGTCCCTATCCCTATCACGATTGGTATTGGCGCACCTATCGCGGGCCCTATGGCGGCTGGCACGGTGGCTACGGCGGCCATGGCGGTTATGGCGGCGGCTGGCACGGCGGGCGCGGCCACCGTTACTGAGGCAAAGCCAGCTCGGCATTAAGCGGCTGAAAACGGAGGGTCACGCCACACGCGTGGCCCTTTGCTTGTGTGCGGCGCACGCGATTGGCCGCAAGCCGGCACCGTTCCATGCCGCGCGTGCGAAGCATTTGTTCGCAGTTGCGAATTGAGGGCTGGACAGATGCGCCAATTCGTTCATCACCCCGCCATTCGCCGTCGCGGCCCCCGGCCCCCCTACACGAGACCCCACATCATGATCGACAAGCCCGCCCGTGTTTTGTTTTTTCTGGCGCTGGCCTTCACCCTGTTCATGATGCTCCAGCCGCACCCGCCGCGTCTCGTGTTCGAGGCGCTGGGCGACAAGGCCGAGCACGCGATTTCCTTTGGCGGCATGGCGCTGCTGGCGCGATTTGGCTTTCGCCGCGCGCCCGACTGGCTGATCCTTGAGCGCCTGTCGTTCCTCGGCGCGATGATCGAGGTGATTCAGGCCATCCCGTCGCTGCACCGCGATTGCGACTGGCACGACTGGCTGGCCGATACGATTGGCGTGATGGTGAGCTTGGGGATCATCCGGCTGTTTCGCCCGCTCAAAAAGGCCTAGCCGCATCTTGCCCCCGCCGCGACAAACCGGCACGATGGCGCGGGCCCGCTGACAGGGTCGGGGTTTGGGGGCGTGCATGACTGATCCGGCTGAATTGTCCGCGGCCAATGCTTTCGCTGAGCCGGCGCCGTCGCTCACCCGGGCGCAGCGCGCGGCGATCCTGGCCTCCTATCTCGGCTGGACGCTGGACGCCTTCGACTTCTTCCTGATGGTGTTCCTGCTCAAAAGCATCGCCGAAACCTTCCACGCCGATATCAAGGCCGTGTCCGAGGCCCTGTTCCTTACACTGGCGGCAAGGCCGCTGGGGGCGCTGCTGTTCGGCTGGGCGGCGGATCGCTATGGCCGCCGGCCGGTGCTGATGCTGGTGATCGTGCTGTTCTCGGTGCTGTCGGCGGCATCGGGGCTGGCGCGTTCGCTGGGCGAGTTGCTGGCCATCCGCGCGCTGTTCGGTTGTGCGATGGGCGGCGAATGGGGCGTGGGCGCCAGCCTGGTGATGGAGAGCATTCCGGCAAGGCTGCGCGGGCGGGTATCTGGCCTGCTGCAGGCGGGCTATCCTTCCGGCTATCTGCTGGCATCCCTCGCCTTTTACCTGTTTTTTGATGCGATCGGCTGGCGGGGCATGTTTTTCCTCGGCCTGGCGCCGGCGTTGCTGGTGCTGGTGATCCGCTGGCAGGTTACCGAATCGCCGAGCTTCCTCGCAGGAAAGGCCGAGGGGGCATCGCCTGATGCGGGCACGAAACGCGGCTCTGCCCTGATGGCGATTGCGGGGCATTGGCGGTTGGCGCTCTATCTGGTGGCGCTGATGGCGGCGTTCAACTTCCTCAGCCATGGCACGCAGGACATGTATCCCACCTTCCTGCAAAAGCAGCACCATCTGAACACCCACACCACCGGCACCATCGCCGCGATCATGAACATCGGCGCCATTATCGGCGCGCTGATTATCGGCAGCCTGTCGGAGCGGATCGGGCGGCGGCGGGCGATCATTCTGGCCGCCGCGCTGGTTCTGCCGGTGCTGCCGCTGTGGGCCTCTGCCGGCGGGGTGGTGGCGCTGGGCTTGGGGGCGTTTTTGATGCAGGCGGCGGTGCAGGGGGCCTGGGCGGTGGTGCCGGCACATCTCAACGAGCTGTCGCCGCCGGCCATCCGCGCGATGTTCCCGGGCTTCGTCTATCAGTTGGGGAATCTCATCGCCTCGCGCAACAGCGTGCTGCAGGCGGGCATCGCCCAAACGCATCACGACAATTACGGGCTGGCCATGGGCCTGGTAACCGGCATGGCGGCGCTGACGCTGATCGGCCTGAGCGCCTTCGGGCCGGAAAAGCGGGGCCAGAAGCTGGATTGAGCGCGCCTAGCCTTCAAGCAGGTCGAGATAGGCGACCACATCATTGTCGGTGGCGATGAACAGCCCCTCCTGCACCTCCTCCGGCTGCTGAGCGGCCAGCGCCAAAGCCTGCGCCAGCGGGCCATAGAACAGGGTGGTGGCAGCGCCGCCCTCCATTTCCGCGTCGAGGTGGTAGAGGCGCACGGTGGCCTCGGCAAAGGTGGTGCACATCAGGATTCCCCCTCGGTGGGCGGTTCCCGGCGGGCCCCCTCCACCTGCCGGGTCAGCCGCTCGGCCTCCAGCTTTGCCGCCTCACGCAGCGCCTTGGGCTGGCCGTGGCGCGCGCGACTGGCGGCGGCACCGGCCGCTTGTTCCTCGCGTGCCCTGGCCTTCCGGGCCATGCGCAGGTTGATGATGTCGGCCATGCGTGGCTAGGCTCGGCGGCTCACGGGCACGGGTCGGGATAGACCCGCTGCACCGCGTCCACCGCGTCCAGCACGTCTTGCGAAAGCTCCACCAGGCTGCCGTCGATGTCCTGCTTCAACTGCTCCAGCGAGGTGGCGCCGATGATCGACGAGGTGACGAAGGGCTGGCGATAGACATAGGCCAGCGCCAGCTCCACCGGGGTGAGACCAAAGGCGTGGGCAATGCCCAGATAGCGCGCCGTCGCATCCGGCTGCTGCGGGCTGCGATAGCGCGGGAAGTTGGTGGCGACCGCCATGCGCGTGCCCGGCGGGTTCAGCCCGCCCTGATACTTGCCCGAAAGGACCCCGGCCGCCAGCGGCGAATAGGCGAGCAGCCCCACCCCCTCGCGCAGCGCGAATTCCGACAGGCCGCCCTCGAACAGGCGGTTGAGCAAGTGATAGGGGTTCTGGATGGAGGCAACACGCGGCAGGCCCTTTTCGCGCGAGAGGCGCAGATATTCGGCCACGCCCCAGGGCGTCTCGTTGGAAATGCCAAAGGCGCGGATCTTGCCTGCCTTCACCAGATCGGCCAGCACCTCCAGCGTTTCCTCGATGGTCACCGTCTCCGGCTTGTCGTTCAGCCGCTGGACGCCGCGCTTGCCGAACATGGCCACGGGGCGATCGGGCCAGTGGCACTGGTAGAGGTCGAGATGGTCGGTGCGCAGGCGGCGCAGGCTGTCGTCGATGGCCTGCTCGATGTTGCGGCGGTCGAGGTGGTTGTTGCCACCGCGTACCGGGCCCATGAACGAGGGGCCGGCCACCTTGCTGGCCAGCACGATCTTTTCGCGCTTGCCCGAGGTGGCGATCCAGTTGCCGATGTAGCTTTCGGTGCTGCCCCGGTTTTCCGGGGTGCCCGGCGTCGTCGGATACATTTCGGCGGTGTCGAGGAAATTGATGCCGCGATCGAGGGCATAGTCAATCTGCGCATGGGCTTCGGCTTCGCTGTTCTGCGAGCCCCAGGTCATGGTGCCAAGGCACACCGCGCTGACACTGATGCCGGTGGCGCCGAGGGGACGATATTCCATGGACTTAGCTCTCCTGTCGCGCGGCTCTGCTGCCGCGGCGACGGGATGGAGGGGGGGCGGCCCATCGTCAAGCCCCCCGACAACCAAACTCGGCCCCTCCGGACGGGGCCGCGCGGGCCATTCAGGCCTTGGCGGAAGCGAGGATCTGCGCCACCTCGTCGAGTAGTGACAGCCTTTCCTTCTTGAGCTCTTCCAGCATCTGCCCGGATGCCGGCTCAACGTTGGTTTCGGCGCGGTGGATGGCGCGGTTCACCTCGTGATAGCTGTCCGAAAGCTTGCGGAAATGGGAGTCGGTCAGCTTCAGCTCATGCAGAATCGGCGCGTCGGCGGGGAATTCGTCGTGCAATTCGTGGGGGACGTGGCTCATTATCGCTCCTTTGGCGGTCGTTGGCGCCGGCCGGTGGGCCGGATCGGTGGGGGGCTGGCCAGTCCGCATCCGGCCGGCCCGCGAGAAATGGGTTGCCCGGCAGGTCACGGGTCCCACCGGGCAACCTCCACGATAGGCCCCGGCGACGCGGTGGCATTGTTGTGGATCAACTTACGCGGCAGATCTGGCGCGGCAGATCTGGCGCGGCAGTTCCGGCAGGTCGCGCGCCGCCCGGGTGCATAATCTGGTTCCCTGCACCCGCGCACTTCGCTAACGGCTATGACCGAAGCGGCGGCGCGATGGCGCGCCTTTCCCACCGCAAGGCAAAGCAAACAGGTCAAGACCATGCCGGTATATCGTTCCAGAACCACCACCCACGGCCGCAACATGGCTGGCGCGCGCGGATTGTGGCGCGCCACCGGCATGAAGGACGAGGATTTCGGCAAGCCGATCATCGCCGTCGCCAACAGCTTCACCCAGTTCGTGCCGGGCCATGTCCATCTGAAGGATCTGGGGCAACTGGTCGCGCGCGAGATCGAGGCGGCTGGGGGCGTCGCCAAGGAATTCAATACCATAGCGGTGGATGATGGCATCGCCATGGGCCACGGCGGCATGCTCTATTCGCTGCCCAGCCGCGACCTCATCGCCGACAGCGTGGAATATATGGTCAACGCCCATTGCGCCGACGCCATTGTCTGCATCTCGAACTGCGACAAGATCACGCCCGGCATGCTGATGGCGGCGATGCGGCTGAACGTGCCGGTGGTCTTTGTCTCGGGCGGGCCGATGGAGGCCGGCAAGGTGGTGGTGAAGGGCGCGGAACGGGCGCTCGATCTGGTGGATGCCATGGTGGTCGCCGCCGACGAATCCTATACCGACGAGGAAGTGGCCGCGGTCGAACGCTCGGCCTGCCCCACCTGCGGCTCGTGCAGCGGCATGTTCACCGCGAATTCGATGAACTGCCTGACCGAGGCGCTGGGCCTGTCCCTGCCGGGCAATGGCACGGTGCTGGCCACCCATTCGGACCGCGAGGCGCTGTTCCGCGAAGCGGGCCGCACCATCGTCGAGCTGTGCCGCCGCTGGTATGAGCAGGACGATGTGACCGCCACCCCGCGCGGCATCGCCACCTTCAACGCTTTCGAGAACGCCATGAGCCTCGACATCGCCATGGGCGGCTCCACCAACACCGTGCTGCACCTGCTGGCCGCCGCGCATGAGGGTGGCGTGCCCTTCACCATGGCCGATATCGACCGCCTGTCGCGCCGGGTGCCGTGCCTGTCGAAGGTCGCGCCCGCCAAGGCCGATGTCCATATCGAGGACGTTCACCGCGCCGGCGGCGTCATGGCCATTCTGGGCCAACTGGATCGCGCCGGCCTGCTGCACAGCGCCGAGCCGACGGTGCATAGCGCCACCATGGCCGAGGCGCTGGACAAGTGGGACATCTCCCGCACCGGCGACGCGGAGGTTCACACCTTCTTCAAGGCCGCGCCCGGCGGCGTGCCCACGCAGACCGCCTTCAGCCAGTCTGCCCGCTGGACCGCGCTCGATCTCGACCGCGAGGGCGGGGTGATCCGTTCGGCCGAGCACCCATTCAGCAAGGATGGCGGCCTGGCGGTGCTCTATGGCAACCTGGCGCCCGAGGGCTGCATCGTGAAAACCGCCGGCGTGGACGAGAGCATCCTCACCTTCCGTGGCACGGCGCGCGTCTATGAGAGCCAGGACGCGGCGGTCGTCGGCATCCTGGGCAATGAGGTGGTCGCCGGCGATGTCGTCGTCATCCGTTATGAAGGCCCCAAGGGCGGGCCGGGCATGCAGGAAATGCTCTATCCCACCAGCTACCTGAAATCGAAGGGCATGGGCAAGGAATGCGCGCTCATCACCGATGGGCGCTTCTCCGGCGGCACCTCGGGGCTGTCCATCGGCCATGTCTCGCCAGAGGCGGCCGAGGGCGGGCTGATCGCGCTGGTGCAAACCGGTGATCCCATCCTCATCGACATCCCCAACCGCGTCATCCGCGTCGATCTGCCTGATGCGCTGCTGGCCGAACGCCGCGCCGCGATGGAGGAAAAGGGCAAGGATGCGTGGAAGCCAAAGGGCCGCAAGCGCGACGTCAGCCCCGCGCTGTGCGCCTACGCCGCGATGACCACCAACGCCGCCAAGGGCGCGGTGCGGGATGTCAGCCAGATCGAGCGGTGAGGGGGAGATAAGGGCGGCTTAAGGGCGTGCTAAGGGCAGGTTAAGAGGGTATCTTGGGGGTGTTACACCCCCAAACCCCCGTTACTGTAGGTGTCGCGCTTGTCCTGCCACGTGGCGCCTTGCCGCGAAGCGGCTATAATAGCCTGCGGCGCGGCGAGGTGGGGCGGAACGATGCCTTTGGCACCACCTTGCGCCGGGAGACGTTATGGGGTGCAGGGGACGAGTCCCCTGCTTTCTGGCCTGTGCCTTTCCTCCCGCTCAATCCTGCCTGTTAGCCTTGTCGATCATATCGAGAAAATCGCGGGCGGCCTCGCGGTCAGCGGCATCCTTGAACGCCACATCCAGATCGGGCGCGGCGTCCAGCATGGTCATCAGCGCCCACATGGCAAAGCGCCGCCCCCGGTCCTGCTCCAGCCCGAACTCCACCCGCATATGTTCCAACCCCGCCTCCAGCACCGCCGGGCTGATGGCGGTGATGTCGTCGGTGCCGAAGAAGCGGCGGATCTGGTCGTCGAGGTCCATGCGCGGTGCCTGTGTGTTGGCGAGGCACTTCGTCTAGGCGCTTATCGCCGGCCTCACAATCGCCGCCCGAAAAATCCCGGCGGCGCACAGGAAAAGGGCGGGGTGCGCATGCGCCGCACCCCGCCCCCGGTTTGCCCGCGCGTCACGGGCGCGGGGTGTGTAATCAGACGAAGCGTTTGCCGATCAGCGCATCGAGTGAGAAGCGCCCGCCGCCTTTCAGGATGAGCGGCAGCATCAGCCCGGCCCACGAGAGATGCGTCGGCCAGGCATCGGGATAGACGAAGATCTCGATCACCATGGTCATGCCGAGCAGCGCCAGCGCGGCAAATCGTGTGCCCAGGCCCAGCGCCAGCAGGATCGAGCCGGCATGCTCGGTGATCGTGGCGGCCCAGGCCGCCGCCACCGGGGGGACCAGCGGCAGCGCATAATCGGTGCGGAACAGCTCGAAGGTGGCATCGGTGATGGTGAACAGCCCGCTCACCTTGGTGCGGGCCGAAAGGAAGAATATGGCCGCGATGGCTGCCCGGTTCACGAGCAGCAGCAGGCTGTCGACAACAGGTTCGGCGGCGAGCGCGGTGAGGCGCTGGAAGATCGTGCCGGCAGGTCCGGCGACTTTGCTCTGGGCAATCATGGGCATTCTCCTCGATGGGCGGGTGCCCGGCGGGAAAGCGCTCCCGCCGGGCGTGGCCGATCTGCCAAGGCCAATCAGCCGCGCGGCGTCAGCGAGCCGTTGCCCTTGGGGGTCTTGATCGTGGTGCAGGTGCCGGCCTTCACGAACTGCCAGGCATCGCCCTGATAGTTGGTGTGCGAGGTGCCGGCGCAGGTGGTGCCGGCACCGGCCTTGCAATCATTGGCGTGGGCCATGGAGACGCCATAGCACTTTTCCATCTTCGGCCCGTCGGCGGCGTGCGCGGAGGTGCCGGCAAGGGCGGCAGCCAGAGCGGCGGCAACGGCGGCGCCAACAATTCCGGGGGCGAGCGAGTTGGTTTTGGTGGTCATGGTAATTCCCTTTCAGTGGGTGGTGGTAAATGATCTTGGTGTGCCCGGCATGGCCCTGTCGGCTGGCCGGTCGGTTGCTATTCGCCGGGGGCATGCCGATGGTTACGCAAATATTTTTTGCGCCCTTATCATCGCCGTGGTGTAACCAGCGGGCACACACGTCCGTATGGGGCTGGAGGGGCAATGCGCGCTGGCGAGGAACAGCTGAAGGCATGGATGATCGCGGGGCTCGCCGGAGACGCCCGCGCCCATGCCGACCTGCTGCGGGCCCTGCTGCCGGTGCTGCGTGCCTTTTTGCGCCGGCGCATGGCCGGACAGGACGACCAGATCGAGGATATCGTGCAAGACGTGCTGATTGCCGTTCACACCCGCCGCGCCACGTATGATCCGGCGCGCCCCTTCACGGGCTGGCTGTTCGCCATCGCCCGCTACAAGATGATTGACCATTTCCGGGTGAACGGGCGCACCTGCACCATCGAGGGGCTGGAGGATATTCTCGAGGCCGAGGGCTTTGCCGAGGCCGCCGATGCGCGGGCCGATGTGACGCGCCTGCTGCAGACCATTCCCGCCAAGCAGGCCGCTGCCATCCGCGCGACGAGGCTCGATGGCCTCTCCACCGCCGAGGCCGCCGCGCGCGAGGGGCTGGGCGAAAGCGATGTGAAGGTTTCCGTGCACCGCGGGCTGAAGGCCCTGGCGGAGCGGGTGAAGGGAAGCCTGCGATGAACCGCCCCCCGATCAGCACCGACGACCTCATCGCTTCCCTTGCGCAAAACGTGGCGCCGGTGCGGCGCCATGCGCTGGGCCGCAGGCTGGGCCTGGGGCTGGGGCTGGGCGCGGTGATCACGCTGGTGCTGGTGGGCGCCGGGCTGGGCTTTCGCCCCGATCTGGGCATCGCCATGCAGGGCACGGCTTTCTGGGTGAAATGGCTTTACACCGCCTCGCTGGGGCTGTGCGCCATTATGGCGACGGCGCAGATGGCCCGGCCCGATGCGCCCATGCCGCGCTGGCTGTGGGTGCTGGCGCTGCCGGTGGCGGGGCTGGCGATGATCGGCGGCGCCGAGATGGCGCAGGCGCCCCGCAGCCAGTGGCTGGCGATGTGGCTCGGGCATAGCTGGAAGGTCTGCTCCACACTGGTGTTTGTGCTGTCGGTGCCGATCTTCGCCGGGCTGTTGTGGTCGTTCCGGCGGCTGGCGCCCACGCGGCTGCGGCTGGCGGGGGCGACGGCGGGGCTGGCGGCCGGGGGCTGGGCGGCCATGCTCTATTGCCTGCACTGCCCGGAGGTTTCGGCGATCTTCGTGCTCACCTGGTATACGCTGGGCATTGGCATGGCCTGCGCGCTGGGCGCCTTGCTGGGGCCGCGCCTGCTGCGGTGGTAGAATGGGCGGCGCCGAGATAAAAACGCCCTGCGCGCATTTTGCCTGTAACCGGGCCGCGCCATCTCCCGAATAGCAGATGCCAACCCGGCAACGCCATTTGGAGAAACCCGATGAAGACCTCGTTCAATCCCGCCGCTCTCGCCGCCGCCGCTGCCCTTGCGGCCGTTGCGATGACCGCCTCTGCCCCCGCCTATGCCCACCACAAGGCCAAGGATGTCGCCTGCTATGGCGTCAACAGCTGCAAGGGCACCTCGGACTGCAAGACCGCCCATAACGACTGCAAGGGCATGAACAGCTGCAAGGGTCAGGGCTTCAAGAAGGAAAGCGCCAAGGCCTGCGCCGCCGCCGGTGGCAGCCTGACCGCGCCGGCCTGAAATTTGGCCTGACGCATGGCCTGACACATGGCCTGACGCATGGCCTGATACATGGCCTGATCACCCTCTTGCCTGCCGGGCCGCGCGGTTCCCCCCCTCCTTGCCGCGCGGCCCGGATTTTTGGAGTTATGCCCATGCCTCTGCCCGCTCCCCGTTTCGGACTTGGCTTGCGCAAGCCGCATTATGCCGAGTTCCTCGCGGGCGATGTGCCGGTGGATTTCGTCGAGGTGATCTCGGAGAACTTCATGGTGGCGGGTGGGCGCCCGCGCGATATCCTGCGGCAGGTGCGCGAGCGGCACCCGGTGGCGCTGCATGGCGTGTCGCTGTCCGTCGGCTCGGCCGATGGGGTGGACGCCGAGTATCTGCGCCGCCTGCGGTCGCTGGTCGACGAGATCGAGCCGGCTTTCGTGTCCGATCATCTGTGCTGGACGCGGTTCGCTGGCTTTCAATCGCATGATTTGCTGCCGCTGCCGTATACGGCCGCAACGCTGGCGGTGGTGTGCGCGGGGGTGGATGCCACGCAGAATGCGCTGGGGCGCCAGATGTTGATCGAGAACCCCTCCAGCTATGTCAGCTTTGCTGCCGACGAGATGAGCGAGTGGGAATTTCTGCGGGAAATGGTGGCGCGCACCGGCTGCGGCCTGCTGCTGGATGTGAACAATATTTACGTCAGCGGGCAGAACCACGGATTCGACCCCGCCGCCTATCTGGCCGCCATCCCGTTCGAGGCGGTGCGCCAGATTCACCTTGCCGGCCACACATCCCGCGAGATCGACGGGCGGGGAATGCTGGTGGACACCCACGACCAGCCGGTACCCGACCCCGTGTGGCGCCTGTTTGCCGAGGCCATCGCCCGCGCGCCCCACGCCTGGGCCATGATCGAGCGCGACGATAATATTCCCGCGCTGGACGCGTTGCTGGCGGAGCTGGATGTCGCCCGCGCCCTCGCCCAAACCATCGACGCCGACCAGCAGGTGCCGGCATGAGCCTTGCCGCACAGCAAGCCGCCTTCGGTGCCTGGCTTCACCGGGCCGATGACACCGCCATTGCCCCGGCGCTGGCTGACGCGCGCGGACTGGCGGTTTATCAGAACAATTATCGCGGGTCCTTGATGGCGTGCCTGGCCGAGGCCTTCCCCCACACGCATGCCTGGCTGGGTGACGAGGGTTTCGAGGCCGCCGCCGCCCGCCATATCGACGCGCATCCGCCCAGCAGTTTTACGCTGGACGCCTACCCCAAGGGTTTTGTCGCCACGTTGCGCGCGACTTGGCCCGCAGACCCCGAGGTGGCAGAGCTAGCCATGCTGGAATGGCACCTGTCCGAGGCGTTTGTGGCCGCCGACGACAGGCCGCTGTCGCCGAATGACCTCGCCGAGCTGGATTGGGACCGCGCCCAATTGCGGCTGGTGGCCTCGGCGCGGCTGCTGCATTTTGCCAGCAATGCCCCCGCCATCTGGTCGGCGCTGGCGCATGAGGCCGATCCGCCAGCGGCCGTAGTTGCCGAGACACCCACCGCATTCATCGTCTGGCGCGCCGATTTCATCTGCTGCTTTCGCCCGGCAAGCGGGGCGGAGGCGGCGGTTTTGCCCGGCCTCGCTGAGCCGCGCCTGTTTGCGGAGCTGTGCGAGGATCTCGCCGGCGAGCATGGGCCGGACGAGGCCGTGGGGCTGGCGGGCGAAATGCTGGCACGCTGGATGGCGGATGGGCTGGTGGTCGCGGTGATCGGCTGAGGTCCGTTCAGCGCGGCGTTCAGCGGGCCTCCGCCAGCAGGCGGGCGGCGGCGGGGCTGGTCCAGTCGTTGCCGCCGTTCCAGCGCCACACCTCGTGCCCTTGAGCATCATACAGCGCCGTCATCGGCAGGCTGGCGGCGGCAAAGCGGGCGGAGGCGGTGGCGTCCGGGTCCAGCCAGGGGTTCAGATGGGTGAGACCCTTGCCCTTCAGAAAGGCGGCGACGGTGCCGCCCGCGCCCATGTCCTGCGACAGCGCGATCACCTGAACGCCGCCCTTGCGCGCCGCCAGCGCGTCCAGCGTCGGCAATTCGGCGACGCAAGGCGCGCACCATGTCGCCCACAGGTTCACCAGCAGCGGGTGGCCGATCTGCGCGGGCAGACGCAGCGTGCGGCCTTCCGCATCCTGGAAGGTGAGGTCGGGCAGGGCGGCGCCCTTGTGGCTGCGATCAATGCCGACGGATGGCTCGGCCGCTGCCCCGGTGGGCGTTGCGGCGGAATCGGCGGCCTGCGGTTGCGCTGTTGTGCCGCTTTGCCTATCGCAGCCGCTAGCCAAGGGCAGCATCACCGTCAGGCACAGGATTACACGCGTGAGCGAAGCGGAAGACATCAAGGCGGGAGCCTCTCAAACAGGGGGCGGTCAACAGGCCAACAAGATGTGGGGCGGGCGGTTTGCCCAGGGCCCCTCTAGCGTAATGCGCGAGATAAACGCCTCCATCCCCTTCGACAAGGCATTGTGGCGGCAGGACATCGCCGCCAGCAAGGCCCATGTCGCCATGCTGGGCGCGCAGGGGATCGTGACGGGCGAGGATGCCGCCACCATCACCGCGGGGCTGGACGAGGTCTCCGCTGAATATGAAGCGCAAGGCGTGCCGGTGAACTGGGACCTTGAAGATATCCATATGACCACCGAAAGCCGGCTGGCCGAGCTGATCGGCCCGGTGGCCGGGCGCCTGCACACCGCGCGCAGCCGCAACGATCAGGTGGCGACCGATTTCCGCCTGTGGGTGCGCGACGCGATGGACGAGGCGCTGGCCGGAATCGCCGCGCTGCAACGCGCGCTGGTGACCCGCGCCGGCGAGCATGCCGACAGCATCATGCCCGGCTTCACTCATCTGCAAACCGCGCAGCCGGTGACGCTGGGCCACCATTTGATGGCCTATTACGAGATGGCGGCGCGGGATGCCTCGCGCTTTGCCGATGCGAGGGCGAGGGCCAACCAGTGCCCGCTGGGTGCCGCCGCGCTGGCCGGCACCGGCTTTCCCATCGACCGCTTTGCCACGGCCGCCGCGTTGGGGTTCGACCAGCCCACCGCCAACAGCCTCGATTCCGTGAGCGACCGGGATTTCGCCCTCGATTATCTGATGGCGGCCGCCCAAACCAGCTTGCACCTGTCGCGGCTGGCCGAGGAATTCATCATCTGGGCCAGCCAGCCCTTCGGCTTTGTTACGCTGCCCGATTCGCTCTCCACCGGCAGCAGCATCATGCCGCAGAAGAAGAACCCCGATGCGGCGGAACTGGTGCGTGGCCATTCCGGGCGGATCATCGGTTGCCTGACCAGCCTGATGATCACCATGAAGGGGCTGCCGCTGGCCTATTCGAAGGACATGCAGGACGACAAGCCTCCGGTATTCGAGGCGGCCAGCCTGCTGACCCTGTGCCTGGCGGCGATGACCGGCATGGTGGCGGGCGCCACCTTCCGCACCCAGCGCATGCGCGCGGCGGCAGAGCTCGGCTATGCCACCGCCACCGATCTGGCGGACTGGCTGGTGCGGCAGGCGAACATCCCCTTCCGCGAGGCGCATCACATCACCGGCGCGGCGGTCAAGCTGGCCGAGGGCAAGGGCGTCGCGCTCGATCAGCTGAGCCTTGCCGAGTTGCAGGCAATCGATCCGCGCATCGATGATCGGGTGTTTGCCGCCCTGTCGGTGGAGGCCTCGGTCGCCTCGCGCGCCAGCCATGGCGGAACCGCGCCGGACGAGGTAAGGAAACGAGTCTCCGACGCGCGCCGCGCGCTGGGCCTGGAGTAGGCTGATGCCCCGGAATGTTCTTGCCACCACCGTGCTGCTGGCGCTGCCCGTGCTGATGCTGGCCGCTTGTGGCGAGCGCACCGAACTGCGCCCGAAGGCCGGTCGCACGCTGCCCGTCGCCCCCTATGGCCGGGTGGACAAGCCCTCGCCCACCGAGTTGCTGGCGCACACACCAACGGCCCGCCCGGTGCTGACCATCGAGTTGCACCAGCGCTCTGAAGAACGCACCGACGATGCGTTCAACCTGCCTCCCAAGGAATAACACAGGACCTTTTGGCCCACCATGGACCATTTTGATTATCGTGATGGCGTGCTGCACGCCGAGGACGTCTCGCTGGCCGCCATTGCCGAGGCTGTGGGTACGCCCGCCTATGTCTATTCGCGCGCTACCCTTGCCCGCCATGCCCGCGTGTTCCGCGAGGGGCTTGCGGCGCTGCCCAGCGTACACCTGGCCTATGCGGTGAAGGCCAACCCCAATCTCGCCGTGCTGAAGGTGCTGGCGGCAGAAGGCTTTGGCGCCGATGTCGTTTCCGTGGGCGAGATGGAGCGGGCGCTGGCCGCCGGCATGCCGGCATCGGGCATCGTGTTCTCCGGCGTCGGCAAGACGGGGGCTGAAATGGCCCGCGCGCTGGCGGCGGGCATCGGCCAGTTCAACCTCGAAAGCGAGGAAGAGGGCGTGGAGCTGGCCGCCATCGCCGCCGCGCTGGGCAAGACGGCGCAGGCAGCCCTTCGGGTGAACCCCGATGTCGATGCCGGCACCCATGGCAAGATCTCCACCGGCAAGGCCGAGAACAAGTTCGGCGTGCCCTATGATCGCGCCGACGGCATCTATGCCCGGCTTGCCGCGCTATCCGGCTCTGGGCCGGGCCTGGCCATGCGCGGCCTTGCCGTGCACATCGGCAGCCAGCTGGCCAGCCTCGCCCCGCTGGAGGCGGCCTTCACCAAGATGGGCGAACTCATGCGCGCCATCCGGGCGCAGGGTCTTGCCGTTACCCATATGGATCTGGGTGGCGGCATCGGCGTGCCCTACAAGGCCGGCGAAATCTTCCCCAGCCCCGCCGAATATGGTGCGATGGTCGCCCGCGTCACCGCCGATTGGGGCGCCACGCTGATGTTCGAGCCGGGCCGGGTGATTGCCGGCAATTCCGGCGTGCTGCTGACCCGGGTGATCCGCGTGAAGCCGGGCGTATCCTGCCCCTTCGTCATCGTCGATGCGGCGATGAACGATCTGGCCCGCCCGGCGCTGTATGACGCGTGGCACGATTTCCTCGCCGTTGCGCCCACTGGCGAGGCGATGACGGCGAACATCGTCGGCCCGATCTGTGAAAGCTCCGACACCTTCGCCATGGGCCGCCCGATTGATGCGGTGGCCCCCGGCGATCTGGCCGTGTTCCGCACCGCCGGGGCCTATGGCGCGACGATGGCCTCCACCTATAACAGCCGCGCGCTGGTGCCCGAGGTGATGGTGGACGGCAATCGCTGGGCGGTGGTGGCCGAGCGGATCGACCCCGCCACCATCCTGGCCGCCGAGCGTGTGCCGGAATGGCTGGACTAGAGCGTGATGACAAAAAGTGGGTACCGGTTTTTGTCGATAATCACGCGACCTAGGTCAGGCGTGATGACAAAAAGTGGGTACCGGTTTTTGTCGATAATTACGCGATCGCAAAGAGCTTCTGAACGGTGAGCCTCCCGCTGCCCCTGTTCCATCGCGTGGCCGGGCAAACGGTTATCGTGCTGGGGGCCGGCGAGGGCGCGCAGGCCAAGCGCCGGCTGGTGGAACGCGCGGGCGGACGCGTGGTCGACGATATCGCCGCGGGCCTGGCGCAGGGTGCCCGGCTGGCCTTCGTCGCCCACGACAGCCATGCCGATGCTGGCGCCGAGCCTGGCCTCGACCAGTCCGCCGCCGATGCTGGCACCCTGCGCGCCGCCGGGTTGCTGGTGAACGTGGTCGATCGGCCCGAGCTATGCGATTTCACCACGCCGGCCATTATCGATCGCGTGCCCGTGCTGGTGGCGATTGGCACCGGCGGGGCCTCGGCGGGGCTGGCCAAGGCGGTGCGTTTACGGCTGGAGGCCCTGCTGCCACCCGGGCTGGGCGCGGTGGCACAGGCGCTGTTCGCCGCGCGCGCGGCGTTGCGCGCGCGGTTTCCCGATGCCGGTGATCGCCGCCGCGCGCTGGATGTGGCGCTGGGCGAGGGTGGTGCCCTCGATCCCTTGAACCACGAAACCGATGGCGCCGCGCGGGTTGCCGCGTGGCTGGAAAACCCTGACAGCGCCGGCGATGCCGGGCCTGTCGACGCCTGCATCGTGATTCGGATCCAGTCCGGCGACCCGGAGGATTTGACCTTGCGGCAGGCGCGCCTGCTGGGTGGCGCCGACAAAATCGCGCATGAGCCCGGCGTGTCGGGACAGGTTCTGGCGCGCGCCCGCGCCGATGCCGCCCGTATCGCGATTGACCGGGATCAGCCGCCTCCGGTGGTGAAGGGGCGGTTAATCGTGCTGCGCGCCCCGGCCGGGCGCAGTTAAGGAGTGCGGCAGATACCCTTGATTACAGGGTTTTAACTTCAGGCACGCGCGCTTCGGCGTGATCATCCCCCGGCGAGATGAATGGTCTCGCGCCAACAAGGGGATCTTCCATGAGCCTGCCCAAAATCGACGTTTCCGCCCTGCCCGACCTGCCCGAACTGACCGGCGTTTTCGGCAGCCATCAGCACCAGTCGCCTCAGGCCCAGTCGAACGACATTCTCATCATCCTGATGTGCTACATCTACGAAATCGCCTGATGCTTGCTGCCGGCCTGCGCTGAGGAGGTTGCACGATGCAGCTGCGTCCCGAGATAGAAGCGCTTCGCGGTGACGATATGCCGCAACGCCGCGCACAGGCCGCGCTGGGGGCGGCGATGGATCGCTGGCGGGCTGAACCCCAGCCCGCCGCGGTTCTCGCCGATCTCCATGCCTTTGAACAGGGCGAGGATATTGCCTTGTGTCCGGCGCTGGCCGCCCTGTTCACCCCCGATGACCCGGCTGGCCGGCAACTGGTGGCCGGGCTGGTCTCCGCCATGGTGGGGGAGCTCGCTGCGGATCCGCTGGGCCATGTGCCGATGCGCCATTCCACCGATGGTACCACCTCCACCCTGCTGGTGGCCAAGGCCGGGATGGCCACGCTGACGCTGGTGGCGATTGATGGCGTCGGCCTTTCCCGCGCACCGGCGCCCATGACGATCAACTATGCCCCGGGCGAGGCGTGGGAGCAGGTTCTGGCCGGCGATGCCCTTGCCGAAATGGTCGTCTGCGACCTCGGCGAAGGGCCGGTCGAGAAGGCGGACGCGGTGCTGACGCGCACCCCTCTCGCCCTGAACGCCGGCGTGTGCATGGCGCGCGATTGCCGCCGCGAGGCACTGCTGCTGCACCGCGTGACCGGCCGGCTGGTAACGCTGCGTCTGCACCGGCCCTGCAAGGGGAATGAGCCGGTGCGCGAATATGCGCTGGATAGCGGCAAGCTGCTGCACCGCGCCGCCGGCACCCCCGCCGAGAGCCGTTACGAACTGATGATCTCGCTGCTGGGCCGCATGGGCCGCGCCGATGCCGCTCCGCTGCTGGCCAGCATGGCGCAGGGGCCGGATTCGCCGGGCTTGCGCTGGCAGGCGCTGCGCGAGTGCCTGGGGCTCGACACCGCCACGGGCTATACCGCGCTGGCCGCCCTTGCCCGCCGCGCCGATGATCCGCTGGCCGCGCCCGCCGGCGCGCTGCGCGCCCAATTGCTGGAAAGCTGGCCGCAACTGGCGCAGCTGGAGACGGCAGGGGAAATGGAGGCCGCCGCATGCCCCGCATAATAGACATCGCCGACGATGGCGTGATCAGCCTGGAGGAATGCGCCTCGGCCATGGCCATCCATGGCTTTAACCCCGACGACGAGGACAGTCTGGCCCATGGCGCGCTGATGCTGCGGCGGCTGGGCAACAACAAGAGCTTCCTCGGCGACATACTGGTGGACTATCTCGCGGCCCACCACCGCGATGATCCGCTGGACAATTCCTATGGGCCCCAGGTGATCATGCTGGCCCGCCCCAGCACCGGAAACTGCTTCCTGCGCGCCAATATCTGGCCCAGCCGCGATGAGCACATGCTGCGCGCCAGCGGCAGCGATGCCTTCGTCTATGGCCTGCCGCATGACCATAATTTCAACTTCCTCACGCTCGGCTATTTCGGTCCGGGCTATTGGAGCGATTATTACGAGTTCGATTACGCGGACGTGGTCGGCTGGCGTGGTGAAAAGGTCGATCTGCGCCCCATCGGCCGGCAGCGGCTGGATGAGGGCAAGATCATGCTCTACCGCGCGCATATCGACGTGCACGCGCAGCTTCCCGCCGATGCGCTGTCGGTCTCGCTGAACATCATGCACACCAGCGGCGCGCAAGGTTGGCTCGACCAGTACCGCATCGACACCGCCAAGGGCGAAATCGGCGCGATCCTCAGCCACGGCGCCAGCGAGGCCTTTCTGCGCATCGCCGTGGGGCTGGGCGGGGACGAGGCCTGCGATCTCGCTCACCGCTTCGCCCGCCATCACCCGAGCGACCGCATGCGCCTGCACGCCTGGGATGCACTGGCCTCGCTGACGCCCGATGCCGCCGCGCGCGATGCGCTGTGGCGCGAGGCGGAAGGGTGCGGCGCGCGGCTGGTGACGGCCGAGGCCAAGGCGCGGCGGGCTGAACTGGTGGGGTGAAGCCAGCTGTTTGAAGGAAGAATAGACTTGGGGCCTTAGGCCCCAAACCCCATTACTGTCGGCGCCGGTGCTAGACTCTCGGTGTGGCGCCCTGCCGCGCAGCGGCTTTAAGGCCCGCGGCGCGGTGAGGTTGGGCGCGACGGTGCCATTGGCGCAACCTCGCGCCGGGAGACGTCAAGGGGTGCAGGGGCCAGCCCCCGCTTCTATCCTGAACTTAAAACCTAAAACGCCCCACCCGTCGTCGCATCAATCGCCGCCTGCAGGATAATCGCCGCCGCGGCCGAATCGATCCGCTCGGCGCGCTTGGCGCGGCTCATGTCCTGGTCGATCAGCCCCCGTTCGGCGCTGACGGTGCTCCAGCGTTCGTCCCATAGCAGTATGGGCAACTCCAGCACGCCGAGGTTGCGGGCATAGGCGCGGGCGGATTGGGCACGGGGGCCTTCCGACCCGTCCATGTTCAGCGGCAGGCCGATGACGATGCCCTTCACCCCGCGCTCGGCGATGAGGGCGGCGAGCAGCGCCTTGTCGGCGGTGAACTTGCCGCGCTTCAGGGTTTTGCCCGGGCTGGCGATGCGCCAGGCCGCGTCGCAAAAGGCGGTGCCGATGGTTTGCGTGCCCAGGTCCAGCCCGATCAGCCCGCCGCCTCCCGGCAGGCCTTGCGCGAATTCCCGTGCGCTGGTGGTGATCAGCGGTGCCATGGCCAGCGCCCGCGATGCTTCGAGGTGGGGGACTGCTGGTGCCATGCCTCCACCCGCCGCGTCACGTCGGCCCGGACATTCGCCCAGAACAGGGGGATGTCGTAGGTGTGATAATTGTTGCCCGGCAGCACATAGGGCCCCATTTGCGGCCCCTGGCCGATGCTGAGGAAGCCATCCGGGCGGCAGGTGGCGCCCACCATGCCGGGCACCAGCGCCCCGGTGCTGAGGCTGGCATCGGGCACCAGCGTGCCGAGATTGGCCGAGGGCGGCGCGGGTACTGCGCCGGGCATGCCGGTGATCGGGTTCACGCAGAGGAAGGGGCTCCCCTTGCGGCTCTTGCCGTCCAGCCCCGGCGCCTTGGCATAGGCGTCGCGGATCATCGAGGGGTCGGCGGGCTCGGCAAAACTCTGCCAGCTGATGACGCAGCCCGGCTGATCGGGCGCGGTGCAGGCGGGCAGGCCCATCAGCGGCAGATCGTGATCGAGGCTGATCGGCCAGCCCACGAGGTAGGCGGCGGCAATGCGCGGGGCCAGCGGCGTGCCGGCCACCCGGTCATGCATCAGGTGCATCAGGTGCAGTGCGCCCTGGCTATGCCCCACCAGCACGATTGGCAGCTTGGGGTCGGCATGGGCGATGAAGGTGTCGAAGGCGGCCAGAACATCACCATAAGCGGCATCCAGCGCGCGCTTGGCATCGGGCCGGTCGGTGAGGAAGGCACCGGCGGTGGCTTGCCGATAGCGCGGGGCCCACAGCTCGCGCGCGGCGCTGAACGGGCTGGCAAAGCCCCGGGTCAGCATCTCGGCGCGGGAATTGGCGGCGGTGTCACGCGAGCTCGCGTTCCAGCGGCCCCGGTCATACATGCTGGTGGGGTGGACGAAGAACACCACCGCTTCCATCGGCTCTTCGGCCTTTGCGGCGCCGCGCGGCAACCAGTGCGCCGGGTCGCTGGCCTCGCCGCTGCCGCGCGAGATCCACCGGGCTGCCCCCTCATAGGCGCCCGAGGGCAGGGGGCTGAGCCCGGAAAAGCGAGCCGAGGGCACGAAGGCGAAGTTCGACAGTTCCTTTGCCCAGAAATTGAGCCCCAGTAGCGACGCGATCACCAGCACCACCGCAGCGGCGATGCCATACAGGAATTTGCGGGCCAAATAGTCATTCTCCGGATTTTCCTGAAACGGGTTTTGCTCCAGCGGGCGCCGGTGGCGGGGCGGGGTCGCGGGCCTCGCGGTGCTGGGCCAGCCTTTCCAGCAGCACCTTGATCATCGCCAGCAGCGGATCGGCCAGCGCAAGGCCGAGAATGCCGAACAGCGCGCCCATCATCAGCTGCATGGCCAGCACCAGCGCCGGGGCGAGGTCTGCCGCGCGCTTGGCCACCAGCGGGACGATCACGTTGCCATCAATGCCCTGCACCACCACATAAACGCCGATGCAATAGAGCCCCATGCTCTTGCCGCCCGAAAAGCCGACCAGCACCATCAGCAGCCCCGAAATCGGCGCGCCGATATTGGGCAGGAACGCCAGCAACCCGGCGATCAGCCCCAGCAACGAGGCCAGCGGCACGCCATAAAACGCCAGCGCCACGCCGATGGTTAGCCCCTCCAGCGTCATTCCCAGCAGGCGCCCGGCCAGCAGGCGGCGCAGCGAGTGGCCCATCACGGTCAGCGCGTCCTCGAAGAAGCCGCGTGCCTCGCGCGGCAGCATCCAGGCCAGGCCCCGGCGATAGGGGTGGGGGTCTATGGCGAAATAGATGCCAAGCACGACGATGAGGAACATCGTGGCCATGCCGCCGATGAACCCGCCGACCATGCCGGTGATCTGCGACACGCCGCCCAGCGCCTGCTCGCCGATGCGCTGGATGAAGGCGGCATTGATCAGCAGCCCATGATGTTGCAGCCATTTCACCAGATGCATCATCTGGCCGCGCAGCGTTTGCGGCAGCAGGGCGGCCTGATCGGCGATCTCGCTGCCGGCAAATACGGCAAACCAGACGATGAAGGCCGCCGTGAGCAACAGCACGATGCCCACCCGCCACAACCGGCCAATCGGCAGCACCCGGCCCAGCAGCCGGGCGCCGCCATCCACCAGCGCGCCGAATACCATGCCGCCGAACACCACCAGCAGCGGCTCGGCCAGCACCACCGCCAGCGCGATAAGCGCCGCCAGCCCCAGCCAGATGAACGCGCGCTTCGCCTCTTGCCGCACGGCGGGATCGCTGAAATCGGAAGGGCCGGCGCGGTTGGCGGGCGGCGTGGCGGCAGGGCTGGTGCCGGCGCGCCGTTGCCTGCGTTTGGCGGCAGACGGCGCGGCGCTGGTCGCCTCCGTGGAAGGAAGATCGGAAGGGCCTGAATCGGCGGGGGTGCTGGTCACTGAATCGGTCCGCCGTGGTCGAGAGGCGGGCGCAGGGTGCGCCAGGCGCGATGTTTGCGCAAGGCCCCCAGCCACGTCAAAGGATTGTGCGTGGCCGTGCCATCCAGCGAGAATGTGGTGAATTCCGCCCTGCCGCCAATGTCGCTGATCGGCACCGGCCCGCCCAGCCCCCGGTCCTCCAGCGAAAAGCGGCTGTCGGCGGAATGGTCGCGGTTGTCGCCCATCAGGAACACATGGCCCGCCGGCACCTGGATTTCGCGCATGTGGTCCTGCGGCTGGTCCATATGTTCGATGATGTCATAGCTGGCGCCATTGGGCATGGTCTCGCGCAGCACCGGCAACTGGCACACCATCGCGCCGGAGGGCTTGCGCGCCAGCAGCCCCTCGAAGCCATAGCCGATGCAAGGGGTGGGGTCTTCATCCGAGGCGAGGGCGTCGAGGGGGAGATCAACCGGCGGCTCCATCGCCTGAGGCACCGGGCGGCCGTTGAGCACGATCTGGCCATTGCGCACCGCGATGCGGTCTCCGGGCAGGGCGACGACGCGCTTGATGTAATCCACGCTGGTGCCGCGCGGCACGACGATGACGATATCGCCATACTCGGGCGTTTTGGGCAGCAGGCGCCAATCGCCGCGGCCCAGAATGTGGAACGAGGGCGAGGTCCAGTTCCAGCCATAGGCGTATTTGCTCACCACCAGCCGGTCGCCCACCCACAGGTTTGGCGCCATCGAGGCCGAGGGAATGTAAAAAGGCTTGGCCACGAAGCTGTGAAAGCACAGCACCAGGGCCAGCATCGCCAACACGCCTTTCAGCTCGGCGAGCCAGTCGAAACGGTCTTCTTGGCGGGAAACGGCGTCGGCGTCCTGGGTCTCGGTCACGCAGGGCCCCCGGCCAGCGGCCGCGCCTCGATCACCACAAAGGCCTGCGCCCAGGGGTGATCGTCGGTGAGGGTGAGATGGACGATGGCCTCGTGCCCCGCCGGGGTGATCGCCGCCAGCCGCGCCGCCGCGCCGCCGGTGAGGGCGAGGGTGGGCGCGCCGGCGTTATGGCTGCCGCGGGGGGCATTCACCACGCCGATGTCCTTCATGAACACGCCCGCCTTGAAGCCGGTGCCGACGGCCTTGGAGAAAGCCTCCTTGGCGGCGAACCGTTTGGCGAGGGTTCCGGCGCGGGTGAAGGGGCGGCGGGCGGCCTTGGCCTGCTCCACCGGCGTGAAGACGCGGTTGAGGAACCGCTCGCCAAAGCGGTCGAGCGAGTTCTGGATGCGCTCGATGTTGCAGAGGTCTGAGCCGATGGCGAGGATCATGTCAGTTTTGCCACACAGTAGGTGATGACAACGGTTGCCGGAGCGAGTGCCATGACCGTCGCAATAGGGCGGTTTCCGTTCTTTCCTATTCGGCTGCACAGCGCCCACCAACCGGCGACTGCTGCTGGCGCAATCAAGAATGGTATCCTCAGCCATTCCATGCTTGGCGCCCACAGGCCGACTACCGCATAAAATGCCAGATAAAGACTCACGAGGAATGCGAGCGCGATGCCTGCGAATTGCATGAACGTGATCAGCTGGCGCATCACCGCGCCGCATCCATCAGTTCGCGCATCCGCCGCACGGCGGCCTCCAGCCCGACGAACACCGCCTCGCCGATAAGGAAATGGCCGATGTTCAACTCGGCGAGGTGGGGGATGGCGGCGACGGGTTGCACGTTATCATAGGTAAGCCCGTGGCCGGCGTGCGGTTCCACGCCGTTCTTGGCCGCCAGCGCCGCCATGTCGGTCAGGCGCTTCAATTCGATCGCTACCTGTTCGCCTTCCGCATGGGCATATTCGCCGGTGTGCAGTTCCACCACCGGCGCGCCCAGGCGAATCGCCGCCTCGATCT
>CAIXXP010000156.1 GCA_903923465.1 uncultured Sphingomonadales bacterium | reverse complement strand
GGTGCTGCGGGTGCATATTGGCCTGCACCTTGAAGATGAAGCCGGTCACCTCGGCATTGTCGGGGCTGATCTCGCTGCGCGTCTCGTCCCCGACGAATCCGCAGGGTTGCGGGCGCGGCGGCGGGGCGAGGCGGGCAATCGCCTCGATCAGCTCGGCCACGCCGAAGCCCTTCAGCGCCGAGCCGAAATAAACCGGGGTCAGGTCGCCATGGCGGTAGGCTTCGAGGTCGAATTCAGGATAGCCGGCGGCGGCCAGTTCCACCTCGTCGGCCACCTCTTGCGGCAGGGTGGCGTTTTCGTCGACCTTGCCGAGGAACTCGCGGCTGTCGCCTTCCGGCCGGGAGACGCGGCCGGTGGCCAGCTCCAGCACGCCCTCGAATTGCCCGCCCATGCCCACCGGCCAGCTTTGCGGGGAAACATCGAGCGCCAGCGCGTCGGCCACCTCGTCGAGGATCTCGAATACGGGACGGCCCTCGCGGTCCACCTTGTTGATGAAGGTGATGATCGGCACATTGCGCATGCGGCACACTTCGAACAGCTTGCGCGTCTGCGGCTCGATGCCCTTGGCCGCGTCGATGACCATGATGGCGGAATCGACGGCGGTGAGGGTGCGATAGGTGTCCTCGCTGAAATCCTCGTGGCCCGGCGTGTCCAGCAGGTTGAAGGTGATCTGCCCCAGCCCGTCAAAGGCGCGGGCGAAGGTCATCACGCTGGAGGTGACCGAGATGCCGCGCTGCTGCTCGATCTTCATCCAGTCCGACCGGGCGCGGCGGGCCTGTCCGCGCGCCTTGACCTCACCGGCCAGGTGGATGGCGCCGCCTTGCAGCAGCAGCTTTTCGGTCAGCGTGGTCTTGCCCGCATCGGGGTGCGAGATGATGGCAAAGGTGCGGCGCGACTGGAAGGGAGCGGTGGTCATGACCGCGCCCGGTTAGCGCCCCCGCCCCGTCGCGTCCATCTTTCATCGAACCGCACGGTTTCCCGGCAGGCGCTTCAGGGCCTGGTCAGCGGCTCCAGCCGGACCGCCCCCAGGGAAACCACGCCGCCGCGCACGCCGGCGCCCGCTTCCACACCGGGGCGCACCGCGAAAGTGAGCGCCTTGCCGACGCAGGAATCATCAAGGATGGCATCCGCGTGCCAGCGTTGCGTGCCCGATGCGGACGTTGAATCAAGCGTGGCCGGCAGCCACGTGCCGCTGGCCACGCCGCAATCCAGCGAGGCCATGATCATCGGCGTGTCGGCGGTCGTGTGCCCCTGCGATGCCCAGCTGAGGCGATAGGTGCCCGCCGGCGCCACCACCAGCTGGCTGGCCACCACCCTTGTGTATGGCGCGGAGGTGTTGACGGTGAGCCAGCGGCCCGCCCCCGGGGCGGGGGTGAATGATGTATCCACATCGCTGTTGTTGGGCATCTGCCAGTCGAACGGCGACACGACGGAGGTGAAAGCGGCGTTGTCGGAGAAGGTGGCGGCGGTGAAGTTGCCGTCGCTGACCAGCCCGGTGCCAGCCCGCGGACAATGCTCGCGCCAGACTTGCGCGGCGATATGCGCCTCGTTCAATTCCACCATGCGCCGGGCGAATTTCGCCGCGGCGTCGCAGCCGCCCACCACGCCGAACTGTGAGGCCCGGCCGAGCACCTGCGCGCGCAGCGTAAGAACGTCTTTCGGCGCATCCCATACATCGGACAAATAGGCCGAGAGCCAGTCGGACCCGGAGGCAAGGCGGGCGGCCAGCGCCTGCTGCCCTTTATCATTGCGCTCCACGGGATCGAGCAGCTCGCGATCGGACAGCAGGCCCGGGCGCTGGCGCAGCAAGGCGTCGACATGGGCCGATGCGGCCGTCAGGTCGCCATCCGCCTCGGCCCTTTTGGCCCAGTAGCGTTGGGTCAGCTCTACCCGCCCGCCCATTTGCGCGGCCACGCGAAAAGCGGCGTCAGCGCCGGCGGCATCTCCCTGGCCCTCGCGCGCGGCGCCGAGCAGGGCGGTGGCATTGGGTTCCACCGGATCACGCGCGACCAGCGCCGTGGCCGTGCTGACAGCGCCATTCCAGTTCTCTTGCGCCATCGCGTACCACACACGCGCCTGCAGCGCCCGGCCGGCGAACGGCTCCGGCACCTCGGTCGCCGGGTCGGACTTGTAGGCCGTCAGGCGGTCAAGCCCGCTGCCCACCGCCGCGAAGGCGTAGATCAGGCACGCGAGCAGCAGCGCGACGCGGAAGCCCCAGCCGCCCTTGCGGTCCTCGCCGGCGGTGCCGGTCGTGGGTCTGGCGGCGCGCATCTTGACCTCTCCCCTGCCCCGAAGCTGTGCCCGAACCCGTTCCGGCCTCAGCTGCGCTTGGGCGTCTCGTAGCTGTACTGATACTGGTAATACTCATAGCCATAATAGGACGAGTAGTAGCGGTTGTTGCGCTTGAACGGATCGAACTTGGTGAGCACCGAGCCGAGCAGCACGGCGCGCATCGCCACGATACGGCGCAGCGCCGAGCGCAGCGAGCCGTGGCGGCTGCGGTCAGCCTCGACCACGAAGACCACACCACCCACCAGCGCCGACATCAGCGGCGCGTCGGCCAGACCCAGCACCGGCGGACTGTCGATAACCACCACGTCGAAGTGCTCCGTGCCTTCCTGCAGCAGGGACTTCAGCCGCCCGCTGGCCAGCAGCTCGGTCGGGCTGGGCGGAATCGGGCCGGAGGTGACGATCCACAGGTTCTCCGCACCGCCGGGCAGCGCCGCGCTGGTAATCGAATCGAGCGAGGTGAGCAGGTTCGAGAAGCCGCGGTCGTTGTCGCTGTCGATCAGGCGGTGAAGGCTGGGGCGGCGCATGTCGGCGTCGATCAGCAACACGCGCTTGCCGATGCGGGCCAGGCCCAGGGCGATGGCGTAGGACGTGGTCGTCTTGCCTTCCAATGCCTGGGCGCTAGTGACCAGCAGCGTCGGGGGAAGGCCCTCCGACTTGGCATAGAGCAGGGCGCCACGCAGCGAGTTGTAGGCTTCGGTGAGGCCCGACTTCGGATCGCCCAACTCGTCGATGGGGTTGCCGCCCGAAGACTTGGGAATGACACCCAGCAGCGATAGGTTGAGCTTGGCCTCGATGTCCTCCGGCACGCGGATCGAGTCGTCGAAGTAATCCTTGATCAGCACCGTGCCCGCCGCCAGCACCAAGCCGATCGCCAAGCCGACCAACAGGTTGATCGGTACGTTCGGCGAGGTTGGCCGCAGTGGCACGTCGGCGGTGTCGATGATGGAGATGTTGCTGATGCTGATGCCGGCCGAGGCGTTCAGATCCTTGAAGCGCTGCAGCAGCCCATCATACACGGCTCGGTTGGAATCGACCTCGCGGGCGAGCAGATTGTATTTCACGTCGCGGTCCTGCTCGGACAGCGTCTCGTTCTTCAGCAGGGCCACCTGGCGCATCAGGTCGCGTTCCGAACGTTGCGCGGAGTCATAATCGGAACGAACCGAGTTACGGATGTTGGTCGCCGCCATCTGGACCTGGTGATTAAGCGCGGCCACCTGCTGCTGCTTGGCCTTCACCGTGGGGTAATCGTCGAAGTGGCGCGAGCGCTCCTGCTCAAGCTCGCCCTCGGCGATGGCCTTCTGCGTCAGCAATTGCTGCATCGTCGGGTTCGTCACCACCTCCTGCGAGGACAGAAGCGGGCCGCTGTTGACCTGGTTCCAGTGGCCCTCGGCGGCGATGCGCTTGGCCATCGCCTCGTTGGCGGCCTGGTTCAGCTGGAACAGGCTGGTCGTCGTGACCGACATGGTCCCCTGATGGGAATCCTTGTTTTCGCCGCCCGAGGTGGTGTCGGTACGGATCAGCCCGGCCGAGCGCGAGTAGTTGTTCAGCGCGATCTCGGATTCCTCCAGCCGCTGCTTGACCTCCGCCAACTGGTTGGAGATGAAATCGCGCGCATAGGCCGAGCTGTCGAACCGGCGCTGCAGGTTCGCCTGAATGAATTCCGTCGCATAGGCATTGGCGATGTTCGCCGAGATCTGCGGATCGGCGCTGACGAAGGAAATCGTGACAATGCGCGAATCGTGCGGCAGGTCGACCGTCAGGTTCTTGCCGAGCAGCCCCTGCACCTCGTTGCGCAGTTGCAGCGGCGTGCGGTTGGCCGTGGGAGGAGCGGCACCCTCCGCCTCGAAGAAATGCGGGTCGGTGAACAGCTTCAGCTTCTGGGCGACGCGCACGGCCATGCCGTGGCTCTTGAGGATTTCGACCTGGGTTTTCAGGAACCTGTCGGTATCGCCCGGCTGCGCGGCGGCATCATCCTCATTGCTGCTGTCACTCTCCTTGTTGGAGAGCACGCGCGCGCCGCTGTTGTTGATTTGCAGGGTGGATTGTCCCCCGTCAGCACTTATGGCACAGATTTGAGGTTGTGAATTAAGGAGGGTTGGG
>CAIXXP010000155.1 GCA_903923465.1 uncultured Sphingomonadales bacterium | reverse complement strand
GGTATCAACCCGATCGCCTCCGGCCCCACGGTCCACGCCCAGGTGATGAGCACCGAGGGGCTCAAGCAGGCGCTGGATCTCGGTGGCTATGATGCAGCCTTCGGCGGCGGACGGCGCGACGAGGAGGCCAGCCGGGCCAAGGAGCGTATCTTCTCGTTCCGCACGCCCCAGCACACCTGGGACCCGCGCAACCAGCGGCCGGAACTGTGGAACCTGTATAATGGACGGGTCGCCAAGGGCGAGAGCATCCGCGTGTTTCCGATCAGCAACTGGACGGAGCTGGATGTGTGGCAGTACATCCATCTGAACGACATCCCCATCGTGCCGCTCTATTTCGCCGACGAGCGCCCCACGGTGGAGCGCGACGGCATGCTGCTGATGGTCGATGACGACCGCTTTCCGCTGAAGCCCGGCGAGGTTCCGGTCGAACGCTCGATCCGCTTCCGCACATTGGGCTGCTATCCCTTGACCGGAGCGGTGGAGAGCACGGCAAAGACCCTGCCCGAGGTCATTCAGGAAACGCTGCTGACCACCACCAGCGAGCGGCAGGGCCGCGCCATCGACAAGGATGCGGGCGGCGCCGGCATGGAAGTTAAAAAGCAGCAGGGGTATTTCTGATGGCCGACACCACCCCTAACGAGCCCGTATACGTCGTCGACGAGCTGATCGCCTCGGACATCGACGCCTATCTGGAAAGCCACCAGCACAAGACCATGCTGCGCTTCATCACCTGCGGCAGTGTGGATGATGGCAAGTCGACGCTGATCGGCCGGATGCTTTACGACAGCAAGATGATCTTCGAGGACCAGCTCGACGCGCTGACGGCCGACAGCAAAAAGCAAGGCACGCAAGGGCAGGAGATCGACTTTGCCCTGCTGGTCGATGGTCTGGCCGCAGAGCGCGAGCAGGGCATCACCATCGATGTCGCCTATCGCTTCTTCAACACCGAGAAGCGCAAGTTCATCGTCGCCGATTGCCCGGGGCATGAGCAGTACACGCGCAACATGATCACCGGCGCCTCCACCGCCGATCTCGCCGTCATCCTGATCGACGCGCGCAAGGGCGTGCTGGTGCAGACGCGGCGGCACTCCTATCTGTGCCACCTGATCGGCATCCGGAACATCGTGCTGGCGGTGAACAAGATGGATCTGGTGGATTACAGCCAGAGCCGGTTCGACGAGATCGTCGCGGATTACACCGAGTTCGCCAAAAGCATCGGCATCGAGGGCTTCACCGCCCTGCCGATCTCCGGCTTCAAGGGCGACAATATCACTACCCTGTCGGCCAATACGCCGTGGTATGCCGGCCCCCAATACTACGGGAAGACGCTGATCGAGCATCTGGAAGAGGTGGAAGTGCGCACGTCGGAAGACGCCGCCAAGCCGCTGCGCATGCCGGTGCAGTGGGTGAACCGCCCCAATCTCGACTTCCGCGGCTTCTCCGGCCTCATCGCCACCGGCAGCGTCAAGCCGGGCGATGCGGTGCGGGTGCTGCCCAGCGGCAAGACCAGCACGGTGGCGCGGATCGTCACCTTTGACGGCGACCTGGACGAAGCCTCGGCCGGCCAGTCGGTCACGCTGACCCTGGCCGACGAGGTCGATTGCTCGCGCGGGGACGTTATCGCCACCGCCGACAATCCGCCGCAAGCCGCCGACCAGTTCGAGACGACGCTGGTGTGGCTGGCGGACGAGCCCCTGATCGTGGGCCGCGCCTATTGGCTGAAGTGCGCCACGCAGATGGTCTCGGCCACGGTGCAGGCGCCGAAATATGCGGCCAACGTCAACACGATGGAGCACATCGCGGTCAAGACGCTGGAGCTGAACGCCATCGGCGTCGCGCAGATCGCCACCGACAAGGCGATCGTCTTCGAGCCCTATGCCGACAACCGCACCTTGGGCGGCTTCATCCTGATCGACAAGATGACCAATGCCACGGTGGGCGCCGGCATGCTGCACTTCAGCCTTCGCCGCGCCCAGAACGTGCATTGGCAGGCGCTGGATATCAGCCGCGAGGCCCATGCCGAGCTGAAGAACCAGAAGCCCGCCGTGCTGTGGTTCACCGGGCTTTCCGGCTCGGGCAAGTCGACCATCGCCAACCTCGTCGAGAAGAAGCTGCACTCGATGGGCAAGCACTCCTTCCTGCTGGATGGCGACAATGTGCGCCATGGCCTGAACAAGGATCTGGGCTTCACCGAGGCCGACCGTATCGAGAACATCCGCCGCGTGGGCGAGGTGGCCAAGCTGATGACCGACGCCGGCCTCATCGTCATCACCGCCTTCATCAGCCCGTTCCGCGCCGACCGCGACATGGTGCGCGCCATGCTGCCGGCGGGCGAGTTCGTCGAGGTGTTCATCGACACGCCGCTGGAGGTGGCCGAGGCTCGCGACGTGAAGGGCCTTTACAAGAAGGCGCGGAGCGGCGAGCTGAAGAACTTCACCGGTATCGACAGCCCCTATGAGGCGCCGCAAGCCCCCGAGCTGCGCATCGACACCACCCGCATGGATGCCGACGATGCCGCCGAGCTGATCGTCAACCAGCTGCTGGGCAACTATTGGATGCCGACGATATGAGCGACTATACCGACGGCGACCTCGCCGCGCATCTGGCCGAAGTCGCTGGTCGACTGCTCAAGGAGGTGCGCGCGTCTGGTGTGCTGAGTCTGAAGGCGCTGGGCAAGGCGGGGGATGCCTGCGCCAACGAGTTCCTGTGCCATGCCCTGCGCGAACAGCGGCCCGAGGACGGATTGCTCTCCGAGGAGGAGAAGGACAACGAGGCGCGGCTGAGCGAAGCCCGCGTGTGGATCGTCGACCCGGTGGATGGCACCCGCGAATATGGCGAGAACCGCGCCGACTGGGCGGTGCATGTCGGCCTCGCGGTGGATGGCGTGCCCGTGCTGGGCGCGGTGGCGCTGCCGGGGGCGGATGACGGCCGTGGGCTGGTGCTGCGCTCGGACGCGCCCGTGGTTGTTCCGCCCGCGCCGGCCACCCTGCGCATGGTGGTCAGCCGCACCCGCCCGGCCAGGGAAGCGGTCGCCGTGGCCGAGACGCTGGGCGCCGAGCTGGTGCCGATGGGCAGCGCCGGGGCGAAAGCCATGGCCATCATCCTCGGCGAGGCCGACATTTACCTGCACTCGGGCGGCCAATACGAGTGGGACAGTTGCGCCCCCGTCGCCGTGGCGCTGGCCCATGGCCTGCACTGCAGCCGTATCGACGGCAGCCCGCTCGTCTACAACCAGCGCGACACCTACATGCCCGACCTGCTGATCTGCCGAAAGGAGCACGCCGAACGGGTGCTCGACGAAGTGAAAGCCCTCGCCGTCTGATCCGTCTCAGGACGGAGCCAGGCTGATCCCTGATGGGGGCGTATCCTGCGCCGCCCATTTGGGGCGCTCGTCGGCCAGGCGTTGCAGCGCGCCGTCCCACCACGCCGGGTTGTTGGCCAGCACCTTGATGTCGAATTTGTCGGCAGTGCGGAATTCCAGCACCTCCACGCCGTTCTCGCCGGGCACGTAGGCATAGGGGACGTCCGCCCCCACGAAGAAGCCGTCGCCGGGCCCCAGTTCCTCCGTGCCGATGCGCAGCGAGCCGCCGACGATGAAATAGAGGCAATCGGCGTTGTGGCTGTGGCGGGGCAGCGGAAAGCCGCTCTTGAACCAGGCATAGCCGAGCGACATGCCCGGCCGCGAGAACAGGAGGCGTACCTTGCTCCCCTCCAGCAGGCCCCCCTCCATGGCCTGCGCCACCTGTGCGGCAACGCGCTGCGCATCCGGCGAGTCATGGTCCGGCGTGGGTGCGTCATGCATCGCCTCCGCCTCGGTGAGATCCTCGCTGTCGCGTCCGCGGAATAGGGTGAAAGGCAGGCCGATGCTGTCTTTTATGCGGCTTGGTTTGGCGGCGGTCATCAGCACTCTCCCGATTTTTCCGAAGGGTAGCCGCGGGATTATTAGCAGCAAGTGCTAAATTAGTCTGGAACATAGTCAGCATTGCTACTATTCGCCGGGCATGAGTGATGACAACATAGGTGCGATGATCGCGCAAGTGGCACGCCTGCTGCGCCGCTCGTTTGACGAGCGCGCGCGCGGCATTGGCGTCACGCGTCCCCAGTGGCAGGTGCTCAGCCTGCTCAACCGCAACGAGGGGATTAACCAGGGCGGTCTGGCCGAAATGCTGGAGGTGGAGCCCATCACGCTGGGCCGCATGATCGACCGCCTGCAGGATGCCGAGCTGGTGGAACGCCGCGCCGACCCCGCTGACCGCCGGGCCTGGCGCCTGCATATCACGCCGAAGGGGCATGCCTTGTTGACCACGCTGCAGCCCTTTGCCCGCGAGACATTCGAGCTGGCGCTGGAGGGCATCGACGAGCCTTCACGCGACGCCCTGATGGTGATGCTGGATCGCATACGCGGCAATCTCTCGCGCAGGGTGCCGGGGGTGCCGGCCTGTCTTTCCGCTGAGGAAGCCCTGCCGGTCGCCGAGGATGGCCCGCATGTCTGAAGGCGACCCTTTCCCTCGGGCCGAGGCGATGGCCGACGCTGGCGCGGTTCCGGTCGTGCCCCCGCGCGAGGGCCTGTCGACCCGCATGCGGCATATCGCGCTGATGCTTTCGGTGCCGGTGGTGATGGTGGGCGGCGCGGTGATCTATTACGTGGCCGATCTGCGCTACCTCACCACCGACAACGCCTATGTGCGGCAAGACAAGATTTCGGTGAGCCCGCAGGTGACCGGCACGGCGGTATCGGTGGACGTGCGCGAAAACCAGCAGGTGAAGCCCGGCGACGTGCTGTTCCGCATCGATCCGGAGCCGTTTCGCATCGCGCTGGCGCAGGCCAATGCCGCCGTTGCCGCGGCGCAGGTGCGGGTGATCGGCATGCAGACCGAATTGCAGGCCACCGGTGCCGATATCGAGGGCGCGCGCCAGGGCGTGGCCTTTTACCAGGCGGAATATGAGCGGCAGTCTGCCCTGATGGCGCGCGGCTTTGCCACCAGGGCGCGGCTGCAGCAGGCCGAGCACGATCTCAACGATGCCCGCAACAAGCTGGCCGACATGGTCTCGGCGCAGGGCAAGGCGGAGGCGGCGCTGGCCTCCGCCCCGGTGGCGCCCGGGCAAAACCCGGCCGTGCTGGCGGCGCTGGCGCAAAGGCAGCGCGCCGAACTGGATCTGGCCCGCACCGTGGTGCGCGCGCCCATCGCCGGCAAGGTCAGCCAGACCTCGCGCCTGCTGCCCGGCGCCTACGAATTTTCCGGCGTGCCGGCGCTGACCATCGTGGCGAACGAGGACAATTGGGTCGAGGCCAATTACAAGGAAACCGACCTGGCCAAAATGCGGCTGGGGCAGAAGGCCACATTGAGTTTCGACGCCTATCCCGACATGCAGTTGACCGGCCATGTCGTCAGCATCGGCGCGGGCACGGGCTCGGAATTTTCGCTGTTGCCGGCGCAAAACGCCAGCGGCAACTGGGTGAAGGTGACCCAGCGCGTGCCCGTGCGCATCGCCATAGACCAAAAACCCACGCGCGAGCTGATCGCCGGCCTTTCCACCCACGTCGTCGTCGATACGGGCCGGTAAGGTGGCTGGCGCAGAAGGCGGCGCAACGGCTGCCAGCTCCGCGCCGGCTGTCGACCCCGCGTCGGCAGCGGCGCTGGCGGATGTTGCCGCCCTGCCGGTGCGCACCCGCAAGGCGCTGATCTGGGCGATCACCATCGTCTCGGTGTGCCAGTTCCTTGATGCCACCGTGGCCAACGTCGCCGTGCCGCACATGCAGGCGGCGCTGGGCGCCTCGTCGGATAGCATCAGCTGGGTGCTCACCAGCTTCATTCTGGCGGCGGGGCTGGTAACGCCGATTGCCGGCTGGCTGTCCGACACATTCGGCTCGCGGCGGATTTTCCTGGGGGCGACGATCGGGTTTCTGGTGGCCTCGGCGCTGTGCGGGGCATCAACCACGCTGCCCGAGATGGTGGCATTCCGCCTGCTGCAGGGCGCTGCTGCGGCGCTGATGGGGCCATTGTCGCAAACGGTGCTGTTCGACATCAACCCGCCCTCCAAACAGGCCAGCGCAATGTCGCTGTGGGGTGGTGTGGCGATGATTGCGCCGATCAGCGGCCCGTTCATTGGCGGCTTTCTCACCGATCAGCTCAACTGGCGCTGGGTGTTTTACATGAACCTGCCGCTTGGCATCCCCGCGCTGGGCGTCCTGTGGTGGCTGCTGCCCTCGCGCCCGCTGGTCAGTCGCAAGCTCGACCGCTACGGCTTCGCGCTCATCGCGCTGGGGCTCAGCGCCTTGCAGCTGGCGCTGGATCGCGGGCAGGAGCGCGACTGGTTCAACAGCTGGGAGATCATCATCGAGTGCGTGGTGGCGGCCTCGTGCCTGTGGATGTTTCTGGTGCGCACCATCTCCTCGCCCTCGCCGCTGTTCCGCCGCGAGTTGTTCGCCAACCCCAATTTCGTCGCCGGCATGGTGTTCATGGCGGCCCTGGGCATCAGCAATGTCGCCTTGTCGGCCATACTGCCCTCGTTTTATCAGCAGGTGCTAGGGTATCCCGTGATGACCACCGGGCTGCTGATGGCACCGCGCGGGTTCGGTCTGGCCCTGAACATGCTGTACATGAACTGGCTGCTCAAACGGATGGATTTTCGCGTGATGATCGCCGGGGGCTTTGTCATAGTATCCGGCGCGATGCTGCTGATGTCGCATTGGACACTCGATATGGGCTTTGGGCCGATCATCATCGCCAGCGTGGTGCAGGGGTTGGCGATGGGGCTGATCTTCACGCCGATCAATCTGTCGTCGTTCGGCACCCTGCCCACGGAATTGCGCACCGATGGGTCGAGCCTGCTGGGGCTTTTCCGGTCGATGGGCGGATCTTTCGGCATCTCGTTTATCGTCACCATGCTGGCCCGCACCGGCCAGGTGGCCCATTCCGATCTGGCCGCGCATGTTTCGGCCAACTCCCTGCCAGGTGCGGACCTGTCGGGGCTCGCCGCCATGGGGCTGGGCGCCGGCGCGGGCGTGGCGGCGATGCTGGATGGCGAGGTGACCCGTCAGGCGGCGATGGTCGCCTATGTGGATAATTTTCACCTGCTGTCCTGGGCGATGCTGGCTCTGGCGCCACTGCCCTTCCTGCTGTGCCGAAAGGTCAAGCCGGGCACGCTGCGGCGGTGAGACGGATGGCGGGGCATCCCCATCTGCTCGACGCGCGCCGGCTGTGGCTGGGCGAGGCGCCCCATGATGGCCCGCTGGCCCTGATCGATCTGGATGCCACGCGCGATTGGCCCGATGTGGTGACGCTGCCGCCCTGCCCGGTGATCGGGCTGGGCGACGCCGCGCATCCGCTGGCGCCCTTGCTGGATACGGTGGTGGAGCCGCCGGTCGGCCTGCCGGGGCTGGTGGCACAGGTGCTGGCGCAGCCCGTGGCGGCCAGCGTCGTCGTCGAATTGCTGCGCGCCCTGCCCGGCATGGGGGTGGAGCAGGCGCTGCTGACCGAATCGCTGGCCTATGGCGTGTTGCAAGGTAGCGAGGGGCATCGCCGCTGGCTGGCGGGACGGAGCGCGGTGCCGAGCGAGGGCCTTCCACCGCCCGGCCAATTGGCGGTGGCGCGCGTGGGTGATGGGCTGAGCCTGGCGCTCGACCGCCCGGAGGCCGGCAATGCCATCGACCGCCCCTTGCGCGACGCGCTGCATGATGCCTTCGCCATGGTTGCGCTCGATCCGGCAATCCGCGTGGTGCGGCTGGCGGCGCGGGGGCGGGTGTTCTCGCTGGGGGCCGATCTGGCCGAATTCGGCACCACCCGCGATCCCGCCGTCGCCCATGGCATCCGCCGCCGCACCTTGCCCGCGCGGATGATCGCGCGCGTGGGCGACCGGCTGGAGGTGCATGTGCAGGGGCCCTGCGTGGGCGCGGGGCTGGAGATGGCGGCGTTCGCCCGGCGGATCACCGCCAGCCCCCGCGCGTGGTTCGCCTTGCCGGAGCTGGCGATGGGGCTGTTGCCGGGGGCGGGCGGCTGCGTTTCGGTGTCGCGCCGCATCGGACGGCAGCGGGCGGCGCTGATGATCCTGTCTGGCCGGCGGATCTCAGCCCGGGTGGCGCTCGGCTGGGGGCTCGTCGACGCGCTGAAAGACGACGCGCCCGGCGACGAGCGTGGCGCGGACATCGCCGGCTGACAAGCGGCCGCGGGCCTCCGCCCATGGGCGGGCCAGCAGGCACAGGTCGGCGGCCTCCCCGGGGGCGAGGCGGCGCTGCCGCCCGAGCCGCTCAGGGTCCGCCAGATAGAGCGCCAGTGCCTGTTCGGGGGCAAGTGCCTCTTCCGCCCCCAAAATGGCGCCTGATGCCGTGGCGCGGCTGACAGCGGCGCGCATGCCGGCCCAGGGGTCGCCGCTGCCGAACGGGGCATCGCTGCCCGCCGCCAGTGGCACCTCGGCTTCGAGGAAAGCGCGCAGGCGATAGAGCGCCGCCCTGTCGGCGGGGTCGACATCGGTGCGATATTGGTCGCCGCGTTCGGCAATGAAATGCGGCTGGCTGACGACGGCGAGTTTTAGCCGCGCGACTTCGGCAATCAGATGGTCGGGCGCGATGCCCGCGTGTTCGACGCGATCGCCCATTGCGGCTCCGGGCGCGGCGCCTGCCGCCTCCAGCGCGGCGAGGGTGAAGACCAGTTCGGTCTCCGTGGTGCAGTGGCTGGCCAGAGCCCGGCCCTGCGCGTGGGCCTGCGCGACGAACCGCACCGTGGCGTCAAAATCGGGCAGCGCGGCCTCGTGGAGATGCAGCTTGGCGGGGCCAAGGCGCCAGCCCGCCTGCGGTGCCTCCGCCAGCGCCAGCGTGCCGGCCAGCAGGCAGCGCTGGGCCAATGCGCCCGAGGCGATCTCCGCGCCGAAATAGGCGGCCGTGGCGGCATCATTGCCGGGCGACATTTCGGTTATGCCGGTGATGCCACAGGCCGCCAGCTCGCGCGAGATTTCGCCCAGCGGCGGCGGCTGGCTGGCGAGGGCGGCGCGCAGCCAGCCATCGGCATCGAACAGGTGGCCGGTGAAGCGGCCCCCCTCGCGTTTCAGGCCGGGATGGGGCTCGGCGCCCGACAGCAACAGCGCCAGCGCCGGGCTGTTCAGCAGCCACATCCGCCCCGAGCGATGCTGCATGCGCAAGGGCCGGTCCGGCATCAGCCGGTCGAGCGCGGCGGCATCCGGCAGGCCCATCACGCTTTCGTGATAGAGAATGCCGCGAATCCAGCCTTGGCCCGGGGCGGCGGCAAGGGCGGCGGCGAGTGTTTCCTCCGAGGTGACCGCGGGCGGCCCGCAGACCAGCGAGGCACGGCGGGCGGCCAGCGCCGGCAAATGGATGTGGTGATCGTGCAGGCCCGGCAGCAACAGGCCGCCCTGAGCCTCCAGCACCGTCTCACCGGGCAGCGGGGGCAACCGCCCGATGGCGGCGATGGTGCCGCCCGACAGGCGGACATCTTGCGCGGCGGCGGAATCGGCAGCCCAGATTTGCGCGCCCCTGATCAGCATGGCTGACTCGCGCCGCCGCCTCGCCGGGCCAAAGGCTCCAGCCAGTCAGCGGTATCGGCGCCGAAAGGGGCGAGCGCGGCGGTGATCGCGCGGGGTCCGGCGTCAGCTTCCGAGGGGGCGAAGGGTCGCCCGGCGGCTTGGCCCCATGCGACAAGGTTGTCGGCAAGGCGCTGCGGCGCTTCGGCCCTTCCGGCGGCGAGCGCCTCGGCCACCACTCCGCTCATCGCCAGGCCAATGCGGCAAGAGCGCCCCTTGCGCCACGCCCGCCACGCCTCTCCTGCGGCGCGGATGCCGGTGAGCGGATCGGCGAGAGCATCACCAACGAACCCCGGCTGACCGGTGGCGGCGATCAGGGCGTCGGTGAGGCCACCCGCCACGGCGCAATCATCGCCAAAGCCGACCCAGCCGGCTGGCTCACCATGTGCCCCATGGCCGGTGATGGTCAGCCACACCAGCGGCTTGCCCAGCCGCTGCCGCACCAGCGCCGGGGCATCCACGCCCAGTTGGGCCAGCGCCCGGGGGCGGGCAGCCTCGATGACGATATCGGCCCGGGCGATCAGCGCCAGCAGGGCGGCGCGACCGTCGGGCGTGGTGGCATCCAGCGCGACGCCGGCCTTTCCCTGATTGAGCCGGGCGAACAGCGCCGGGTCGCCCTCGCGCATGGTATCTGGCCGGCGCGGGCTTTCCACCTTCACCACGCGCGCACCTGCCATCCACAGCAAGTGCCCGGCCAGCGGCCCGGCCCACAGGGCGGAGAGGTCCAGCACCAGCGGTGCCGCCGAGGGGGCAAGGACAGCGCCCTCCGCCAGCAGGGCAACGGCGGCGGGGGCCGCCTCCCCGGTGCTGGCGATGGCGAGGCCCAGATCGCGTCCCCGCGCCACCAGCGGCGCGACCCGCGCGCGGGCAATCTGAGCGGATAGCGCGGGAGAAGCGGCAAATAGGGGGGCATCGGCCAGCTCCGCATCGCCAAACAGGGCGGGCAACAGCGCGATGTCGTCCGGCCGGGCGAGGTTCAGGGCTATCCAGCCATCGCCGGCGCGATAGAGCCGGCAGCCGCCGCCCGCCGAGACCAGGCCCGGGATGCGAAACCGGTTCAGCGCCGCCCTCTCGCCCAGCAATTGCGCGGCCGAAAGGGCAGCAAGAGCGGGGGATGTCGTTTCACCGGCGAAGTCGGTCAACCATGCCTGGGCCTGCGCCGCCAAGGGGATGGCGTGCGCCGCCTCGCGGTTTGCCGCGCCATTCTGCCCAGCCTGGGCCTGGCAGGCCCCAGTCCCGCTCACCCAAGTCCGGCTCGCGCCAGCCCGGTTGGCGTCAATCGGCAAGAATGACCTTGACCTGCCGACGCAGCAGCTTGCCCATTTCGTTATAGGGCAGCTCGGGCACGACGGCCACCTTGTCCGGCACGCGGCTGGAGCGCAGGCGGGCGCGGATCAGTTCCTTCAGCTCGGCCTCGCTGGGTTGCTCGGCGCCGGGGCGCAGCACCACGGCGATACCCACGCCCTCGCCCCATTCCACCGATGGCACCGCGCAGGCGCAGGCATCGGCAATGGCCGGGTGGGTGAGCAGCACGTCCTCAATCTCGCCGGGCGAGATATTCTCGCCGCCGCGCACGATCACGTCGTCGGCCCGGCCGGAGAGGAAGATGTAGCCGTCCTCGTCGATGAAGCCGGCATCTCGGGTGGGGAACCAGCCCGCGGCGTCCAGCGCGCTCTTTTCCTTGTATTCGCCAGAGACCTGATCGCCGCGCACGTAGATCTCGCCGGCCTCGCCGGTGGGCAGAACCTTGCCATCCTCGTCGCGGATCTCGATTTCCACGGTGGGAATGGCCTTGCCCAGCGAGGTGAGGCGCGCGCGGATCTTCGGATCATCCGATGCCAGCGCGGCGCGGTGCTCATCCGGGCCCAGCAGGGCGATGGTCGAGCTGGTTTCCGTGAGGCCATAGGCATTGGTGAAGCCGGTGGTGGGGAAGCGGTCGAGCGCCTTCTGGATCACCTCCAGCGGCATCTTGCCGCCGCCATAGGCGATGGCCCGCAAGCTCGACACGTCGGTGTCGGGCGCCTTCTCGAAAGCCTCGATAATGCGGCCGAGCATGGTGGGCACGACAAAGGCGTTGGTGATCTTCTCGCTCTCCACCAAACTCCGCCAGCCCTCGGGCGAGAAGGCGGGCAGCATGACGATGCGGCGCAGTGCGTAGATCGAGGAGAGCAGCGCCGAAATGCCGGCGATGTGATAGGGCGGCACCACCACCAGCGCGGCGTCGTCCTCGTCCGCCGCGGCAAATTCCACCGTGCCGAGAATATAGCCGAGCAGGTTCGAGTGGCGCAGGATAGCCGCCTTGGGCGCGGCCGTGGTGCCGCTGGTGAACAGCTGGATGGCAATGCCCTCGCCGGCGTCATAGCTGGCATCCTCCGGCACGGCGGCGCCTTGCGCGCGGGCGACGAAATCGGCGCGGGCGAACACGGTGTGGCCATGGTCGCCGGCGATCCTGGCCACCCGCTCGGCATCGCCCACCACCAGCGCCGGGGCAACGCGGCCCAGCAGCGCGGCCAGATCGGTATCGGCCAGGCGATAGTTCAACGGGCAATAGGGCACACCAGCCAGCACCGCGCCGATCAGCCCGATAACCGCCGCCTCGCTCGATTCGTCCAGCAGGGCGACATGGGTGGCGCCACTGCTGCGGATTTCCTCCACCGCCCCGCGCGCTGCGGCCAGCAGCTCGCCATAGCTCCAGCGCTTGCCGTCGCAGACCAGGGCAATGCGGTCGGGTGCGGCATCGGCCGCCATTTCCAGAAGGAGTGCGATGTTCATGGGGCTTGGGCCGTGTGCGAAGAGGGCGGGATAGGCTGCGCCGGATAGCCGATTGTTAGGCCATGCGCCGGCGCCGGTTGCGCCGGGGCGGCCAGGCCGCGCCGGCGGGGTTGCCGTCAGTCCGAAGCGGGCAGGGGCTTGGCGTCCTTGGTGGCCAGCGCCACGCCATCCACCGCCAGCGAACCCTTGCCCGGCTTCACGCAGAGCAGTTCATACTGGCCGCCGGCGTCGACATAGCGCTTGCCCATCAGTGTGCCGCCGGAAAAATCGGCGGAGAGGGCGGGCGCCTCGGCCGGCCGGTCCTCGGCCATGGCGGTGCCGCCGCATTCGATTGTGCCCGCGCCAGCGCGGATGACCATCACTTCTGTATCGCAGACGGCGCTTTTCAGACGGGTGCCGGGTTTCATGTCGCTTGATCCTCGAATTTCTGTCGTCGCTTAAAAACGACTATCTGTCGCCTTTAGGCGCTGAGTGCCAAATTGTTCAAGCCCCAGTTCGCCCATTCGCGCGATGATGTGCCTGATTGGCCACGATGCGGGCGGCAGGATGCTGATTTTCCGGCTGTGAGGGCGCCGGGATCGAACGCGAATCTGGGGGAGCGGCGGGGGCTATGGCTTGACCTTGCCGCGCAGCGGGGCGACACGCTGGATGAAACAGTGATAAGGAGGCATAATGCCGGCAGCGTCCGAGCCGCCAGTTTCAGGGCAGAATTCGCCAGCATCGGCAACATCCGGCCCCACGGCATCCGGGGCAGCGGTCGGCGCGTCGGGGCCCTTCGCTCCTTTGCGCGTGCCCACCTTCCGCCGAATCTGGACTGCCAGCCTGCTGTCGAACTTCGGGCAGCTGATTCTCGGCGTCGGCGCGGCGTGGGAGATGACCCGCCTGTCCAACCAGCCCAGCATGGTGGCGCTGGTGCAAACCGCGCTGATGCTGCCGCTGTTTCTGGTGGCGGTGCCGGCCGGCGCCATCGCCGACATGTTCGACCGGCGGAAAATCGCCATGGCCGGGCTGGGCTTCGCCTCGGCTTCGGGTGCGGTGCTGACGCTGCTGGCCTTCCTCGGCTATCTCAACCCCTGGGTGCTGCTGGGGTTCTGCTTTCTCATCGGTGTGGGCGTGGCGGTCTACAGCCCCTCGTGGCAGGCCTCGGTCAGCGAGCAGGTGAGCGAGGCGGATCTGCCGGCCGCCATCAACCTCGGCTCGGTCAGCTATAATCTGGCGCGCAGCTTTGGCCCGGCGCTGGGCGGCATTATCGTGCTGGCCGCGGGGGCCAAGGCGGCCTTCGCGATCAATGCGCTGGCCTATCTGCCGCTCGGCATCGTCTATTTCCTGTGGCAGCGGCGGCACGTGCCCTCGCGCCTGCCGCCAGAGCGAATCGACCGGGCGATCGTCTCGGGCTTGCGCTATGCGCTGCATTCCACGCCGATCCGCTCGGTGCTGCTGCGGGCGGTCGTGTTCGGGCTGGCCAGTTTCACCTATATCGCCCTGGGCCCGCTGATTGCCCGCGACCTGCTGCACGGCAGCGCCGCCACTTTCGGCATGAACCTTGGCGCCATCGGCATTGGCGCGGTGGTGGGGGCCATCGTGCAGGGCCGGTTCAAGCGGATGGTCTCGGGCGAGGTCCTGTTGCGCATTCTGGCCTGCGTGATGGGCTGCGCGCTGCTGGTGCTGTCGATCAGCCATACATTGCTGCTGTCGACGGCGGCGTTCTTCATCATCGGCCTGTGCAACATGCAGACGGTCTCGCTGCTCAATGTCGGCGTGCAGCTATCCTCGCCCCGCTGGGTGACGGCGCGGGCACTGTCGCTGTTTTCCTCGGGACTCACCGGGGGCATCGCGCTGGGCTCGTGGATGTGGGGCAATGTCGCCGGGCACATGGGCGTCTCCTTCGCGCTGGCGGCCTCTGGCGTGGCGACGGCGTTGACGGCGCTGCTGGGGCTGATGTGGCCGCTGATGCGTCAGGAGGATATCGACACCGCCGCCGCCGTGCTGGGCAACGAGCCGGAGGTGGCAATGGCCCTCACGCTGCGTTCCGGCCCGGTGGTGGTGGAGGTGGAATATGCCGTGGACCCGGCCAACGCCCGCACCTTCTACGAGGTGGCGCTCCGGATACAGGGGGTGCGCCACCGCAACGGCGGGTTCAACTGGTCCATCGCCCGCGACATTGCCGACCCGGTGACGTGGACCGAACGCTACCACTGCCCGACCTGGGGCGACTACCTGCGCATGCGCGACCGCTATACCCAATCCGATTACGATGCGCTGCACGCGGTGGACGGCTTTTGCATCGAAGGCACCAGCCGCCGCGTGCGTCGCTGGCTGGAGCGGCCGTTCGGTTCAGTGCGGTGGAAGGCGGATTCGCCCGATCCGCAGGTCAACGTCGGCTATATCGGGCCGTAACCCCGGCTTACGCCGCTGTTGCGGTGGGCCCTGTTGCCTTGGGCCCCGGTTGTCTTAGGTCCTTGGCGCCCCGGCGATCATCTCGGCCAGCGTCACCATGCGGCGCGCCTCTTCCAGATGGAGCAACTCGGTCATCTTGCCATCCACCCGGATGGCGCCCTTGCCGGCATTCTCCGGCAGGGCGAAAGCGGCGATGACGCCCGCCGCCCAGGCCAGATCCGCCTTCGAGGGCGAGAACACCGCGTTGCACGGCTCGATCTGGTCGGGGTGAATCAGGCTCTTGCCGTCAAAGCCATAAAGCAGCCCCTGCTTGGCTTCGGTCTGAAACACCGCGAGGTCGCGAAATTCATTGCACACGCCATCGAGGATGGTGAGGCCATGGGCGCGGGCGGCGGCCACCGCCATGCCCAGCATCGGCAGAAACGGCCCACGATCGGGGCGCAGGCGGGCGCGCATTTCCTTGGCCAGGTCGTTGGTGCCCATCACCCACAGCGACAGGCGGGTGGAGGCGGCCATCTCCCCCAGCGCATCCAGCCGCAGCACCGAGCCGCAGGTCTCGATCATCGCCCACAATTGCAGCGCGGGTGGCGCGCCGGCCAGCGCCGCGTTGTAGTCCGCAATGTCCTGCGGGGTGGAGACCTTGGGCACCAGCACCGCATCCACGCCCGATTGGGCGATGGCGGCCAGATCCTCGGCGCCCCACGGCGTATCCAGCCCATTGGCGCGGATGGCGACCTCGCGGGTGCCAAAGCCGCCTTCGCGCACTGCCGCCACCGCCGCCTCGCGCGCGGCCTCCTTCATCTCCGGCGCCACCGCGTCCTCCAGATCGAGTATGACGATGTCGGCGGGCAGCGTCCGCGCCTTGGCAATGGCCTTGGGGTTGGAGGCGGGCAGATAGAGCGCGCTGCGGCGGGGGCGGATTGCTTGGCTGGTGGTCATGGCGCTTTACTGCGCGCTGGGGCGGCCGGGTGCAAGGCGTTAAGCGCGCCTTAGCCCCCCTTTAAGAGCCACTTGCCGTCAGCGTTTCACCACAGGTTGACGGCCACCTTGCCGAAGAACATGCCGCTGGCCAGATGGCGATAGGCATCCTGAATCCGCTCCAGGTCATAGACGACATCGACCACCGGCCGGATGCCATGCCGGGTGATGAAGGCAATCATCGCCTCATGCGCCTCGCGGTTGCCCACCGAGATGGGGGCCAGCGCCACGCCCGGGTCTTGCCGCGACCAGCTGAAATCCGAACCCAGCATGCCGATGGCCGACAATTGCCCGCCCTCGCCCAGCAGGGCGGCATTCTCGTCGAATTGCGTCAGGCCTACCGTATCCACGACATTGGCGATGGGTCGCGCGCCGAGTTCGCCGGTGATGACCGCCGCCCAGTCGGGGTGCTTGCGGTAATTCACCGTGAGATCGGCGCCCAGCGAGGCGGCGCGGGCCAGCTTGGCATCGGAGGAGGAGGTGATAACCACCTTGGCACCCATCGCCTTGGCCAGTTGCAGCGCGGCGATGGAGACGCCGCCGGTGCCGTGCGCCAGTACCCAGTCGCCCGGCTGCGTCGGCCGATAGGCGGTGAGGGCCGACCAGGCGGTGATGCCGGCGCAGGGCAGGGTGGCCGCCTCCAGATCGCCCATCTCGGGCGGCAGGTGGACCAGGCTTTTGTCGGGAAAGAGGGCATATTGGCGGGCGGTGCCATCGGCCGAGCCGCCGAGCATGCGGCCCACCAGACCGCTGGGCGGGCCGGTCAGCCAGTCGAGGTCGAAGATCGGGCTGACCCGGTCGCCGATCTTCACCCGCGTGACGCCTTCGCCCACCGCCATGACCACGCCCGCCCCGCAGGACAGGGGGACGTATTCCGGCATGGCCAGGCCCGGCAGGGCGCCTGCCGCCAGCGCGCCATCGCGATAGTTCAGCGTGGCAGCGTGGATGCGCACCAGCGCCTCGCCGGGGCCGGGGGTGGGTGTGGGGATATGGCGCAGTTCCAGCCCGGCGATGCCGGCGCCTTCATGGGCGAATACCGCTTTGCCTGATGCTTCCGTCACGATCCGTCTCCTGTTTTGCCCGGCCTGTTTTCCCGCGCGGCCCGGTTTATCCGGGTATCCGTCAGGCGGCTGGTGCGTTTTCCACGTGTGGGCGGCACGGGCCTCACGGCCGACGGTCCGCTCTCTGGCTTTGACTGTCAGGCCCTTTGCCCGCGTGCAAGCCCAAACCACGGCGGGCTGGCGAATCGTCTGGCCGGCGAAACCGGCAGCGCAACCGGCAGCGAAACCGGCAGCGCAACCGGGGCCGGGCGCGCCGGGCCGCTGGCCTAGCCCGCGAAGCTCCCGTAACGCCCACGCCAGAATATCATCGGATGCCCGTCGCGCCACACATCCAGCGCATCCACCCGGCCCAGCACGAAGACATGGTCGCCCGCATCCTGCACGCTTTCGATGGTGCATTCCACGGTGGCGATGGCGTTGGTCAGCACTGGCAGGCCGCCTGCGGACAGGCTCCATTCGAGATCGGTGAACTTGTCGCCCTTGCCGGCCAGTTTGCCGCACTCCGCCTGCTGGTCGGCGGCGAATATATTGGCGGCAAAGCGCCCCGCCTTCTCGATTTGCTGCCAGCTATAGGATTGCCGTGTGGGCAGAAAGCCGACCAATGGCGGATCGAGCGAGACCGAGGTGAAAGTGCCCACCACCAGCGCCAGCGGCTGTGCATCCTCGTCCATGGCCGTGATGACGGCAACGCCGGTGGGATAGTGGCCCAGCACATGGCGGAACTGGGCGGAATCGATCTTTGTGGCAGTCACGGGATCCTCCGCTGGGGTCGGCTGCCCGCAGTGCCGGGCTGATGGGGTAAGATTGTCTCATGGCGGACTGCGCGCGGAAGGGCAATTGCCCAATGCGCACCTTCACAATCTTGCACGCGGGCACAATCCTGCACGCAGGCCAGCCAGCGCCGATGCTGTCGCGCGGCGTGGCATGGGTTGGCGCGGCGCGTTCAAGAGGGGCTTTGGGGCGGCTTGCGCGTTGGGTGGAAACGCTGGTAGGGGCCGATTTAACCGGCCGGCTAAATGCGCCTGTTCGTACCGCAACAGCATCAGACCCAACCCAGCGGGAACCGCCATGACCGACCTTTTCCACCTGACCGAAGACCAGCTTGCCATTCAGGACATGGCCCGCAAATTCACCGCGGACGCCATCACCCCCCATGCCGCCAAGTGGGACGAGGAGCACCATTTTCCCGTGGATGTGTGGCGCGCGGCCGGACAACTGGGCTTTGGCGCGATCTATGTGTCGGAGGAGATGGGCGGCATTGGCCTTGGCCGGCTGGAATCGGCGCTGATTTTTGAAGCCATGAGCTATGGCTGCCCGGGCACGGCCGCCTATATTTCGGTGCACAACATGGCCAGCTGGATCATCGACAGCTTCGGCAGCGCGGAGTTGAAGGCCCGCCTGCTGCCCGGCCTCGTCACCATGGAAAAGCTGGGAAGTTATTGCCTGACCGAGCCGGGCTCGGGCTCCGACGCGGCGGCGCTGAAGACCACGGCGCGGCTTGCCAGTGATTCTGAAGGCGACCACTATGTGGTGAACGGCACCAAGCAGTTCATCACCGGCGGCAGCGTCAACGACTATTACGTCACCATGGTGCGCACCGCGGATAATGGCGCCAAGGGCATCTCCTGCCTCGTCATCGAGAAGGATCAGGAGGGCGTCAGCTTCGGCGCGCAGGAGAAGAAGCTGGGCTGGAACGCCTCGCCCACCTGCCAGGTGAATTTCGACAACGTGCGCGTGCCGGTGGCCAATCGCGTTGGCGGCGAGGGCGAGGGCTTCAAATTCGCCATGGCCGGCCTCGATGGCGGGCGCATCAATATTGGCGCCTGCTCGCTGGGCGGGGCACAGCGCGCGCTGGACGAGGCGATTGGCTATGTGAAAGAGCGCAGCCAGTTCGGCAAGGCCATTGCCGAGTTCCAGAACACCCAGTTTACCCTCGCCGACATGGCCACCGATCTGGAGGCTGCCCGCGCGCTGCTCTATCTGGCGGCGGTGAAGGTGACCGCGGGCGCGCCGGACAAGACCCGTTTCGCCGCCATGGCCAAGAAGCTGGCGTCCGAAAACGGCTCGGTGATTGTCGACAAGGCGTTGCAGATGTTTGGCGGCTACGGCTATCTGCGCGACTATCCAATCGAGCGGTTCTGGCGCGATTTGCGCGTGCACCGCATTCTTGAAGGCACCAGCGAGGTGATGCGCATGATCATTGGCCGGGACCTGCTGAAATGAGCGACACCCATGCCACCGATGAGCTGATCGTCCGCCGGCAGGGCGTGGCGGGAACCCTCTCGCTCAACCGGCCCAAGGCGATCCACGCGCTGACCATCGCCATGGACCATGCGATGACCGAAGCGCTGCTGGGATGGCGCGATGACCCGGCGGTGCAGGTGGTCATCCTCGATCATAGCGAGGGGCGCGGCTTTTGCGCCGGGGGCGACGTTACCGCCCTGCGGCGTTCGGCGCTGACCGACGGCGGGGAGTCCGGCCGGCGGTTCTTCTTCGAGGAATATCAGCTCAACCACATGATGGGGGTATATCCCAAGCCAATCGTCGCCTTCATGGATGGCATCACCATGGGCGGCGGGGTGGGCATCGCCCTGCCATGCCAGTTTCGCGTGGCAACGGAAAACACCCGGCTGGCCATGCCCGAGACCGGCATCGGCCTGTTTCCCGATGTGGGCGGCGGCTGGCATCTGTCGCGGCTGGCCGGGCGGCTGGGGCAATATCTGGCGCTGACGGCGGCGCGGCTGGATGGGGCGGATTGCCTGTGGGCGGGCCTTGCCACCCATTACCTCGCCGCCGAAACGCTGGCCGAGGCCAAAGCGCGGTTGATCGCCGGAGAGGCGCCCGAAGCGGTGCTGGACAGCCTTTCCACCCCTGCGCCCGAGCCGAAGATCGCCGCGCTGGTGCCCACCATCAACCACCTGTTCGGGCCCGACCGGCTGGAGGATATCCTCGCCCTGCTGGCGGCGGATGGCGGCGAATGGGCCACGGCAACGCTGGAGACCCTGCGCAAGAAAAGCCCGCAGGCGTGCAAGGTGGCGCTGCGCCAATTGGCCGAGGCGGCGCGCCTGCCCGATTTTGCCGCCAACATGGTGATGGAATACCGCATCGGCGCGCGCGTTCTCGTGCTGCCCGATTTCGCCGAGGGCGTGCGGGCGGTGCTGGTGGACAAGGACAACGCGCCCATCTGGAACCCGGCCACCCCCGAAGGGGTGAGCGATGCGCTGATCGACTCGATTTTCGCCCCCTTGCCCGCGGGAGAGGAATGGCATCCACTGTAAAGGCGCTGCCGTCATAATGGCTTCAGCCATGTGCAACGTCGCGGCGCGGGCGATCGCCCCTTCTGCCCGAGGGTGAATTGTGGCAAGGTGGCGCCAGATCGGGGGGCCGCTCAGCCAGCATAGCCAACAGGCCCAGCGCCTGCTGGCGGGGCGCAAGGTTGAGGCCGGACAGCGCCGACTGGCGGGGAATGGTTGCCAAAAAGGGCCGGGGTGCTATCCGCCAGATATGCAGGCGCGTGTCTGGCTGGCGCTGGCCTGCCCCGCCTGCCCGTTCTGCCTCTGATTAGCCGGAGCATTCTGTGACGACAAAGATTTATCCCGATGCCGTGGCCGCCCTCGACGGGCTGCTGCGCGACGATATGCTGATCGCCAGCGGTGGCTTCGGCCTTTGCGGTGTGCCCGACAGGCTGATCGACGCCATCGCGGCCTCGGGCGTGAAGGGGCTGACGGTGGCCAGCAACAATGCCGGCATCGACGGCGTGGGGCTAGGCAAGCTGCTGATATCGCGCCAGATCCGCAAGATGGTCGCCAGCTACGTGGGCGAGAACAAGGAGTTCGCGCGCCAGTATCTCGATGGCGAGCTGGAGGTGGAGTTCACCCCCCAGGGCACGTTGGCCGAGCGGATGCGGGCCGGCGGCGCGGGCATACCCGGCTTCTACACCAAAACCGGCGTGGGCACGCTGGTGGCCGAGGGCAAGGAGGCAAAGACCTTCGACGGTGAGGAGTATATCCTCGAACGCGGCATCGTGGCGGACCTCGCCATCGTCAAGGCGTGGAAGGCCGACACCACCGGCAACCTCGTGTTCCGCAAGACGGCACGCAACTTCAACGTGCCGGTCGCCACCTGCGGCAAGGTCTGCGTGGTGGAAGTGGAGGAGATCGTCGAGCCGGGCAGCCTCGATCCCGACGGCATCCACCTGCCGGGCGTCTATGTGCACCGCATCATCTGCGGCGCGCCCTATGACAAGCCAATCGAATTTCGCACCACCCGCAAGCGGGAGAACGCATGATGAGCACCGAGGCCGCCGTGGGCTGGACCCGCGATCAAATGGCGCAGCGCGCCGCGCAGGAGTTGCGCGACGGCTATTACGTGAACCTGGGCATCGGCATCCCCACGCTGGTGGCCAACAACATCCCCGCCGGCATGACCGTGACGCTGCAAAGCGAGAACGGCATGCTGGGCATCGGCCCGTTTCCCTATGACGAGGATGTCGATGCCGACCTGATCAATGCCGGCAAGCAGACCATCAGCGAATTGCCGCAATCGGCCTATTTCGACAGTGCCAGCAGCTTTGCCATGATCCGCGGCGGCAAGATCGACCTGACCGTGCTCGGCGCGATGGAGGTTTCCGAACAGGGCGACCTGGCCAACTGGATGATCCCCGGCAAGCTGGTGAAGGGCATGGGCGGCGCGATGGACCTCGTCGCCGGCGTGAAGAAGATCATCGTGTTGATGGAGCATTGCGCCAAGGACGGCACGGGCAAGTTCATTCCCGCCTGCACCTTGCCGGTGACGGGGCGGAACGTGGTTGACATGATCATCACCGATCTGGCCCTGTTCCAGCGGCCCGATCACGCCTCGCCGTTCCGCCTGATGGAACTGGCGCCGGGGGTGAGCGCGGCGGAAGTGCGGGCAAAAACCACCGCCGCCTACGTTGAATAGCGCCACACGGGAATAGCACCGACGCCCCCGATGGGGCAGGTGCGGAACGACAGGGGCCCGCCCCGGCTGATGATCGCGGCCGGGCCTTCGCATGGAATGGAACAAAGCATGAGCTATGAAACCCTGATCGTCGAGCAGAAGGGGGCCGTGACCCTCATCACCCTGAACCGCCCGGAGGCGCTGAACGCGCTGAACAGCACCGTGTGCCGCGAGCTGGGCGAGGCGCTGGCCGCCTATGACGCCGACGCCAGCCAGCGCTGCGCCGTGGTCACCGGCAGCGAGAAGGCCTTTGCCGCCGGCGCTGACATCAAGGAAATGCTCAGCCTCAATTTCGCCGATGTGTTCACCGGCAATCTGGGCGCCGGCTACGACCGCGTGACCGCCACCCGCAAGCCGTGGATCGCGGCGGTGGCCGGCTTCGCGCTGGGCGGCGGCTGCGAGGTGGCGATGATGGCCGATTTCATCATCGCGGCCGACAATGCGAAGTTCGGCCAGCCTGAGATCAAGCTGGGCGTTACCCCCGGCATGGGCGGTTCGCAGCGCCTCACCCGCGCCATCGGCAAGGCCAAGGCGATGGAAATGTGCCTGACCGGCCGCATGATGGGCGCCGCCGAGGCCGAGGCCGCCGGGCTGGTCGCCCGCGTGGTGCCGCTGGCCGATCTGCTGGCCGAAGCCCTGAAGACCGCCGAAGCGATTGCCGCCATGCCGCCGCTGGCCACCATCGCCAACAAGGAAATGGTCAACGCTGCCTTCGAGACCACGCTGGCGCAGGGCATCCTGTTCGAGCGCCGGCTGTTCCATGGCCTGTTCGGCAGCGAGGACCAGACGGAAGGCATGACCGCTTTCGCCGAAAAGCGCGCGGGCGTTTTTACTGGCCGGTGAGCGGCTGGGTTGGATTGTAGGGCAAGACTAGGTGC
>CAIXXP010000154.1 GCA_903923465.1 uncultured Sphingomonadales bacterium | reverse complement strand
GAAATCGGCCTTCGGCGCGGTCGCCTCCGTGGTGCCGACCTACTCGACCTCCATCACCGCCGACGACCTCGCCTTCTATGGCGGCCTGGCGCTGAAACAGGGCCTGCTGACGCCGCCGGCGCCGGACTATCAGGCGATCGTCACCAAGTAGCGGCAGCGCTTCTTTATTAACCAAACGAAGCGAAAGACTTTTGAGTCGTGCGAGTCCAGTGCGCCGCGACGACCCCCCGAAATCCCTAGGTCGGCAGATGCGCCACGACCGCGCTCCAGTCTCGGGCGGGATCCAACTCCGTCAGCTCCGCTAAAATCTCCGCCTGCGTCTGCGACCAGGCTCCCACCACATGGGGCGCGTCGCCATCCGCCGGCTGCCAGCTCATCTCAAGCCGGATATCGTTGGGATCATGGAAATAGATCGACCGCGTCCCCGCGCCAATCTCGATCGGGCCCAGGACAATAACCCCACGCGCCCGCAGCCGCCCCATCACCGCCTCGGCCACCGCCTCCGTCACCACCATCGACAGATGCTGCATCCCACCCCTGGCATTGCGATCGGCCTGCCCAACCTCCGCGGCCGGCAGTTCGAAAAACGCCAGCAGCGAATCATTGCCAAGATCGAGAAAATAATGCCGCAACCGCTCCCAGGGCGGATTGCCCCGATTGCCCGGCCCGACACCCACCCCCTCAGGCACCCGCATCGCATGCACCAGCTTCAGCCCGACCACCTGCGTGTAGAAATCGATCGTGCCGGCCATGTCCGTGGTGTTCAGCGCCAGATGATGAATGCCCCGCACACCGCCCGCTGCCTGCTTGCCAGCGTGATCCGCCATGCCGTCCTCCCCGCATTTCCCCCTCCAACCCTACCGCCCGGGCCGCAGCCCTGCCAATGCACCGCCAGCCCTTGTGCAACACGCGGCCATCGTTACGCTGACCCTACCACCGATACACTCCATCGGAGCCACCAAGTGACCATGAAACACCGCCTGCCCGCCGCGTTGCTGGCCCTGCTGCTCGCCACCCCCCTGCTTGGCCCGCAGGCCCACGCCGACGAGGCGAGCGACGACATCGCCATCGCCAACAGCCTCGCCGCCATGCTGCGCGCCGGCCGCGCGGTGATTTCCGCCAACCAGGATCGCATCAACGACCCCGCCCTCGGCCCGAAAGGCCTCGATGGCAAAACCGTGCTGAGCCAGGCCGTCATCAACTACCGCACATCCACCCAGTCCGACCCGCTTGCCACCGACCCCGCCTCCCGCCAGGGCAAACTTCTCCGGCTTGAGATGGACGCCATCGTCAGCGTGGTCGACAGCCAGCAGGAACGCATCAACCAGCCCGGCGTTGGCTTCAAGGGCTTCATCCCGGCCGTCTTCTCCCGCCTGGTCGGTGAGACCTTCACCAGCGCCGCCGGCGGCTCAGCCGGAATGAGCGTCACCGCGCCCGCCAATCTCGTGCGCAACCGCCGCTGGCGCCCCGACGCGCTGGAAAGCCGCGTCATCTCCGAGAAATTCCTCGCCCCCGGCTGGCACCGCGGCCAGGCCTACACCCAGACCACCGCGCTGGACGCCGGCGGCAAGGAATTCCGCATGCTGATGCCTGAATATTACGCCGCCTCCTGCCTCACCTGCCATGGCGGCCCGAAGGGCAGCATCGACATCACCGGCTATCCCCGCGAGGGCGCGGCCGAGGGCGACCTCGGCGGCGTCATCTCCATCCGCCTCAGCCACTGACACGTCACATTGGAATGATCGAACCAACCGCCCTGCTCAGCCGCGTCTCCATCGCCACCCGACTGATCGCCCTGTCGGTGATCCTGGTCGGCATCTTGCTCGGCACCGCGCTCTATCTCTCCCGCGCGCT
>CAIXXP010000153.1 GCA_903923465.1 uncultured Sphingomonadales bacterium | reverse complement strand
CGTTCGACTTGCATGTGTTAGGCATGCCGCCAGCGTTCGTTCTGAGCCAGGATCAAACTCTCAAGTTTGTGTCCCAATCAGACCAGCACGGACCGAAGTCCGCCTACTGACTTAATTGAATTTAAGGAGCCATTACTTGCACATTGTACAAACGTATGGTTACGTAAGGACATGCTAGTAACGGCTTATTTAACTGGTACCCGGAGCCTTAAAACCCCCGGACCAGGCGCCGTCGCCCACATGTCCCTTCATCTAAACTAACAATGTCAAAGAGCCACCGACAGAAATTGGCGGACAACCAGTCCTCCCCGTTTTGTACCGGGGGACTGATATCCGTCTATGTTGGCGACCGTTGGGGCTGCGTCCGTTTTGGCAGCGTCCCCGTCCGGTGAACAGGCCTCTAAGGGTGACATGCGATTCGGTCAACGGTCTTTTTGCAGAAATAAGTCAAAATCTCACAACATGTTGTAATATGGTGATTATTTGTCTGGCGCATCGCGCCCTTCCCGCGTTTGCCTCGCCGGCACCGCGCCCGGGGTGATTCTGTGAACTGGACAAACCCCAATGATTCCGGGAAGAATCACCACACCGCCGCCGTCGCGTTCCGGGGTTACCCTGGGTATGTGATTCATTTTTGCGGAAACACTCTTTGTTTACGGTGGTTCGCTATCCCCTTTGCTTGATCCATGCCTGCCACCTGCAAGGATGAAGCCGGAACTATGCTAATGACCTCGCCGCCCGCCCCCGCCATCAGTGTTGCGATGAGCGTATATAATGGTGAACGCTTCCTCGGCGAGGCGATCGAGAGCGTGCTCGCGCAAAGCTTTGTCGACTTCGAGTTTCTCATCCTCGACGATGGCTCTCGCGACGGCACGCGCGACATCATATCTACCTACGCACATATAGATGGCCGCATCCGCCCCATCTTTCGCGAAAACCGGGGCCTTGTGGCCAGCCTTAACCAGCTGCTTGCCGAGGCCCGCGCCCCCTTGGTCGCCCGCATGGATGCCGACGACGTGTGTCATCCCGACCGCTTTGAATACCAGACACGCTTTCTGGCGGCCCATCCTGATTATGGTGTGGTGGGCACGCGCTGCACAGATATCGACGAATATGGCCAGCCCTGGCCCGTTTGCTCCCCGCCGCACCCGCTTGCGCACGAGGGCTTTCTCGCCGCGATCGACAAGGGCGAGCCTCTGCTGTGCCATCCTTCGGTCATGTATCGGCGCAAGCTGGTCCTGGCGGTTGGCGGGTATCATGGCGCCTTCCGCCATTGCGAGGATCTCGACCTGTGGCTGCGGTTGGCTTCGGTTACCCGGCTGGGCAACTGCCCGGAGGAACTGCTCCATTACCGTCATTATGCCGATCAGGTCTCCAGCCGCCACGCCACCGAGCAACAGACGGGCGCGGCTGTTGCCAAGCTCGCCTATCTGGAACGTTCCGCGGGGCGGCCGGATCCCACCGCCAAACTGGATCGCCTGCCGCCGATCGACGATCTCGACGCCCTGTTCGGCCGCGAGGGCATTGCCCGCGAGGTTCGCGCGACGCTGGCGCAAGGCCTGCTCTATTCACGGGCGGCGCTGCGCGATGAAGGCTTCGAGGTGATCATCCGCAATCTGCGCGAGGGCGGCACCCATGCCGGCATGTGGCGCACGGTGGCCCGCCTGATGCGCTATGGCGATCCGGCGCGCGCTGTTCGGCTGGCCGCCGCGCTGGTCACATCCTGAGCCGCATCGTGACCACCAACAACCCAGAGACCAGCGCCCCATCCGGCCGCGAACCCGCCAGCATGAGCGTGCACGGCGCGGCGATCTGGGCGATGGCCGGGCAATATCTGTCCTTCGGCATCCAGTTCATCACCTCGGTGGTCATCTCCCGCTTCTTCCTGACGCCGGCAGAGGTGGGCCTGTTCTCCATCGCGCTGTCGGCGGCGCTGGTCGCTTCGGTGCTGCAGGATTTTGGCCTGACACGCTATATCGCGGGCCTCGCGCAAATCGATTCGGCCTCGCTGTCCCGGTGTAGTTCCGTGGCGCTGCTGTTTTCGCTGATCATCACCGGCATCATTGCCGGCGCCGCCTGGCCGATGGCCCACGCCTATCATCAGCCGGCCTTGATGCCGATGCTTCTTATAATAGCGGGCAGCTATCTGTTCCTGCCGCTCTCCGTAGTGCCCCTGGCCCTGATGGGGCGGACGATGAGCTTTCACGGTCATTTCGCAGTGAATGTTGGCGGCGCGATTGCACAAGCGGTGGTTGGCCTGGGCCTTGCCGCGGCGGGCTATTCCTCTTTCGCGCTGGCCTGGGCCACGCTGGCCTCGGGCGTGTCGCGCGGCATCATCGCGCAGATCATCCGCCCGGCCCTGCCCTGGCCCCTGCGCTTCGATGAAGTCCGTCCGATCGTCGGCACCGGCTCACGCCTCACCACTCTATATGCCAGCGGCGCTTTAGGCACCCGCACGCCAGACATGATCGTGGGCAAGTTGCTCAGCCTGCTGGCGGTCGGACTCTACAGTCGCGCCGTCGGCCTGTCGGATCAGTTCCGCATGTTGATTTCCGGTGCGATCGGCAGCGTATTCTATCCCGCCTTCGCCCGCATCCGCGATCGCGGCGAACCGCTGGGCCCCGCCTATCAGCGCGTTGTGGCAGGTTACACGGCGGTCATCTGGCCGGGCATGGCGGGCCTGGCGCTGGCGGCAACGCCGCTGGTGCGCCTGCTGTATGGCCCGCACTGGATGGGAGTCGCTCCGCTGCTCACCATCATCTCCCTCACCGAACTGTTTCTGGTGTCGCTGCCGCTGCACACCGATCTGCCGATCCTGATGGGCCGAATCAACAAGCTGCTCGCACTCAATGTCTGGGACACGGCGATGTCGATCGGCTTTCTGGCGCTGGGCTGTCACTGGGGGGTCACCGGGGCGGCGGCATCGCGCGTGGCTTATGGCGCGGGCTGGGTGCTGCTGTACGCCGGCTTCCTGCATCGCCTGATCCGCTTCGATCCGCGCGCGATGGTCGGCATTTATCTGCGCAGCGCGGCGGTCACGTTGGCCGCGCTCACGCCATTGGGGCTGGTCTATCTGTTCTGGGCGGGCCCCGCGACGATTGCCCTGCCCACGCTGTTGGCGGCCGTGGGTGCGGGGGTGGGCTTGTGGCTGGCCACCTTGCTGCTGGTGCGCCACCCGGCTCTGGACGATCTGGTCACGGTTATCGCGCATCTGCCCTATGGTCATCGCCTGCGCCCGATGCTCGCTGGAGCCTTAGCGCGCTCGGCGTAAATGGCCCCGCCTAGCGAAACGACTTACAAAACCGGCCTTTCGCTTTCCGGCCCGCACCCTACATAGGGGCCATGCCTCCAGAACAGCCCACCTCCGCCGACAGCCCGAGCCGCCACGATGGCTGGAACACGCTGCGCCGTTTCTTTCCCTATCTGTGGCCGCGCGACAATCCTGCCTTGAGGGTGAGGATCGTGGTCTCCTGCCTGTTGATGCTCGCCTCGATAGCAGTGACGATGGCACTGCCTTTCTTCCTGAAATGGGCGATTGACGCGATGAGCGCCGCCGGCAATCTGCGCGGGCACAGTGTCTATGTCTTCGCGCTGGGCTGGGTGCTGGCCTATGCCACGGCTCGGTTTGGCGGCGTGGTGTTCGACAATCTGCGCAATATCGTGTTCGAACGCGTGGGGCAGAATGCCACGCGGCGGCTGGCCGAAGATGTGTTCGCCCGGCTTCATCGCCTGTCGCTGCGCTTCCACCTTGCCCGACGCACCGGCGAGGTGACCAAGGTGATCGACCGCGGCACCAAAAGCATCGATACGATGCTCTATTTCATCATTTTCAACATCGCGCCGACGGTGATCCAACTCGTTGCCGTGGGCGTGGTGTTCAAGCGTTACTTCGGCTGGGGGTTGGTGGGCGCGACTGCGCTGGCAGTGGTGGCTTACCTGCTTGCCACGCGCTGGATCACGGAGTGGCGCACGCATCTGCGCGATCGCATGAACCGGCTCGACGGGCAGGCGATGGCGCGCGCGGTCGATTCGCTGCTGAATTACGAAACGGTCAAATATTTCGCCGCCGAAGACCGTGAGCTCAAGCGCTATGGCCAAGCCACAAGCGCCTATGCTCTCGCGGCAGTGTCCTCGGAAAACTCGCTGGGTCTACTGAACATCGCGCAGGCACTGGTCGTCAACCTGCTTATGGCTGCAGCGATGGGCTACACCGTGTGGGGCTGGGCACATGACCACTACACGGTTGGCCAGCTGGTTTTTGTCCAGACTTACCTCACCCAGCTATTCCGCCCGCTGGATATGCTAGGCATGGTCTATCGCACCATTCGTCAGGGGCTGATCGACATGGCCGCTATGTTCGCGCTCATCGACACCGAGATCGAGGTGAAGGATGTGCCCGGCGCCCCAGCGCTGATCATCCGTCAGCCCAGCATTGTCTTTGACAATGTTGTATTCGGCTATGATCGCGACCGCACCATCCTGCATGGCCTGTCTTTCGAGGTGCCGGCCGGGCACAATGTCGCGCTGGTCGGCCCATCGGGCGCGGGCAAGAGCACCATCGCCCGGCTGATCTTCCGCTTCTACGATCCGTGGAGCGGGCGCATCCTCATCGACGGACAGGACATCGCGCAGGTCAGCCAGACGAGTCTTCGCGCGAACCTTGGCATCGTGCCGCAGGATTCGGTCCTGTTCAACGATACCATCGGCTACAACGTCGGCTATGGCCGAGACGGCGCCGGGCCGGCCGAGATCGAAGCCGCCGCGCGCGGTGCTGCCATCTGGCCGCTGATCGAACGCCTGCCCAAGGGGCTGAACACCGAAGTGGGCGAGCGCGGCCTGAAACTCTCAGGCGGCGAAAAGCAGCGCGTGGCCATCGCCCGCACCCTGCTGAAAAACCCGCCGATTCTGCTGCTGGATGAGGCGACCAGCGCGCTGGATACCCGCACCGAGCAAGAGATCCTCGCCACGCTGCACGACATCGCCGCCAATCGCACCAGCCTGTCGATCGCCCATCGCCTCTCGACCATCGCCGATGCCGACAGCATTCTGGTGCTGAACGAGGGCCGGCTAGCCGAACAGGGTACCCATGCCGAGCTGCTGCGCCACGATGGCCTTTATGCCGAGATGTGGAACCGGCAGGCAAATGAGGTGGAGGAGCTGGATGTGGCCGCGCAATAGGCGCGGCACAGTGAGCTTTAGGAGCAAGAGGTAGTCTTGGGGGTGACAACCCCCAAACCCATTACGGTCTGCGTGGCACCGACCCTCGGCATGGCGCATTGCCGCAAAGCCGTTTTAATTTAGCCTGCGGCGCGGCAGCGTTGCGCAAAGCTAGTGGACAACAGCGAGGGGCTGCAGGCGCGGGCCGCCTGCTAAAATTCGGTCTCCCGGCCCTTTCGCCCAAACGAAAGGGCCGGGAAGCAATGCCCCCCGGCCCTTCCGTGACGAAAGCGTCAGTCAAGCGATCAGAAGTTCGCGGTGACCGAGAACACGGCAACGCTCTTCACCAGACGGTGATCGATGAGACCGGCATTGGTATCCTTGGTCGACAGGTTCGTGCCGGTGCCCGAGATGTCGAAGGTCAGGTTCTTCCACTTGTAGCCCAGGCCCACAACGTAATCGATGTACTGCTTGGGGAAGTCGAAGCCGCCGCCGGTGTGACCCAGGTGGCTGTGGAACGTCAGCGCGGGCAGCGCGGCCGGGGTGTAGGTCAGCTCGCCATACTCATACATGTCGTAGTGATGAGCGGTCTGGAAGGTGGTGAAATAGGGCTGGGCAGGCGCCCAGTTAACACCAGCCTTCAGGCCAACCGGACCGATCGACTTCGAGATGTCGGCATAGAGCTCATAGGTGTTGTCGGGCGAGAAGTTCGGATAGAGGTAGCCATAGAGGCCGCCGTCCAGGGTGATGCCGTCCTTCAGTGTCTTCGAGTAGCCGCCATAGACGTCGATCTCGGAACCGCCGTTGAAGCTGGAACCCGAGCCCCAGGCCGAGACGTAGAAGCCCGACTTGTCGGTCACGGTGATCGAAGCCTGCGCCGTGGGACGGTTGTCGGTCTGGGCAATGCCGCGGAAGCGATACTGCGAGACAAACGCCGCGCTGCCGGTGACGGTGAATTCAGGGGTGGGCGCAGCAGCCGCGGCAGCGGGAGCGGCGTCGTCGGCATAGGCGGCTTGAGCAGCGCCAGAAACAGCGAGCACGGCAGCCGCGCAGAGGAACTTGATCTTCATGTAGGAGCCCTTTCAAAAAATCTTTCAGGGTTCCTTCCTGTGGACCGCAGCCTCACGCCTCTTGGTGGGCGGAGTGCGTCGGTCGACCTCTGGCTATCAAGCGATTGTGCGCCGCACAACCTTGTGAGCATCCGCACCATTACATTACAACACTAGTGTGGTTATATTACAACACGACTTTCGCGCAGGACGCCGCAACGCAGGGCCGGCGGCGGCGGCCCCTCAATGCGCGGCGTCCTTCCAGATAACCGCTTGCGCCACCACGCAATATTCGCCGTTGAAGGTGATCGCCGGCGAGCCATAAAGCCGCCATCCCTGCTCCAGTGCCTCGGAGACGCGCTGGCAGAAATGATGGTCGTCCTTGCCGGTAAGCAGGCGATAGGGAGATTTGCCATCTGGCGGCGCGGCGGTGGAATTATCATCTGACATGGGTCTGTCTCTCCTGACACCGGTGCAAAACGGCGAGCGCGGCATCCGCATCAGCTTCCGGCACAAATAGATGATCGTGATGGCAGGCGGCAACCATATTGCAGGCGATGCCCGCCTCCGCCAGCGCGGAGGATACTGCCGCCGTCAGGCCAACGCCATCCAGCGCCGAGAACACCGTCAAGGTGATTCGCCGCATCACCATGTCGCATGGCTGGCGCAAACCGCGCGCCGCCTCCAATGGTAAGACCAGCGTAAGGCCCTCGTCCTCGCGGAACGAGGCGAGCGCCTGCGGCCAGACATCAAGTGCCGCCGGCGCGGCGTCTCCAGGGATACAACAAAACACGTAGGGAACCGGATCGAGTACCGGGTTCATGCCCGCTACCATGCCCGCCCTATCCCGAAGCGGCTGCGCCACTACAGAATATACTTCGACATGTCGGTGTTACTCGCCAGGGTGGCCAAACGGTCGCGCACGTAAGCGGCGTCGATCACCACCGACTCGCCCGTGCGGTCTTCGGCCTCGAAGCTCAGGTCCTCCAGCAAACGCTCCATCACGGTTTGCAACCGGCGGGCGCCGATGTTCTCCACGCTGTCGTTCACCTGCCGCGCGATACCCGCGATTTCGGCAATGGCCCCGTCGGTGAAGGTCAGCGTCACCTGCTCGGTGGCCATCAGCGCGCAATATTGCTCCATCAAATTGGCGCGGGTCTTGGAGAGTATCCGCACGAAGTCGGCCTCGGTCAGCGCCTTCAGCTCCACGCGAATCGGCAGGCGGCCCTGCAGCTCCGGCAGCATGTCGCTCGGCTTGGCTACGTGAAAGGCGCCGCTGGCAATGAACAGCACATGGTCGGTTTTCATCGGACCATATTTGGTGGCGATGGTCGTGCCCTCGATCAGCGGTAGCAAGTCGCGCTGCACGCCTTCGCGACTCACCGAGCCGCCGCGCACATCGGAGACAGCGATCTTGTCGATCTCGTCGATGAAGACGATGCCATTCGCCTCGGCATTGGCCAGCGCCACGCGGGCGACATCATCCTGATCGAGCCGCTTCTCGCTTTCCTCATCGACCAGTTTTGTCCAGGCTTCGGGAACGCGCATCCTGCGGCGCTTCAGCGCTTGGCGGCCCATCGCCTTGGCCATCATATCGCCAAGGTTGATCATGCCGACGCCGCCGCCCATGCCGGGCAGTTCCATGGGCATGGAGGGGGCATCCTCAACCTCGATCTCCACCTCGGCCTCGTCCATCGCATGCTGGGCCAGGCGCTGGCGAAAGCTCTCACGCGTCGCCTCACTGGCGCCATCGCCCACCAGCGCCTTCAGCAGGCGATCCATCGCGGCGGCCTCGGCGGCCTCGCGCACAGCCTCGCGGCGGCGGTCTTTCTCCAGCCGTATCGCCTCTTCGGCCAGATCGCGGCCAATCTGCTCCACATCGCGGCCGACATAGCCAACCTCGGTGAACTTGGTCGCCTCCACCTTCACGAAGGGAGCATCGGCCAATTTGGCCAGCCGTCGGCTGATCTCGGTCTTGCCACAGCCTGTCGGCCCGATCATCAGGATGTTCTTGGGCGAAACCTCGTCGCGCAGTTCCGGCGACAGGCGCTGCCGCCGCCAGCGGTTGCGCAGGGCCACGGCGACCGCGCGCTTGGCATCAGCCTGCCCAACAATATGCTCGTCCAGCGCGGCGACGATGGCCTTTGGGGTGAGATTGTCGTTCATGAATAGCTTTCCGTTCGCCGGTTAGTCGGCGCTGGGCTGGGCGGATGCAAGGCTCTCAACGGTAACCCGGTCATTGGTGAAGACGCAGATGTCGGCGGCGACCTTCATCGCCTTGCGGGCAATCACCTCGGCGTCGGATTCATATTCCGCCAGCGCCTTGGCGGCAGCCAGCGCATAGTTCCCGCCCGAGCCGATGGCGGCAATCACCGTGCCGCCCACCTCTTCCGGCTCCAGCACGTCGCCATTGCCGGTGAGCACCAGCAGCGTTTCGGCATCGGCGACGATCATCAGGGCTTCAAGGTTGCGCAGATATTTGTCGGTGCGCCAGTCCTTGGCCAGTTCCACCGCGGCGCGCAGCAATTGCCCTGCCCCTGTGCTCGAACGATGCTGCTCCAGCTTGCGCTCCAGCCGCTCGAACAGGGTGAAGGCATCGGCCGTGGCCCCGGCAAAGCCCGCCACGACATGTGCGACCCCATGTTCATCAATGGCGCCAATGCGCCGCACCTTGCGCGCATTGGGTTTCATCACCGTGTTGCCCATAGACACCTGGCCATCGCCGGCAATGACGGTGCGCCCGCCCTTTTTCACGCCAATGATGGTTGTGCCATGCCACTGGATCAGCCCGTGGCCAGCATTTGCGTTTTCCATGCGGGGGATATGGGGCGGGCGGACGATTTGTCCAGCCCGCGGCACAATGGAACGCCTCAGGCCGAAGGCCCAGCCCCGCTTTAGCTGCCGTTGGGACCTGGCGCGGAGCCGCCACCGCTGCCGCCGCTGCCATTGGGGCCGCCGGAACCACCCACGGCGCTGACCGTGCCGATGTTGCCGAACAGATCCTCCAGGAACCCGCGCTTGCGGCCCAGCGTAGCGGTCGCGTGGCCGTCTGGCTTGATGGTGGCCAGGTGGTTGACGCTGGCCCGGTCCACCGCGGCGACATTACCCTTGGCGTCAAAGCGCACCCGTAGCACCGTTTCCTTCACAGGATGCGGCCCGCGAAACGGCGGCTGGCGCGTATCAACCGCCACATAATACCATACCGGCTCGCCAAACTGGCTGACGAAGGTAGGTCGGCCCAGCGTGTGCTCGACCGATGCCTTGTTATCAACGCCGGGTGCAACCGTTTCGAGCAAGGTCTCATCCACGAGGAACCCGCGATGGTCACGAATCGTGGTGCAGCCACCCGCCAGCACCAACAGGCTGACCGCCAGAGCCATCTCCAATCGCATCCGTGCCATTCCTCGCATTTGCTTCAAGCTCCGATTACCCAGTCTGCCCGCCCTTGTCGACCGGGGGTGTCGATCAACAGGTGTCGCCAAGTGGTCGCCCCATTGCCAGTCGCTCGGGCTTTGCCTATCGGCAGGAGCCTTACGGCCCCTTGCCACGCATCGCAATGGCGCATGGTACGCAAGGCTTGAACCTGTCCTGAATTCGGCTCCTGTCCGGGGTGCCCTAGGGGCTGCGGCCCAAAGATGGAATGGCATTTTTCACATGACACTATTCACCCGCCTGCTTCGCTCGCTGTTCAGTGCCCGACCCGATGACACCGCCGCGATCCGCCCGCTGTGGCACCGCGTGGTGGAAATCGCCCGCGAGAAGACGTGGTATGCCACGCTCGGCGTTGCCGACACCGTCCCCGGCCGCTTCGATATCATAACGCTGGTGCTGGCGCTGGTGCTGCTCCGCATGGAGGCGGAACCTGATCTGGCCGCGCCCTCCGTGCGGCTGACCGAGCTTTTCGTTGACGACATGGATGGGCAGTTGCGCGAATCAGGCGTCGGAGATCTGGTGGTGGGCAAACATGTCGGCCGGCTGATGGGCGTGCTCGGCGGCCGCCTTGGCGTGTTGCGCGAGACGCTGGCCCTGCCGGACGATACCGCATTGGCCGCTGCCCTTGTCCGCAACACCACCCTGCGCGAGGGCACGGCAAAGCTGGGTGAAGCCGGGGCCTTGCCACTGGCCGCCGCCGCCCGCGCGTTGGCCACCCAGCTTGCCGTCCTGCCAACCCGGCGACTGCTGGCCGGCGATATCCCCGCGCCTGCGCTGGTGGGGGACACCGTCGGATGAGCGCCCCCTTGCCCGAACCCGAGTTCAGCCGCCTGATCGACATCCGCAAGATCGATGGCCGGGAACTGGAGCTGACCGCCACGCCGGCCGAATGCGCCGCGCTCGCCACGCGCTTTTCGCTGGTCTCGATTGGCGGATTGACCGCCCGCGTTTCGCTGGCCCGCGATGGCGAGGTGGTTTCGGTCACGGGGCGCCTCATGGCCGATATCGTGCAAAGTTGCGCCATCTCGGCTGAGGACCTGCCCGTGCGCATCGACGAGCCGCTCGCCTTGCGATTCCTTTCCGAAAATGCCGTGGCGGCACCCATCTCCGAAGAGGAAGAACTCAGCGCCGATGCCTGCGACGAGATCCCCTTTGCCGGCGACCGCATCGAATTGGGCGAAGCGGTGGCGCAAAGCCTTGCGCTGGCGATAGACTCCTTTGCCGTCGGGCCGGATGCCGAACGCGTGCGCCGCGAGGTTGGCCTGCTGGATGAGGGGCTTGCCGGCCCGTTCGCGGCCCTTGCGGCGCTGAAGGGGAAGAAGCCGGAATAGGCGAAGGGTAGATTAGCAGGGGCTAGCCCCTGCGCTCCCTCACGTCTCCCGGCAATGGGGCGGTGCTGGGGGGCACCGTCGTGCACCACCTCTCCGCGCCGCAGGACTAAGCCGCTTAGCGGCAGGTGCCACAGCGAGAGGGCAGCGCGACAAATGCAGTAATGGGGGTTTGGGGGCGTAACGTCCCCGAGACTGTCCCTAAAGCCTATCCAAAAACCCATCTTGCCATGAAAAACGGGAGGGCAAACACCCTCCCGCTCATCAGATTCCACCGGACACTTCCGCGTCGATCAGAACGGAATGTCATCATCCAGATCGTCAGCAAAGCCGCCACCCGTGCCGCCGCCAGATGTCTTGCCCCAGCTTTCGCCGCCGCCGGCGCCGCCGCTGGAACCGCCACCAAAGCCCCCGCCCGAGCGCGCTCCACCGCCAAAGCCGCCACCCGCACCGCCGCCGCCACCGCCACCAGCGCCGCCGCCGGGCGCGCCATCCAGCATGGTCAGCACCCCGCCAACGCCAACGTTGATTTCGGTGGTATAGCGATCATTGCCGCTCTGATCCTGCCACTTGCGGGTGCGCAAGGATCCCTCGATGTAGACCTTGCTGCCCTTCCGCAGGAATCGCTCGGCCACGCCAACCAGGCCGTCGGAATTCAGCACGACCGTGTGCCACTCGGTGCGCTCCTTGCGCTCGCCGGTGTTCTTGTCTTTCCAGTTCTCGGATGTCGCGATGCGCAGGTTGCAGATCCGCCCGCCGTTCTGGAACGACTTCACTTCCGGGTCGGCGCCGAGATTGCCCACCAGAATGACCTTGTTGACGCTGCCTGCCATCGAATCGCTACCCTCTTTATCTAATGCGCGACACGAGGCCTATCGAACTCGGCCCCGGCCCGCCAGATTGGTTGGCGCAACTATCCCCGGCCAAGCCGCGCTACAGACCCATCGCCTTGGCCACCCAGAAGGTGGCGCCCGCTGCCACATAAGCCAGCGCGAACAGATACAAGAGCATGAACGCGGGCCAGCGCCAGCCATTGGTCTCGCGACGGGTGACGGCGATGGTGCTCATGCACTGCGGCGCGAAGACGAACCAGGCGAGGAAAGCCAGCGCCATGGGCAGCGTCCAGTGGCGCTTCAACTGGTCTGCCAGCGCATGGCTGGTCGCCGCGTCATTCGCGCCGGCCACGGCATAGGTGGTCGCTAGCGAACTCACCGCCACCTCGCGCGCGGCCATCGCCGGAATCAGCGCCAGGGCAATGTCGCGGCTGAAGCCGATGGGCTTTACCACCACCGCCACGCCATTGGCGATGTGCCCGGCAAAGGAGGCATCGATCTGGTCATGACCCGGCTCGGCCCGGGGAAAGTTGAGCAGCAGCCACAAAACTACCGTCACCTGGAAGATAATGGTGCCCGCGCGCCGCAGGAAGATCCACGCCCGCTGCCACAGGCCGATGGCCAGATCCTTCAGCCGCGGCATCTGGTATTTGGGCAGTTCCATGATGAAACCGCTGGCGGCCCCCTTGGTCAGCGTGCCGCGCAGCAGCATCGCCACCACCATCGCGCCGACAATGCCGGCGACATAGAGGACAAATAGCACCAGCCCCTGCAGGCCAATCAGCCCGGTAATCGGCCCCGTGCCCACCGCGCGATGCGGAATGAAGGCGGCGATAATCACCGCATAGACCGGCAGCCTGGCCGAACAAGTCATCAATGGCGCGATGAGGATGGTGGTCAACCGGTCCTTGGGGTCAGTAATCGAACGTGTGGCCATGATCCCGGGCACCGCGCAGGCGAAGCTGGAGAGCAGGGGAATGAAGCTGCGCCCCGACAGCCCGACCGTGGCCATCATCCGATCCATCAAAAACGCCGCCCGCGCCATATAGCCGGAGGCCTCCAGGCTGAGGATGAAGAAGAACAGAATGATGATCTGCGGCAGAAACACGACCACGCTGCCCACGCCAGACAGCACGCCATCGGTTATGAGGTCGCGCCACAGGCTGGGAGCCATATGCGCCCGCACCATCGCCGAGAGCGAATCCACCACCGCCTGCAGGGCATCGGCAAAGGGCTTGGCGCCGGTGAATACCGCCTGAAACACCACGAACAGCAACGCAAACAGCACAATCGGCCCGGCCCAGGGGTGCAACAGCACCCCGTCCAGCCGCGAATGCATGCGGTGGCGCGCGGTTTCGGAAATAATCGTCGCCTCGGCGATGGCGCGGGCCTCCATCCGCCGCTCGGCCATGTCGAGATGGGCACGGGGATGCAGGTGACTGTCGGCTAAGGCCCGGCCCTCGGCGGCCTCGATGGCTTCGGCCAGTTCGGCAAGCCCCTGCCGCCGCACCGCCACCGTGGGGATAACCGGCACGCCGAGCCCCTGTGCCAAGGCCTCAGGATCGAGCACCAGCCCGTCACGCGTGGCCAGATCGATCATGTTGAGGGCAACCACCGTGGGCCGGCCCAACGCGATGATCTCCTGCGCGAAGACGAGGTGCTGCTCCAGATTGCTGGCATCCAGCACCACCACCAGCACTTGCGGCGCGGGCTCGCCGGGAAAATCGCCCATCACCACCGAGCGGGTCACTTCCTCGTCGGGGCTGGTGGGGTGCAGGCTGTAGCTGCCGGGCAGATCGGTCAATTCCACCACCGCGCCGCTGGGCAGGGTGAGGCGGCCGGCTTTGCGCTCCACCGTCACACCGGGATAGTTGGCGATCTTCTGGCGTGCGCCGGTCAGGGCGTTGAACAGGGCGCTCTTGCCGGCGTTGGGGTTGCCGACGAGCGCCGCTGTACTGGGGCCGGTGCGTGCGCCGGTGATGGGTGCGTTGATGGTCACACCACCTCCACTTGCATAGCCCGAGCATGGGCGCGGCGCAGCGCCACGGTCATCCGCCCCACCGTCAGGGCCAGTGGATCGCGGCCGCCGAACACGCCGCGATGGGCCAGGGTGACAGTCGCCCCGACATCGACTCCGAGCGCCCGCAGCCGACGCCCCTCTTCCTCCGCAAGGCCGGACCATTCGACGGCCGTAATGCGGGCGCGCTGGCCTCTCGCCAGGGAGTCCAGTGTCATGCGGGCGGTGGTTGCGACGTCAATCATGGCACCAGCCTGCCAAATTCCAGCCGCAATTGCAATCTATTCGCAATAAGAACCCTTCCCACCCCTTCATCCCCGTCCCCGAACCCCGTCAACGCACCGGATACCGCAGGCGCCCAAGGAACCGAGCAGGGCTGAAATGGCCGGCATTTCCGGCGATGGTGTTGCCGGCCAGCAGCCGGGCCTTGGCTTTTTCGAACCGCATCACGCCCTCAATCCGGCGATCTAGAAACGCCAGAGTCTCGGCCTTGCCCTCGCTCGTGTCGCCGGCAAAAACCGATAGCGTGGCAGCATAGAGCGCCGCAAGGGTGGCACGCTTGGTATAGTGGTTGAAATCCGCCGCGGTGTCTCCCGCCAGCCGCCACATGGCATCCGCGCTTGCCCAACCCAGCCGCGCCGCCTGCGCCAAATTCCGTGGCATCGCCATAATCGCCAGTGCGCGGCGCAGCGCTTCTTCCCGGCCGGAAATCGCATCGAGCCGCGCCGTCACCACCCGGCGGATCCGCACGCGCACCGGCAGGGCGGCCAGTTCGGCGGCAGGGGCCGCCGCAACCATCGCCGCGTCAACATGGGCGATCCACGCCGCGATCATCCCCATGGCGGGCGTGCCCTTTTCGCCGGCAAAGGCTAGCAGGGCCAGATCGGGCGACACCCCGAGCTCTTGTGCCGCGCCGCGCACCGCCGCCTCGCTCCAGCCGTCAAAGGCGGCGGCTTCGGCAATGGCGGGTGCCAGTGTCAGGCGCAGGGCCGCAAGCGAGGCAGGCTCGCTCACAGCCGGGGGCCATAGCTGCCGGCGGCGTGGCCACCCTGCGTCTGGCTGGCGCTGTCGATCACGGTGATCAGGCTGTTGTTCTTGCCACCCAGCATCGCATAATCGCGGGCCGAGCGACCGGAATTATCGGCGCGATCCGGGTTCGCTCCACCCGCCAGCAACACCCGCATCATCGCCAGATCGCGACGGTGAACTGCGGCGATCAGGGGTGTCTCACCGGTGGACGATGGCTCGTCGACGCGCGCACCGTGTTGCAGCAGCACATCAACCCCCTCGACGAAACCCAGGTTCGAGGCGACCACCAGCGGCGTTTCGCCATGCCCGTCGCGCACGTTCACATCGGCGCCCTTGGCAATCATGAACTCCATCCAGTCCCGGTCGCGCCGCGCGGTTACGATGTGCAGCGCGGTTTGCCCGTTGGAGGAATCACGGGTGTTGACGACGTTCGAACTGGTGTCGCTCAGCGCGTCCAGCACGGTGGCGCCGTCCTTCTCGCGCACCGCCTTGAGGAATTTGTAGGTCGCGGTGAACTGGGCCATCGCCGGAACAGGCGCCACCAGCGCCGCCACCAGCGCCGCCGCCAGCACAGGCACCACAACCTCCGACCACAGCCTGAACTTCACCGCTCGATCCTTTCCATGCCGCGCGTCCCGGTTGATACGCCTACCGCGCGGGACACTCCAAATTCTATTCTAGCATCGCCGGACAGGGAAAGCGGTGCCCCCATTTTCCACGATGATCAAGCCGCATTGTGGCCACCGGGGCGATACGATCGCGGCTTGCCAGCGCGGCTTTAGCAGAGCATGAACCGGCGCGCCATGACCAAGCCGCCCCTGACCAAGCCGCGCCGCATCGCCGCCCCGTCTATTGGCCCCGCAAGCCCCTCGCTGCGCGGCCTGCTGATGGCTGGCCTGCTGGCAGGCGCACTGGCCGGATGTGGAAAGCAGCAGGGCACGCAGCCGGATCTGGCCCAGGCGCCGCTGGCGGGCGCGGCGATCGGCGGCCCCTTCACCCTGATCGACAAGGATGGCCACACCGTCCACTGGAGCGACTTTGCCGGCGCCTATCGCATCGTCTATTTCGGCTATACCTTCTGCCCCGATGCCTGCCCCACAGACATGGGCGTCACCATGCGCGGAGTGGCAATCTTCGCCCGGTCCCACCCGCAACTGGCCGGTCAGATCCGCCCGCTGTTCATTACCATAGATCCCGTGCGCGACACGCCCAAGGTGGTGGGCCAGTTCGCCGCCGCCTTCAGCCCGCCCAATTTCCGGCCCCAACTGATCGGCCTGACCGGCACCCCGGCGCAGGTGGACGTCGCCGCCAAGGCCTTTGCCGCCTATTACGCCCGGGGCAAGAACACGCCGGGCGGCTATTTGATGGACCACAGCCGTATCGCCTATCTCATGGGCCGCAAGGGCGAGCCGATAGAGATGCTGCCCGTCGACAAGGGCGATGCGGCCGTCGCCGCCGACCTCGAAGAATGGGTGCGATGACCGAGGCTTTGCCCTTTTGGGAGCGCCCGCTCGCCAGCCTTTCCCGCGAGGAATGGGAAGGCCTGTGCGATGGATGCGGCAAGTGCTGCCTGCACAAGGTGGAGGATGAGGACACCGGGCAGATCTATCGCACCAATGTCGCCTGCAAATTGCTTGACCTCACCACCGCCCGCTGCTCGGATTATCGCCACCGCCGCAGTTACGTGCCCGATTGCTTGCGCCTTACCCCGCGCCTGGCGAGCAGCCTTGGCTGGCTGCCCGGCACTTGCGCCTATCGCCTGCGCGCGGATGATCAGCCCCTGCCCGCCTGGCATTATCTGCTGACCGGCAGCCGCGACAGCGTGCATGCCGCCGGCGCTTCAGTGGTCGGCAAGGCGATTTCCGAGACGCTCGCCGGCCCACTGGAGCAGCATATCGTCTGGGATGGCCCCGACGGCGACCATGCGGATGACTAGGCCTGCACTTCCCGCGCCGGGCCGCCGTGCTTGATTGGCTGCGCCGTGACGCGGCACGGCCGGCGCGGGGTCGCGATGTTGCGGCACCTTTGATCAAGGTGGCTGGGCAAGACCTGCCGCTGGTCATCCGCCGCCTGCCGCAAGCCCGCCGCATGACACTGCGCCTTGTGGCCACCGGGGGTGGCAACGGCGCCGAAGTGCGCATCTCCATGCCCCGCTGGGGCCACGCCAGCGAGGCTCTTGCCTTCGCCCACGCCCGCGCCGACTGGTTGGCCGAGCAAATGGCGCGCCTGCCGGCCAGGCAAAGCGTCACCCCCGGCGGAATGCTCCCCTATCGCGGCACGCCGCTGCGGCTGGCCCACGACCCCGCCCACCCGCGGCGACCTCGCGTGGGGGACGGCGCGCTATGGCTGGGTGGCCCGACCGAGGGGCTGGAGGCCCGCCTGCGCCGCTGGCTGATGGCCGAGGCCAAGGTCCTGCTGGCACAGGATCTGGCCCATTACGCCGCGCTGGCCGGCCGCCCTCTACCCACCCTTGCCCTGTCGAGCGCCCGGGCGCGCTGGGGCAGTTGCTCTTCCGCCGGCATCGTGCGGATCAATTGGCGGCTGGTGCTGGCGCCCGACCGGGTGCGCCGCTCGGTCGTGGCGCATGAGGTGGCCCATCTCGTCCATTTCGACCATTCGGCCGATTTTCACGCCTTGCTCGCCCGTTTGTTCGAAGGCGATGTCGCCGAGGCCAACCGCTGGCTGAAGCGCGAGGGCCGGAGCCTTTATGCCTGGTTCGGTTGACCGGTTCGCAACGGCAGTGGCAGCGCGCGCGGACCTTACACCCGCCCAGAGGCTGGTATTGCCCGGCGCAAAGGACTAACACCGGCCCCATGCCCCGCCTCAGCAAGCCTTCGGCCGACAAGCCGGTCTCCTTTTGGAAAAATGTGCGCCCCGCTGGCGCCTTGTCGGATTTCCGAGCAGTGTTTCGCATTGCCGGCCGCCACCGCTGGCGCTTTATCGCGTTGGCCGCCGCGATGACCTGGGTGGTATTCTCGCTGATCACCCATGAGGAATCGCGCATTCTGCCGCGCCCGCCGCATATCGACTATATCACCAGCTGGCGCCCGGGCCGCAGCGATGCTGAAATCATGGCCGGCAATATCGCCAACCAGCAACGCAAGGACCGCCTCGCCGCCGAACAGGCCAAGCGCGACGCATTGGTGCGCGGCATCTACAAATCCATCGGTCGCGCCTCGGGCATGGATGTGGACGCGATCGACGCCAAGGCAAGGGCGGACGATGCTGCCCAGGCCGCCGCCAGCGCCGCGCGTGAGGCAAAGCTCTATTCGGCCGGCGGCGGCGGCGCTGCGTCCTCGTCAAAGGCCCCTGCCGGGCAGTGATGACGGGGCACGCCGACATCTCCCCGACAGACCGCCGACGGGATGACCTGCGCTGGATGGCCAGTGCCGCGGCCCTCGCCGCCCGCGCCCGCCCGCTCAGCCGGCCGAACCCGGCGGTAGGGGCATTGCTCGTGCGCGAAGGCGTGGTTGTCGCGCGCGGCTTCACCCAAGCGGGCGGTCGCCCCCATGCCGAGGCGATGGCACTGGCGGCGGCGGGCGAGGCGGCGGCGGGCGCCACCCTTTATGTCACGCTGGAGCCTTGCGCCCATGCCAGCGCGCGGGGGCCCGCCTGCGCCGAACTGGTGGCCGCCGCGCCATTGGCCCGGGTGGTGGTGGGTTGCGCCGACCCCGACCCGCGCACCGCCGGCGCCGGCCTCGCCCGCATCCGCGTAGCGGGCATTGCGGCGGAGATCATCGCCTCGCCCGAGGCAAGGGGCAGCCTTGCGGGCTATCTGTCGGCGCGCACACGGGGCCGGCCCCACGTCACGCTGAAGCTGGCCACCTCGCTGGACGGCTGCATCGCCCGGGCGGATGGCGAGAGCCAGTGGATCACCGGGCCCGAGGCCCGCGCCCATGGCCATGCGATGCGTGCCCGCTCCGATGCCATTCTGGTGGGGGGCGCCACCCTTCGCGCCGACACGCCCAGACTGGATGTGCGCCTGCCCGGACTGGAAGCGCGCAGCCCCGCCCGCTGGGTTTTGACGCGCCGGGCGGCGCCCGAGGGTTGGCTCGCGCTGGCCAGCCCCGGTGATCTTACCGCGATGCGCGATGTGCAATATCTTTTCATTGAAGGCGGCGCCGGGGCGGCTGCCGCTTTCCTTGCCGCCGATGTGGTGGACCGCATCCTGCTCTACCGCGCGCCCATCTTTATCGGCGGCGGGCTGCCGGCGGTGGGCGACATCGGCCTTTCCGCCCTTGCCGCCGCGCACGGGCGCTGGCAGCTTGCCGACAGACGCCAGCTTGGCAGCGACACTCTAGAGGTTTACGAGCGCACCCCATGTTCACCGGAATAGTCACCGCCATCGGCACCATTCGCGAGGCCCGCCACACTACCATAGTGGGAGCTGGCGACCTTCATGCCACTATCGCCTGCCCATTCGACCCGGCGGCCATCGCCATCGGTGCCTCGATCGCCTGTTCGGGCGTCTGCCTGACGGTGGTGGATCGCGGCGGTGTTGCCGGTGACGCGTGGTTCGCGGTCGACATCTCGGGCGAAACGCTGGCGCGCAGCGTGCCGGGGCGCTGGGAGGTAGGATCAAAGCTCAATCTCGAGCCTGCGCTGAAGCTGGGCGATGAGCTGGGCGGCCATATCGTCACCGGCCATGTCGATGGCGTGGGGCAGGTGGTGAGCGTTTCTCCGGTGGGCGAATCGCTGCGGCTGGAGATTGCCGCGCCCAAGGAACTGGCGCCCTATCTGGCGGCCAAGGGCTCGATCACCGTGGATGGCGTATCGCTGACGGTGAATGAGGTGGCGGATCAGGCCGATGGCCGCTGCCATTTCGTGCTGAACATCATCCCTCACACGGCGCAGGTGACAACGCTGGGCACACTGGTGGCGGGCGGCGGGGTCAACCTCGAGATCGACGTGCTGGCCCGCTATCTGATGCGGATGCAGGCGCTGCGCGGGTGAGGCGCGGCTGGCAGGGGTCTTAGGCCCCTGCACCCCATTCCGTCGCCCGACGCTGGGGTTGTGCGGAGGGCAGCCTTGGGCACCACATGGGCGCCGGAAGACGTTCCGGGGGTTTGAGGGCGTAACGCCCCCAAGACTGGCGCCTTGTAGTCTGTTTTCAGCCCGTCACATCCGCCACGGCGGCGATGAACTGGTCGATGTTGGCCATGGTGAGGCCGGCGACGTTGATGCGGCCGGAGCCGGCCATGTAGATGCCGTGCTTTTCGCGGATGGCCAGCACCTGCTCTGGCGTGAGCGGGGTGATGGAGAACAGGCCGTTCTGGCTGCCCATGGGCGAGAGGTCGGCGGTGCCGGCCTTGCCCGCCGCGCCGAGTTTGGCGCGGACCTGGCGCATCCGCTCGCGCATGGTGTCCAGCTCGGCCAGCCATTGGGCGGTTAAGCCAGCGTCTGCCAGAATCAGGCGGACGGCGGCGGCGCCGTGGTCTGGCGGCTGCGACCAGCTGGCGCGGGCCAGCGCGTGGGCGTTCGACATGGCGGCGCCAAGGCCCGCCGGGTCGGCCAGCATCAGGTAGAAGGCGCCGACGCGGTCGCGATAGAGGCCGAAGTTCTTGTCGCAGCTGTAGGCCACCAGCGCCTCGGGCACGGCGGCCAGGACGCGGCGCAGGCCGTAGGCGTCTTCCTCCATGCCCTTGCCGAGGCCCTGATAGGCGAGGTCGAGGATGGGGAGGAGCTTTTTGGCGGCCACTAGTGCGGCGATTTCGTCCCAATCGGCGGGGGTGTAGTCGATGCCGGTGGGGTTGTGGCAGCAGCCGTGGAGGAGGATGGCATCGCCTTCCCCGGCTTCGGCGATGGCGGCGCGCAGGGCGGGCATGTCGACCGTGCCGGCCTTGGTGGCGTGGTTGAAGGTCTTCAGCTCCAGGCCGAGATCGGCGAGGATTTGCGCATGGTTGGGCCAACTGGGGGTGCCCATCCAGTAGCGCTTCACCCCGGCGCGCTTGGCCACGGCGAAGGCGAGGCGCAGGGCGCCGGTGCCGCCGGGGGCCTGCATGCCCTCGATGCGGCCATCCATGGTGGGGTTCGCCGCGCCGAAGACGTAGGGCATGAGGGCGGTGACGAAGCCCATGTCACCCTCTGGCCCGAGGTAGGCTTTCGAATCCTGCTGTTGCACCAGTTTCGCCTCGGCGGCCTTGATGGCGGCGAAGACCGGGGTGGCGCCCTCCTCCGTGCGATAGACGCCGACGCCAAGGTCGATCTTGTTCGCACGGGGATCGGCGTTGTGGAGCTTGATCAGCGCAAGGAGCGCGTCTGCGGGCTGCTGGGCAAGGTTGGTAAGCATGGGGCGCGGCTTTAACGATGTGGGAGTGGGGCGGCAAGGCATTTACCATGCAGGTGAATGGGGTTTTAGAGGGTTTTTAGGGGGAAGGAGAAGGAAAGATGCGAGGGGGGCGTTTGAGGCCGATTTGCGATGCAAATTGGTTGGGCCCTCGCGCTTCCGGGCGATTTCAGGTGGCGCCGGTGGGCCGGTGCGGGGTGTGGTGGGAGGGGGTTTAGTTGATGAAAGTCATCCGCGTGGCATGGGGCTGCTTTTTACGCATTTTCGCGCGATTATCTCGCGATATCAATGGTCTGTGACGGTGGAAAGAGCGACGGGGAGTATCGCCGGTTTTGGGGGTGTAGGACAGGGGGGACTGGGGCGGATGCGAGGCATCCGCACACGCTCCCTTTGACTTGTCAAAATGTGACATGCAGATAAGGTCCCATTCTTATTTGGTTCTTGAATCTGGAAATTTTAATGACTCGCCTTAACGGAAAGCAGATTCAAATTGTCGCCAAAGACAAATTGAAAGCATCTACGGATGGGTTGCGCTGGAGCAACCTCGTTAAAAACATATCCGAAGAGAATATTGATACTCCTGAGAACACAATATGGGGAGCCACGCAAAAACTTTTCAAAAGTGACCCAGAAATTATAAAAATTTCCAAGGGAATTTATGCTATAAAGAGCACAATTCTAGATATTTACCCTGAAGATGTTCATAAAGTTGACCCCCCTGTAACTTCCGAAACCGGAGCCACTGTAAAGGAAAGCGAATTCTAGTACCCGGGGCAGATTTCCT
>CAIXXP010000152.1 GCA_903923465.1 uncultured Sphingomonadales bacterium | reverse complement strand
GTAAGCGCGGTGTCGTTCGATCGCATGGCCGAGGGTGTGTCCGTAGTTGAGCGCCTCCCGCCCGACGTACGCTCCGTCGGCGGTGGTCCGCTCGGTGAGATCGCCGTTGACGCGGCCGATCTTCACACGAATGCCCTTCTCGATGAGCGACGGAAGCTCGGGGTGCCGGGGGTCGGCGGCGACATCGGGGTGGGCGCTGATGGCGTAGCTGCGCGGGTGGGGGCCGGGGGCGGGCTCGCCGCCGCGATAGATGGCCGCGAAGGTCTGGGCCGCGCCGGCGGGGCCCTGCATGCGATAGAAGCGGTGGGCGCCGATCTGGCCGATGAAGTTGACGCTGTCATCCCAGTAGGGGTGGACCTGGAAGGTGTGATAGTGGGTGGCGAGGCCCACCGGGGCGTAAACGTAGCCGTTCAACGCCTGGCGGGCGACCATTTCGGCGCGGTTCCAGAACATCGCCATGGGGCGGCGGGCCATGGAGCCGTCGCAGGTGAAGGTGAACTGGCAGCCGGTCGCGCGTTCGGAGCCCTGATAGACGACGCCGCACACGGTCTTGGGGAAGGCGGGGTGGGCCATGCGGTTGAGGATGACCTGCGCCACGGCCTTTTGCCCGGCGTCGGGTTCGGTGGCGGCTTCGTAGTAGATGGCGGTGGTGAGACAGTTGAGCGCGCGCATGCGGTCGACCTGCGAGGCGATTTGCGCCAGCGGGCGGGCGGCGGGGCCGATGGTGAGGGAGGGATCGCCGGGGGTGGCGCCGTCCCCCAAAGCCCCGTCCCAATGGGCATCGGGCGCGAGGGTGTCGGCGCGGGCGGGTTCCGGGGCGAGGTAGTAGAAGGCCGAGCCGGGGAAGCTTTCGCCCGGTTGCTCGAAGGGCATGGGTTCGACCGCGAGACCGCCCTCGCCCGGCGTGGCGGCGCTGGCGGTGAAGTTGAATGGGGCCGGAGACAGCAGCGCATAGGCCAGCAGGCAGGCGGCGACGAGGGCCAGCGCGCGGGGCAGCAGCTTGCGCAGCGCCTGCGCCGAGGGGAGGCGCGGCACTATGGGGAGGGCAGCGAGGAGAGCGGCGAGGCGGGCGGCTGAGGGGGCGGCGAGGCGGGCGGCTGGCGGGGCGGCCGGGTCGGGCTTGACGCGGGGGTTACTGGGGCGCGCGTGCGCGGGGGCGTCTGGCTGGGGATTGCGGGGTGTGGCGAGCGGGTTAGGCGCTTGGGCCGAGGGCGCTTGGGCTGAGGGTGCTGGGGCAGAGCGTGCTGGGGCTGAGGGTGCTGGGGCTGAGGGTGCTGGGGCTGAGGGTGCTGGGGCAGAGCGTGCTGGGGCTGAGCGTGCGGGGGCTGAGGGTGCTGGGGCCTGGGCGGCGGGCGGGGTCTCGACTGCCGGGGCACCGGGTGTCCGGGCTTCGGGTGGCTGAACCTCGGGCGACGGAGCCTGGGCGGCGGGCCGGGGGTGCGTGGCGGCTGTTGGCTGCGCGGGGACGGGGGCCGGCGCGCGGTGGGCGGGCGTGGCGCGGGGCGGGGATGGCGTTGTCGCCTGTGGCGCCGGGGCCCGTAGCGCTGGGGCCATGAGCGCTGGGGCCTGTAGCGCCGGGGCCTGTAGCGCCGGGGCCTGTGTGGGACGCCAGCGGGTCTCGGGAATCAGGCGCGTGCCTGGGGCGGCGAGGCCGGGGGTCGTGGGCTCGCCCGCCGCGTGCCCCGCGCGCGCGGATGCGGGCCAAAGCTCGGGCCAAAGCTCGGGCCAAAGCTCGGGCCAAAGCTCGGGCCAAATCTCGGGCCAAATCTCGGGCCGGACCTGAGGCCAGGCCGGGGACGGAACCCGGGGCTGGGCCGCTGCCGGGCCGATTCCGGCATAAGCCGGGGCGTAAGCGGGGTGGAAGAGGGGGCGGGCGGGGGGCATAGGTGGCTGGGCTTTCACCGCTTTTCTAAAGTGGGGGATTTCCGTGATTTACCCCATGATGGCACCCCCGTCTGCGTGCCGGGCGGGTGCGTCCTGAAACGGAACGCCTCCGTGGTGGCGCCCCGGGAGAGAGACGGCGGGCGGTATGGATTCCTATGACGATAAATGGTTAACAAGGGGCTGACGGGCGCGGGTTTTAGCCATTATTTTGCTCCCCGCCGGCGTGGCGCGCGGGGGCGGGGCGGCGGCTGGGGGCTTGCGCGGGCCGGCGGGCGCGGCTAACGGGGCGCCTCGCCACCGGTGCCCTTTGGGGCCTAAGAGGGAATTCCGGACGGTGCGGCGGGCCTGTGCCTGCCTTGCCGATCCGGAGCTGCCCCCGCAACTGTAGCCGGCGAGCGCGTGCCATTATGTCACTGGATGGGGCTTTGTCCCGTCCGGGAAGGCGGCATCAGCGCTTTGACCCGGTTAGCCAGGAGACCTGCCGGCGGCGGTCGTTCAGCACCGGGCGGGGTGTACCGGAAGGCAGCGTGTGTCCTGCGTGCGGGTGGCAATGGTGCCGCCCTTGCGCGGGCCTCCTCGCGACGAGCGGCATTTCCGTTCGATGCAGGAGGAATCCCATGATTTTTTATCGTAAGACTTTGCTGGTTTCCGTGGCCTTTGCCGCGGGGGCTTTGGCGCCGCATGCCTATGCCGCCCATGCCTATGCCGGGGATGCCTATGCCGGGGATGTTGTGCCCGCGCCGGAGACGGCGGGCGACACCATTACCGTGCTGGCGACGGGCTATGCTCTGCCGGTGGATCAGGCAGGGCAGTCGATTTCGGTGGTGGATGCCGGCGAGATCGCGGCGGTGCAGGGGCCGGACATCATCCGCGTGCTCGACCGGCTGCCCGGGGTGAGCTTTGCCCGCGAGGGTGGTGTCGGCAGCCAGACCAGCCTGTTTGTGCGCGGCGCCGATTCCGCGCAGCTGCTGGTGCTGGTCGATGGGGTGCGGGTGGCCGATGTCACCTCTCCCGGCGGCGGCTATGATTTTGGCAATCTGCTGTCGGGCAATATCGCGCGGATCGAGCTGCTGCGCGGGTCGAACAGCGTGGTGTGGGGATCGGACGCGATTGGCGGGGCGCTGGCGATCACCACCGCCGAGGTGAACGGGGCCAACGCCAGCGTGGAGCATGGCGCCTATGACACGACCTATGCCACGGCCAGCGCCGGGGTGAAGCGCGATGCCTATGCCTTCAGCCTGTCGGGCGGGTGGGACTATTCGCAGGGGTTTCCCGCCGTTGTCGGCGGGCCGCGCAATGATGGCTTCACCCAGTGGCAGGTCTCGGGCAAGGGGCGGGTTTCGCTGACGGACGATCTCGCGCTGAAGGTGACCGGGCGCTATGCCGACGGGCGGCTGGATATCGAGAGCTTCGGCGCCTCGGCCGAGCAGTGGACGAAGCAGAATTCGGGCCGGGTTTCGCTGGATTACACCGGCAGCGCGCTGAAGCTTTCGGGCGGGGTGACGGTGGCCGATACCAGCCGGTGGTATACCAGCGCTTTTGGGCCCTATGACTATCTGGGGCTGACCGAGGGCGCGGATCTGACCGGGCATCTGGCCTTGCCTGCGCGGTTTGCCCTGGATTTTGGCGCGGATACCCAGTGGGCGCGGTCTGACAGCACCTTTGATGCGCGGCAGAGCGACCACCTCTCCAGCGGGCACGCGCTGCTCGGCTGGTATGGCGGGGTGGTGAATGTGGCGGCCGGGGTGCGGGTGGATGATCACTCGCAATTCGGCACCCATGTGACCACCGGGGCCAATGGCAGCGTGGCGCTGGGCGGCGGCTGGCGGGCGCGGGCCTCCTATGGCGAGGGCTTCAAGGCACCGACGCTGTATGAGCTGTATGACCCCTATACCGGCAATCTGGGGCTGAAACCGGAGACCAGCCGCAGCTATGACATCGGGCTGGAGAAGGGCGACCGCAATGCCCGCCAGCACTTTGCCGTGACGCTGTTTCGCCGCGAGAGCCGCAATCTGATCGATGTGGACCCCAACTATGTCTACTATAACATCGCCAAGGCGCGGGCCGAGGGCGTGGAAGTGGAAGGGGACCAGCAGGTGACCGGGACGCTGCGGGTGGCGGCCAGCTATAGCTATGTGCGATCGCGCAACCTGGAGACCGGGCTGGATCTGGCGCGGCGGCCGCGCAACAGTTTGAAGCTTTCCGCCGACTGGCAGGCGCCTGTGCGGGTGTCGCGGGCGGGTGGCCTGATGCTGGGGGCGGATCTGGCGGTGACGTCGGGGTCGCTGGATTATTACACCAACGGGCCGGCGCCGACGCCGCTGGGCGGGCATGTGGTGGGCACGGTGCGCGCGAGCCTGGCCGTTACCGACAAGGTGGAGCTGTTTGGCCGGGTGGAGAATGTCGGCGATGCCCATTACCAGACGGCGGCGGGCTATAACTCGCCGGGGCGCGGGGCCTGGCTGGGCGTGAGGGCGCGGATCTGACCCGGCGCGGCGCCCTGTGGCCGGCGGTGGCGGGGCGCATCGCGCTGCTGGCGGGGGCGGTGGTTGCTCTGGGCGCCCTCGGGGCGGGTGTGGGGGCACCCGCGCCCGGTGTGGCCGCGGGGTGGGCCTTGCAGGGCTCGGGCCGAGTGGCCGCGCCGGTTTCCGGTCGGCCTGGGCCATCCGTCCTCAGCCTGAACCCCTGCACCGATGCGCTGTTGGCGCAGGTGGCGGACCGGGGGCAGATCGCCGGGCTTTCCGCCTATAGCCGCGAGCCGGGAGAAAGCTCGATGGACGTGGCGATGGCGCGCAGCCTGCCGGTGACCGGGGGCACGCTGGAGGAGGCGCTGGTGGCGCGGCCCGCTGTCGTGGTGACCGGGGGGCTGGTGCCGCCGGCCATGCGCGCCGCCTATGCGCGGGCGGGGCTGACGCTTGAGGAGTTCGGCGAGGCGCGCACCGTGGCGCAAAGCGAGGCGCAGGTGCGGCGGATGGCGCGGCTGGCCGGGCACCCCGAACGGGGCGAGGCGCTGGTGGCGCGGATCGAGGCGGCCCTGCGGCGCGCGCGGCCGGAGCCCGGTATGCGGCCGGTCTCCGCGCTGGTGTGGCAGGCGGGGGGCATGGTGCCGGGGAGCAATACGCTGATCACCGAACTGCTGACCCGCACCGGCTTTGCCAGCTTTAGCGCCGCAAAAGGCATGCGGCAGGCCGATGTGCTGCCGCTGGAACTGCTGCTGGCAGAACCGCCACGGGTGATACTGGTGGCCGGCGGGGCTGTTCACGCGGGGCCGGGCGAGAATCGGTTGCTGGCGCACCCCGTGCTGGCGCGTTTACAGGGGGTGCGGCGCTTTGCCCTGGCGCCCCGGCTGGAATGGTGCGGCGGGACGACGATTATCGACGCGGCCGGGCGGCTGGCGCAAGTACGTTCCACGCTGCGGCGGGCGCCGGGGGGGCCGGAGTAATGGCGGTTTTTGGTGGAAGGTTAAGAGATAGAGTCCCAAGGGGTAGTCTTGGCGGTGGCGATTATGTGCCGATTTGCCAATGCAAATCGGTTGGCACCCCAAACCCCCAATTCTGTCTGGCTTGGCGCCCGGCTCGCGAGGGGGCGCTTGGCGCGGCCTCTCGCCGGGAGACGGCAAGGGGTGAAGGGGCTAGCCCCTTCAACTTCCTGCTTCCCCTCTTTTCCCCTCACTACACCTCTCCCCAAATGACGGAGGCGCCGAAGCCATGAGCCGGGTCTCCATGTTATTGCTGCTGGCCTTGGCGGTGGCGGTGCCTTTGTCGCTGTTGGCGGGGCGGGTGTGGATTGATCCGATTCATCCGCCGTTTGCCAATGCCTTGGTTATTGTGCTGGAACTGCGGGCGCCGCGGGCGGCTTTGGCGCTGGTGATTGGCGGGGGGCTGGGCATGGCGGGGGCGGCGATGCAGGGGTATCTGCGCAATCCGCTGGCGGACCCGGGGTTGTTCGGCATCGCGCCGGCGGCGGCGCTGGGGGCGGTGCTGAGCCTGTGGCTGGGGGCGGCGGGGTTTGTGCTGGGCGATTTGGCCTTGCCGGGGTTTGCACTGGTGGGGGCGGGCGGGGCGATGGCCTTGCTGAGCCTGCTTGCCGGGCGGTCTGCCGAGGGGGCGGGGGACAGCGGTGTCGGGCTGTTCACGCTGGCGGGGATGATGTTGGCGAGCCTGTGCGGGGCCTTGATGAGTTTGGCGATCAGCCTGTCGCCCTCGCCCTTTGCGCTGTCGGAGATTGTGACCTGGCTGATGGGATCGCTGGCGGATTGCAGCTGGCGGGAGGTGGCGATTGCCGGGCCGCTGACGGTGGTGGGGATGATGGCGCTGGGGCTGGCGGGGCCGGCCCTGGACGCGCTGGGCCTGGGCGAGGGCGCGGCGCGGTCGCTGGGGATGGAGCCGGGGCGGTTGCGGCGGCTGATCGTGGTCGGGATCGGGCTGACGGTGGGCGCGGGGGTCGCGGTGGCGGGGATCATCGGCTTCGTCGGGCTGGTGGTGCCGCATCTGGTGCGGCCGCTGACCGACCGGCGGCCTTCGAGCCTGTTGTGGCCTTCGGCGCTGGCGGGGGCCTTGCTGCTGCTGGTGGCGGATTGCCTGTGCCGGTTGCTGCCGGTGGCGGGCGGGGAACTGCGGCTGGGGATTGCCCTGAGCCTGCTGGGGGCGCCGTTCTTTGCCGGGTTGCTGCTGCGGCTGCGGCGGGGAGAATTGTGATGCTGCCGGAAACATTGGCGGCGGAGGAGCTTTCGCTGGCGGGGCGGCTGGAGGGGGTGAGCGCGGGGTTTCGTGCCGGGCAGGTGACGGCGATTTGTGGGCCGAACGGGGCGGGGAAATCGACGTTGCTGGCGTGTTTGGCAGGGATTTTGGCGCCGGATGCGGGGCGTGTGGCGCTGGGGGGCGTGGGGCTGGACGCGATGGCGGCAAGGGCGCGGGCGCGGGCGATCGGCTATCTGCCGCAGGGGGGCGAGGTGGCCTGGGATATGACCGTGGCGGTGCTGGCTTCGCTGGGGCGGCTGCCGTTTAAGGGTTTTTGGGGACAGGGGGCTCCGGGGTATCGGGCCGGGGCTTCGGCTGAAGCGGATGCGGCGGCGGTGGCGGCGGCGCTGGCGGCGATGGAGCTGGAAGGCTTGGCCGGGCGGCGGGTGTCGCGGCTGTCTGGTGGCGAGCGGGCGCGGGCTTTGCTGGCGCGGGTGCTGGCCGGGGAGCCGCGGTGGATTCTGGCCGACGAACCGCTGGCGGCGCTGGATTTGGGCCATGCCGCCGGGCTGATGGCGCGGCTGAAGGGGCAGGCCCGGGCCGGCGTGGGCGTGGTGATGGTGCTGCACGACCTGCCCGCCGCGATGAACCATGCCGACCGGGTGGTGGTGATGGATCAGGGCCGGGTGGTGGCTGATGGCGCGCCGGAGGAGGCCTTGCGCGAGGCGGTGATCGCCGGCGTGTGGGGGGTGGAGGCGAAGTGGGTTGGCGAGGTGGGGGAGAGGGCTTTGGTGGTGCGGGGGTAGGGTATTGGGGGATTAGGGGATTTAGGG
>CAIXXP010000151.1 GCA_903923465.1 uncultured Sphingomonadales bacterium | reverse complement strand
CTGCGCCTGATCGGCTGCGGCATCCAGCTGATCCCCGATGGTGATGTGGCCGGCGTGATCGCCACCACCAACGAGGATACCGGCATCGATATCTACATGGGTGCCGGTGGCGCGCCCGAGGGCGTGCTGGCCGCCGCCGCGCTGCGCTGCGTGGGTGGGCAGTTCAACGGCCGCCTGCTGTTCCGCAACGATGACGAAAAGGCCCGCGCCCGCAAATGGGGCATCACTGACCTTAACAAGGTCTATAAGCTGGAAGAGCTGGCCAAGGGCGACTGCATCTTTGCCGCTACCGGCGTGACCGATGGCTCGCTGCTGGATGGCGTGCACCGCCGCAAGGATGGCACGCTGACTACCCACACCGTGGTGATGCGCGCCTCTTCGGGCACCGTGCGCTGGGTGAAGGGCGAGCATCGCCAGAAGTGAGTGCAGGGGTAAGGTAATAAAGGGGAAGTCTTGGGGGTGGCGTTTAATGTGCCGGTTTCTTGAACAGAAACCGGTTGGCACCCCAACCCCCCATACTGTCTTCCGGCGAGAGATCGTGTGACGGGCGGCCTTGCGCGCGGACCGTGCCGCAGGCTGTTTATTATCGCCGCTTCGCGGCAGGGCGCGAACGAGAGGCGATGCGCTGAGGGGGGCAGTATTGGGGGTTTGGGGGTGTAACACCCCCAAGTCTATCCTTTGGCCTTTCCCCCCTTAACCGCAACCCAAAGACCACAATCGCCGCTCTATCCACCGTGCGGGGCACGCGCGATATTGCAATCGCGTGACTCTTGGCTAGAGCGAGCGCCAAGAACCGCCGGGGGCGCCCGGCGCCAGTGGGGACACTGCAACATGAAAATCATGGCTGGCAACAGCAACCTGCCGCTTGCCCGGGCGATTGCGGCCTATCTCGAACTGCCGCTGACCGACGCCAGCGTGCGCCGCTTTGCCGACGAGGAAGTTTTCGTCGAGATCCACGAGAATGTGCGTGGCGAGGATGTGTTCATCATCCAGTCCACCAGCTATCCCACCAACGATAATCTGATGGAGCTGCTGATCTGCACCGATGCGCTGCGGCGCGCCTCGGCCAAGCGGATTACCGCGGTGGTGCCCTATTTTGGCTATGCCCGTCAGGATCGCAAGCCCGGGCCGCGCACGCCGATCTCGGCCAAGCTGGTGGCGAATCTGATCACCACCGCCGGGGCTGACCGCGTGCTGTCGGTGGACCTGCATGCGGGGCAGATTCAGGGCTTCTTCGATATTCCCACCGACAACCTCTATGGCGCGCCGGTGATGGCCGCCGATATTCAGGCCCGCTATGGCGCGAGCAACGGTGGCGGCGAGCTGATGGTCGTCTCCCCCGACGTGGGCGGCGTGGTGCGCGCCCGGGCGCTGGCCAAGCGGCTGGATAATGCCCCGCTGGCCATCGTCGACAAGCGGCGCGACAAGCCCGGCCAGAGCGAGGTGATGAACATCATCGGCGATGTGAAGGGCCGCACCTGCATCATGATCGACGATATCATCGATTCGGGCGGCACGCTGTGCAACGCGGCGCAGGCCCTGCTGGACGCCGGGGCCGCCTCCGTGACGGCCTACATCAGCCATGGCGTGCTTTCCGGCGCGGCGGTGGCGCGGGTGAACAACTCGGCGCTGAAGGAACTGGTGATCACCGATTCGATCCTGCCGACCGAAGCCACGCGCGAATCGCCCAAGATTCGCGTGATGACCATCGCGCCGCTGATCGGCGAGGCGATTCGCCGGATTGCCGACGAGAGTTCGGTTTCCAGCCTGTTTGATTGAGGGTGAAGGGGTAAGATGCGAGGGGGCTGCCCCCTCGCGCTCCCGATACTGTCATCGTCGCGCCTTGGGCTCGGCCTTGCGCTAAGCCGCGGCGCCGCGGGCCAGTCGCAGCGCGACGGGGAGTGGCACGCAAGGATCGTTCGCGCGGCTTCTCGCCGGAAGACGTTCAGGGGCGTAGGGGCTGGCTCCTGCTGCTATCTGCTTTCTTCCTCATGACTGACAATGGCATGGCCCGCCCAAGGCCCGCAGCCCGCTCGCCCGATGGCGCCAATGCGGTTGCATTTATTCCCGCATAATCCGCGCTTTGGAACATGGGGCCGTTCGGGGTGCCCGCGGCAGCGGGGGCGGGCCCCTCCCAACAACGTGGCGCCGGCGCGTTGGCGGCATGGATGTGGCGCCTGATCTGTTCCAAATTGCGGCGCGCCGCGGCGGCATTTCATGGTTTCGTGGTTGCGGTGCAGCATAAAGAAATTGCGACTGCATCCCTTATCTGGCAGGGTGTGCGGCGTTACTGGAACGTCCATCGACATATCTTGAGGCTATTGTGATCAACCGTCTATGGTGGCTTCCGGCACCGCAAGATTTTCGCGGGTCGCTCAACGCGGCGAAGCAGGCTGAGAGGCCGGCCGAGGCCCTGAGGGCTTTGGCCAACACGGATTTGGACCTGGGCCAGATCCTGGCTCTCGACCGGGCGATTCAGCGGTTGACGCCGGAGCAGGGCGCCGCCTTGCCGACGCTGAAGCTGGCCATGCTCGGCTCATCGACCCTCGATCACCTGTTGCCGGGCTTGCGAGTCTCCGCGATGCGGCATGGCTTTCTGGTCGATGTCTATGTGCCCGACTATGGCCAGTATTTGCGCGAAGTGCTGGACCCCGCATCGGGGCTGCACCAGTTCCAGCCCGATGTGCTGCTGCTGGCGATGGATGCCACGCATCTGGTGGGCAGCGATCTTGCCGCCGAGCCCGAGGCGGCGCTGGACAAGATCGTGAGCCGCTTGACCGGGATCTGGAATACGGCGCGCGACGCCTGGGGCGCGCAGGTTATTCAGCAGGCGGTGCTGCCCTCGTTCCCGGCCCTGATGGGCAGCAACGAATATCGCCTCGCCGGCTCTCCGAACGATCTGGTCGCGCAGTTGAACGCGCGGCTGCGCGCCGCCGCCGCCGAGCATCAGACCGATATTCTGGCCGTGGATACGCAGGCCGGGTGGGACGGATTGCTGGCGTGGCACGACCCGGCGCTGTGGCACCGGGCCAAGCAGGATGTCTCGCCGGCGGCCGCGCATCATTACGGCGAGCTGGTGTTGCGGCTGATCAGCGCGCGGCAGGGGCGGTCGGGCAAGTGCCTCGTGCTTGACCTCGACAACACGCTGTGGGGCGGGGTGATCGGCGACGACGGGCTGAGCGGCATCGTGCTGGGCCAGGGCAGCACGCAGGGCGAGGCCTTTGTCGCGTTCCAGAAATATGCGCGCAACCTGAGCGAGCGCGGGATCATCCTGGCGGTGTGTTCCAAGAACGATGAGGCCAACGCGCTGGAGCCTTTCGAGAGGCACCCCGACATGGTGCTGAACCGGGGCCATATCGCCAGCTTTGTCGCCAATTGGCAGGACAAGGCGACGAACCTGCGGCGCATTGCCGACGAGCTGAACATCGGCCTCGATTCGCTGGTGTTTGTCGACGACAACCCGTTCGAGCGGAACATCATCCGGCGCGAGCTGCCGATGGTGCGGGTGCCCGAACTGCCCGAGGACCCGGCGCTTTATGCCCATTGCGTGGCGCAATCGGGCTATTTCGAGAGCGTGGCCATCACCGGTGAGGACCGCGCGCGGACCAGCCTGTATCAGGTGCGCCGCGCCAGCGAGGCCGCCCGTGCGGAGGCCACTGACCTCGACGGCTATCTCAAGAGCCTGAACATGGTGATGGAGTGGCAGTACTTTGACGCGATAGGCCAGCAGCGCATTACCCAATTGGTCAACAAGACCAACCAGTTCAACCTGACCACCCGCCGCTATACCGATGCCGAAATCGGCGCGGTGATTGCCGACCCCGCCAAGATTGGCCTGCAGGTGCGCCTGCGCGATGATTATGGCGACCATGGCATCATCGCCATCCTGATTGGCGACTTGCAGCCCGAGGGCACGCTGGCCATCGAGACCTGGCTGATGAGCTGCCGGGTGCTGGGCCGCGGAGTCGAGCAGGCGTGTTTCCAGGTGATGGCCGATGAGGCCCGCGCGGCCGGCGCCACGGCGATCAGCGGGCGCTATATTCCCACGGCCAAGAACGGCATGGTCAAGGATCATTATCCCAAGCTGGGCTTCGCACTGGCACAAGAGGCCGCCGACGGCACCGCCGACTGGCTGATCGATCTCGGCAGCGTGCCGGAACAACCCCTATTCATGCAAATCGTCAAAGGCGGATAATGACCGAACAGGAAATCTACGAAAAGCTGACCGAGATCGCCCGCGACATTTTCGACGAGGACGATCTGGTGCTGACCCCCGAGACCACTGCCGACGACGTGGAGGAATGGGATTCGATGAACCACATCAATCTGGTGGTGACGGTCGAATCCGTGTTCGGGGTGAAGTTCAAGGGCGCCGAGATCGAGGAGCTGAAGAATATCGGCGACCTGGTTGAGGCGATAAAGCACCATCTTGAGGGACGTTGAGCGCGCCGGGGGGCTTTAAGCGGCGCGAAGGGGGACAGACCACCTCCCCTGATCGAGAGGGTTTTTCGGGAAGATGGCGAAGTCATTTTCCCCGGATACGATCAATTTGCCGGAATTTCGGACAGGTGAACGATGCTTTTTAACTCCTATGCATTCCTGTTTGGATTCTTGCCCGTCTTGCTGTTCGGGTATTGGATTGCGGGGCGCATAGGCGGCCGGGCGCCGATTGCCTGGCTGAGTGCGGCCTCGGTATTCTTTTACGGATACTGGAACCCGCCGTTCCTGCTGTTGCTGGTTTGCTCGGCGAGCTTCAACTACGGCGTGGGGCATCTCATCGGCAACGCCGCGACCGAGCGGCGCAAGACCTGGGCCTTCCGCCTCGGCATCGCCGGAAACCTCGCGGTGCTCGGGGCGTTCAAATATCTCGGGCCGAGCCTGGCATTCCTGCACGCGAATGGCCTGAAGGCGGCGCCGGTTTTCGACATTGTTCTGCCGCTGGGCATCTCGTTCTGGACCTTCACCCAGATCGGCTATCTGGTGGATCGGCGCGACGGTTTGGCCAAGGAGCTAAAGCCGCTCGATTATTCGCTGTTCGTGAATTTCTTCCCGCATCTGATCGCCGGGCCGATTTTGCACGTGCGCGAAATCGGGCCGCAGATCCTCGATCCGCTGGTGTCGCGGTTGCGGGCGGAGACCTTTGGCCCGGGGCTGACGATGTTCGCCATCGGCCTGGCCAAGAAGGTGCTGATCGCCGATCCGCTCTCCAGCGTGGTGACCGCCGGTTATGCCCATGTGGCGAAAATTGACATGCTCCATGGCTGGATCACCATCCTCAGCTACAGCATGCAGCTCTATTTCGATTTCTCCGGTTATTCGGACATGGCGATCGGCCTGGCGGCGATGGTTGGCTTCCGCTTTCCGCTGAACTTCAACTCGCCCTACAAGTCGCGGTCGATCGTCGAGTTCTGGCAGCGGTGGCACATGACGCTGTCGCGTTACCTGAACCTGCTGCTGTTCAACCCGGTTGCCCTGATGATCACGCGCAGCCGGATGCGGCGTGGGCTGAAAGTGTCGTCCAAGGCGATGAAGGACCCCAAGGTCTTCGCGGCCATGCTGGTGGTGCCAACCTTCTACACGATGTTCCTGGCGGGCATCTGGCATGGGGCGGGCCTGCAGTACATCGTCTATGGGCTGTTGCATGTCGTCTATCTGACGACCAACCATGCCTGGCGGATTTTCGGGCCGCAGCGCGCCAAGCATGCCGTGCCATCGCGCTGGTCGGTGGCGGCATCGGTGACGCTGACCTATCTGGCCGCCATGCTCGCCCAGACCTTCTTCCGCGCGCCGTCATGCTCTGTGGCGCTGAGGCTGGTTGGCGGCGCGCTGGGCCTGCACGGCCTGCTGTTGCCCAATGCCTGGCAGGGTCGCTTCGCGGCGCATGTGCCCGCTTTCGTTTCTTTCGGCCACGGGCCGGATATGCCATTGGTGGGGCTGATGCTGGCCGCGATGGTGATGGTGTGGGCCACGCCCAACAGCCAGCAGATTCTGGGCAACTTTGCCCCGGTGCTGGAAGAGGTGGAAGAGGGCGGGATGAAGTGGCTGCGCTGGCGGCCCAATCTGGCCTGGGCGGCGGTTACCGCTGTCATGCTGTGGCTGGCCATCTTTAACCTGAACCAGGCCACGACCTTCATCTACTTCCAGTTCTGAACGCCCCTTTCGCGGAGTATGGCAAGTTGAAATCCTTCATCGTCTCGACCCTGACGATTTTGCTGGTGCTGTGCGCGATCACGGTTGGATCCCTGTTGTATCTGCCGGCCAATGTGGCCGCGGAATATTGGGTGCGCCCGCTGATCATGGAGAAAGAGGCAATTGCCGCGGCCATGCCCTCGCCCCGGATCATCTTCCTCGGCGGATCGAGCACCCTGTTCAGCATCGACGCGCGCGGGATAGAGCGGCAGACGGGCGTGCCCACGGTGAACTTCGGCATGCACGCCGGCCTGCCCCTGCCGCGCATGCTGCGCGAGGCGGACCGGGTTACGCGGCGCGGCGATGTTCTGGTGCTGATGCTGGAGCAGAAATTCTACGCCTGCGATGCGCTGGACTGGTCGCCATGGGCGTTGCGCGGCGCGCTGGCCTGGGACCATGAGGACTTTGCCGGGCTGCCGCTGCTGGAGCGGGGCCGTGCCGCCTTTACCGCCGGCACGCCCGGTCTGCTGATGGAGCAATGGGGGGCGCTGGCCAATCCACCCCGGCAGCCGGAGCGCGATGAGGCGCTGAAGCCGCGCGACGCGGTGCTGGCGGATTTCCGTTCGGGGAGCAGAACGCCCAGTGCGTTCGAGTATTCGCAGTTCAACATCGACGATCATGGCGACATGATGCACACGCAGGGCACGCAGGAGCGTTTTGACGGCTTTACCGGGCTGGAAGATGTGCCGGTCTGCCCGCGGGTGATCGATCTGCTGGCCCGGTTCGTCGCTTCCCAGCGCAGCCGGGGGGTGACCGTGGCGGTGGCGCACCATCCCTACCTGATTGCCGGCAAGCCGGACCCGGCGTGGCCCGAGGCAGAGGCCCGGTTCAAATCCGCCATCGCCCAGACCGGGGCCATCCTCATCGACGACCGGTCGGAGACCTTCCTGGCGCCGGAGGACTTCTTCAACATGAACGGCCACCTGAACGAGCAGGCGCGGGCGCGACAGACGGCGCGGCTGGTCAGGGACCTGGGGCGCTTGCAGCTGCTGCCCAGGCCGGCGGTGCCGGGCGCAAACGCCGCGCCTTGAGCCCGGCCCGCGTAACGCGGCGGTGGCCATTGCGCGCGGGGTGAGGCTTTGAGGGTAAGGCGCGAGGGGGCTGCCCCCTCGCGCTCCCTTTCCCTATCGGCGTGGCGCGCGGCCTGCGGGGTGGTGCCTTGCCGCGCAGGGGCTTTTATTGCCTGCGGCGCGGTGAGCTTGCGCGGGGCTGAACCCTCGGGTCGACATCGACAGTATTGGGAGTGTGAGGTGTAACACCCTCGCATCTTACCCTTCCTTTCTTCGCACAACAAAGGCAT
>CAIXXP010000150.1 GCA_903923465.1 uncultured Sphingomonadales bacterium | reverse complement strand
GCTGTCCTTTACCGAGATAAACACCACACCGCTCATCGGCAGAATGGTGCCCGCGCCCAGCTGGCTTTTGGCAAAGGCGGTGGCAAAATCCACATCCAGACCCATCACCTCGCCGGTGGACTTCATCTCTGGCGACAGCACCGGATCAACACCGGGGAAGCGGGCGAAGGGGAACACCGCCTCCTTCACCGCCATATAGGGGAACTTGCGGCGGAACGGCGGGAAGCTGGAGAGCTTCTCGCCCGCCATGACGCGGGCGGCGATTTTCGCCACCGGCTGACCGATCGCCTTGGCGACGAAAGGCACGGTGCGGCTGGCGCGCGGGTTCACCTCGATCAGATAGACGTCGAGATGTTCGGTGCCGGCGTCGTCGACGCGGGCCTTCACCGCGAACTGGATGTTCATCAGACCCTTCACGCCCAGCGCCAGCGCCAGCAATTCGGCCTGCCGCTCCATCTCGTCGATCACGCCTTGCGGCAGGCTGTAGGGCGGCAGCGAACAGGCGCTATCGCCAGAGTGGATGCCCGCCTCCTCAATGTGCTGCATCACGCCCGCGACGACCACCTCGGTGCCATCGCACAGCGCATCGACATCACATTCGATGGCATCGCGCAGATACTGGTCGATCAGCACCGGCGATGTGCCGGAAACCTGCACGGCGGTGGCGATGTAGTCATCCAGTTGCGCCACGGAATCGACGATTTCCATCGCGCGGCCACCCAGCACATAGGACGGGCGGATGAGCACCGGGAAACCGATGCGGTTGGCCACGGCCACCGCCTCGTCGCGGCTGCGGGCCATGCCGCCCAGCGGTTGGCGCAGGCCCAGCTTTTCCACCAGCGCGGAGAAGCGCTCGCGGTCTTCCGCCAGATCGATGGCATCGGGCGAGGTGCCGAGGATGGGAATGCCCGCATCCTCCAGCGCCTGCGCCAGCTTCAGCGGGGTCTGGCCGCCAAACTGCACGATCACGCCGACCAGCTCGCCATTCTGCTGCTCGACGCGCAGGATTTCCAGCACGTCCTCGGCGGTCAGCGGCTCGAAATAGAGGCGGTCGGAGGTGTCATAATCGGTGCTCACCGTCTCCGGGTTGCAGTTGATCATGATCGTCTCGTAACCGGCCTCTTCCAGCGCGAAGCAGGCATGGCAGCAGCAATAGTCGAACTCGATGCCCTGGCCGATGCGGTTTGGCCCGCCGCCCAGAATGACGATCTTGCGCCGGTTGGTCGGGGCGGCCTCGTTCTCGGGCTCGCCAAACAGGCCCCCTTCATAGGTGGAGTACATGTAGGGCGTGACGGCCTCGAACTCGGCGGCGCAGCTGTCGATGCGCTTGAACACCGGGTGCACGCCAAGGCGGTTGCGCAGGGCGCGCACTTCGCCCTCGGTGGTGGCGCCGGCAATCGCCTCGACAACATCGTGGATCAGCCCCGAGCGGGCCGTCGTGCCATTGCCCGCCAGATGCGCCGAGCGCACCGCCAGCGTGGCCAGCCGCTTGTCGGAAAAGCCCATGGCCTTCAGGCGGCGCAGACCGGCAGCATCGGCGGGCAGGCCCTCGGCGGCGACCTTTGCTTCCTCGGCGATGATTTCCGCGATCTGGCGCAGGAACCACGGGTCATAATGGGTGATGGCGTTGATCGCCTCCACGCTGAAGCCCTCGCGCAGGGCTTGGGCTGACACCAGAATGCGGTCGGGCGTGGCGCGCGACAGGGCGGCGTTCACCGCATCGCGGCCAGCCCCGGCGGAGCCAAGGCCCGCCAGTTCCTCAACCTCATTGAAGCCATCGAGGCCGGTTTCCAGCCCGCGCAGGGCCTTTTGCATGCTCTCCTTGAAGTTGCGGCCGATGGCCATCACCTCGCCGACCGACTTCATCGCGGTGGAGAGCAGCGGCTCGGCGCCCTTGAACTTCTCGAAGGCGAAGCGGGGGATCTTGGTGACGACGTAATCGATCGTCGGCTCAAAGCTGGCGGGGGTGGCGCCGGTGATCTCGTTGGTGATCTCGTCCAGCGTGTAACCCACGGCCAGCTTGGCGGCGACACGGGCGATGGGGAAGCCGGTCGCCTTGCTCGCCAGCGCCGAGGAGCGCGACACGCGCGGGTTCATCTCGATGACGATGAGGCGGCCATCTGCGGGATTCACCGCGAACTGTACGTTGGAACCACCCGTTTCCACGCCGATTTCACGCAGCACGGCAATGCTCGCCGAGCGCATGATCTGGTATTCCTTGTCGGTCAGCGTCAGCGCCGGGGCAACGG
>CAIXXP010000149.1 GCA_903923465.1 uncultured Sphingomonadales bacterium | reverse complement strand
GCCAACCGGACCGCGTTCGTCAATCGGCTCGCCGATGACGTTCAGAATGCGGCCAAGCGTCTTGGGGCCAACCGGCACCGAGATCTGCGCGCCGGTGGCGGTGACCGGGTTGCCGCGGGTCAGGCCGTCCGTCGTGTCCATGGCGATGGTGCGCACGGTGTTCTCGCCCAGGTGCTGGGCCACTTCGAGAACGAGGCGGTTGCCGTTGTTGTCGGTTTCCAGAGCCGAGAGAATCGCGGGCAGTTCGCCAGCGAAGGTCACGTCAACGACGGCGCCGATGACCTGGGCAATTTTGCCGGTAGCAGTGAGAGTGGCGGTTGCCATGATGTCTTTCCTTGCCTTTACGTGTCGCCAGCGCGCTTGCGCGCCCAGCAGCGATTGATGCTACAGCGCTTCGGCGCCAGCGATGATTTCGATGAGTTCGGTGGTGATCGCGGCCTGACGGCTGCGGTTGTACTGAATGGTCAGCTTCTGGATCAGTTCGCCGGCGTTGCGCGTGGCATTGTCCATCGCGGTCATCGAGGCGCCCTGTTCGGAGGCCATGTTTTCCAGCAGGGCGCCGAACAACTGCGTCTTCAGATAGCGGGGCAGCAGCGCGGCGAGGATGTCTTCCTCGTCGGGCTCATATTCCACCACCGCGCCGGTGGAGGCGGCGGCCTGCTTGGGCGCGGGCACCGGGATGATCTGCTGCTCGGTCGGCACCTGCAGCAGGGCGCTGCGGAACTTGCTGTAGAACAGGTGGGCGACATCGAACTTGCCCGCCTCATACAGCGCGACCAGTTCGGCGGCGACCGCCTCGGCCTCGGCATAGCCGGCCTCGCGCACGGTGGACGTGTCGAAGCCGGCGAGGATCGCCTTGGGGTATTCGCGGCGGATCACCGGCCGGCCCTTGCGGCCGATCAGGTAGAACAGCACGGTCTTGCCCTCGGCCTCCAGGCTTTCCGCCTTCAGCCGCGCGGCCTTGACGATGTTGGCGTTGAACGCGCCGCACAGGCCACGGTCGGAGTTGGCGACCACCAGCAGGTGGACCTGATCCTTGCCGGTGCCGGCCAACAGCTTCGGGCTGCTCTCGCTGACCACGATGCGGCTGGCCAGGCTGCCCATCACCTCGGCGAGGCGCGCGGCATAGGGGCGCGCGGCCTCGGCGGCAGCCTGCGCCTTGCGCAGCTTCGCCGCGGCCACCATCTGCTTGGCCTTGGTGATCTTCTGGGTCGATTTGACCGAGTTGATCCGGCCTTTTAGTTCCTTAAGGCTGGCCATCGCCAACTACCTCCTGTCGGTGGTTTGGTTGGTGGTGGGCTCAGGCGAACTGCTTGGCAAAGGCGTCGAGCGCGGCGACCAGCTTGCCCTTGGCCTCGTCGCCCAGATCCTTGGTGTCGCGGATTTGGGTCAGGACATCGGCGTGGTTGGTGCGCAGGAAGCGGAGCAGCTCGGCCTCGTATTCGGTGACGCGCTTCACATCTACGCTGTCGAGATAGCCGTTGGTGCCGGCGAAGATCACTGCGGTCTGCTCTTCAAAGCCGAGCGGCGAGAACTGGGCCTGCTTCAGCACCTCGGTGAGGCGGGCGCCGCGGTTCAGCAGCTTCTGCGTCGAGGCGTCAAGGTCGGAACCGAACTGGGCAAAGGCCGCCATTTCACGATACTGCGCCAGCTCCAGCTTGATGCTGCCGGACACCTTCTTCATCGCCTTGGTCTGTGCGGCGGAACCCACGCGGGACACCGACAGACCGACGTTGATGGCCGGACGGACGCCCTGATAGAACAGGCCGGTTTCAAGGAAGATCTGGCCGTCGGTGATCGAGATCACGTTGGTCGGAATGTAGGCCGAAACGTCGCCGGCCTGGGTCTCGATGATCGGCAGGGCCGTCAGCGAGCCGCCACCCAGCGAATCATTCATCTTGGCCGCGCGCTCCAGCAGGCGCGAGTGGAGATAGAACACGTCGCCCGGATAGGCTTCGCGGCCCGGAGGACGACGCAGCAGCAGCGACATCTGGCGATAGGCCACAGCCTGCTTGGAAAGATCGTCATACACGATGACGGCGTGCATGCCGTTGTCGCGGAAGAATTCGCCCATGGTCACGCCGGTGTAGGGCGCGAGATACTGCAGGGGCGCGGGCTCGGAAGCGGTGGCGGCCACGACGATGGAATATTCCATGGCGCCGTTCTCTTCCAGCTGACGCACGATCTGCGCCACGGTGGACCGCTTCTGGCCGATGGCGACATAGATGCAGTAGAGCTTCTTGCTTTCGTCACCCGAGGCGTTGGGGCCCTTCTGGTTGATGAAGGTGTCGATGGCGACGGCGGTCTTGCCGGTCTGGCGGTCGCCGATGATCAGCTCGCGCTGGCCACGGCCGATCGGCACCAGGGCGTCAATGGCCTTCAGGCCGGTCTGCACGGGCTCGGAAACCGACTGGCGCGGGATGATGCCGGGGGCCTTCACCTCAACGCGCTTGCGCTCGGTATATTCGATCGGGCCCTTGCCGTCGATCGGGTTGCCCAGGCCATCGACCACGCGGCCGAGCAGGCCCTTGCCGACGGGAACGTCCACGATGGTGCCGGTGCGCTTGACCTGGTCGCCTTCCTTGATCTCGGCGTCCGAGCCGAAGATCACGACGCCGACGTTATCGGCCTCGAGGTTGAGAGCCATGCCCTTCACCCCGTTCGAGAACTCGACCATCTCGCCGGCCTGCACCTGATCGAGGCCGTGGATGCGGGCGATACCATCGCCCACCGACAGCACGCTGCCCACTTCCGAGACCTGGGCCTCGGTGCCGAAATTGGCGATCTGGTCCTTGATGACCTTGGAAATTTCTGCGGCGCGGATATCCATGTTCAGCCTTTCAACGATCTTCTGTTAGCATCGAGCCGGCGGGGCGGCTCAGGCCTTCATCAATTGGGCAAGAGAATTGAGACGGGTGCGGATCGAGCCGTCGATCTGACGGCTGCCGATCTTGACAACGAGGCCGCCCAGAAGCTCGGGGTCGACACTCGCGGTAATGGTGACATCCTTGCCTTCACGCTCCTTCAGCTTCTTGGCCAGGGCCGTGAGCTGGGTTTTGGTGAGGGCGTGGGCGCTGGTGACCTCGGCGGTCAGCTCGCCGCGCTCGGCGGCGGCGATGGCGGCAAAGGCGGCGATGATGTCGGGCAGGGCGGCCAGCCGACCATTGCCCGCCAGCACACCCAGAAAATTCCTGGTCAGGCCCGACAGATCCAGCACGCCGGCCACGGCCGCGATCGCGCGCCCGGCGGCTTCGCGACCCACCTGCGGGTTGCGAATCAGGGCGGCCAGATCGGCGTTCTCGCCAATGGCGGTGCCGATCGAGGCGAGGTCGGCCTCAACCGCGGCGACCGCGTTTTGCTCAGCGGCCAGCGCAAACAGGGCAGAGGCGTAGCGCCCCTGCAAGCTGGCGGTAATTCCGGCGGAATTCTCCACGCGTGTCGATCCCCTTATGCGCAATGGCCTATGCCGAGCGGCACCAAATGACGCCAAATGACTAATGTCGGACGATGCTGGCCGTGCTGCCGGCCCCCGGGCGGCGAACAACCCCCCACCGCACCTGTGCAGTGCGGTATCCTCCTCTGACGCGGCGCGCATAGCGATGAAAATGCGGTGATGCAAGGCGGGGCGGCACTCATCGGCAAACATGTGGGGTGAAGGCCGGTTTCCGGGGCATGTCGGCAGGCCTGTCGGAGAATCGCGTGCCGCTTGGGAAGGAGACCCGGGCGGCTGGTTTGACCGCATGATTCAGGATGGTGGCGCGGTGCGGCGGTGGCATGTCGAATGCGACGTTGCCCCTTGCACTTCGGCGGAAGGCGGCGAAGAAAGGTAATGATGCTTGGCACTCCCCCTTCTGCCCCCGCTTTTGGCGCGGACAGCGATCCGTCCACGGGCCAACCCGGGCTGGACGAGGACGCATGCTGGCGCGCGGTGCTGTCGCGCGATCGCGGGGCCGACGGGCGCTTTGTGACCGGCGTGCTGAGCACCGGCATCTATTGCCGCCCATCCTGCCCGGCGCGCCACCCCGCGCGGGGCAATGTGCGCTTCTTTGCCGATGGCGCGGCGGCGCGAACGGCGGGCCTGCGTGCCTGCCTGCGGTGCGCGCCCGATGCGGTGAGCCGCGAGGCGCAGGCTGTCGAGCAGGCCGTCGCGGCGATCCGGGCCGCCGTCGGCAGCGGGCGGCTGGTGCCGCTGGCCACCCTCGCGCAAGCGGCCGGCTATAGCCCCGCGCATTTCCAAAGGCTGTTTACCCGCGCCACCGGCCTGTCGCCCGCAGCCTATGCCCGCGCCCTGCGGCTGGAGCAGGCCCGTGCCGCCCTGAGCGACCCGCAGGCGCCGCGCGTGAGCGACGCCATCTATGACGCCGGCTATTCCGCTCCCTCGCGTTTCTACGATGCGGCGCGGGGGCGGCTGGGGATGGCGCCCTCGGCCTGGGCGCGGGGCGGGCGCGGCGTGACGATTCGCTGGGCGGTGGTGGATAGCGCTCTCGGCCCGATGCTGGTGGCCGCCACCGCCAAGGGCATCTGCCGGCTGGCCTTCAACGAGACCCGCGACGACCTCGCCCGCCGCTTCCCCGAGGCGGCGCTGGTGGAGGGCGGCGAAGGCTTTGCCGCGCTGCTGGCGCAGGTGCTGGCGGCGGTGGAGGCACCCGCGCTGGCGGCCCACGTGCCGCTCGATGTGGTGGGCACGGCGTTTCAGGAGGCGGTGTGGCAAGCCCTGCGGCGCATCCCCCCGGGCGAGACCCGAAGCTATGCGGAGATCGCCGTGGCCGTAGGCAAGCCAGCCGCCGTGCGCGCGGTGGGGAGCGCCAATGGAGCCAACCCGGTTGCGGTGCTGGTGCCGTGCCACCGGGTGGTGCGCAGCGATGGGACGCTCGGCGGCTATGCCTATGGGCTGGAGATCAAGCGGGCGTTGCTGGAGGCTGAGCGGGAAGGGTAGGGTAAGTTGGGGGTGTTACCCCCCAAACCCCCATAACTGTGGGCGGCGCGCTTGGTGGTCATCGTGGCGCCCTGCCGCGCAGCGGCTATAAAAACCTGCGGCCCAGTGAGGTCGTGCTCACCGCCGCCATCCGCGCAACCTTTCGCCGGGAGACGTTAAGGGGTGCAGGGGCTAGTCCCTGCTTTTCTCGTCCAATCCTTCCCTTAAACAAAACTATACGGATCGATATCCACCCCCACCCGAACCCCCGGCGGCAACCGCAGCGGTTCGAGCCAGGCCCTGATCACCGCCTGCAACTCCGCCGAGCGCCGCGCGTTCACCAGCAGGCGATAGCGATAGCGCCCGCGCAGCAGTGACATAGGCGCCGGTGCCGGGCCAAGGATGGCGACATCGGGCAGGCTGGGCCTGGTGCCACCGATGGCGCGCGCGGCCTCTTTCGCCTCGGCCTCGTCTTCGGAGGAAACGATGATCGCCGCCCAGCGGCCGAAGGGTGGTGCCCCGGCGCTGCGGCGCGATGCCGATTCCGCCGCGTAAAAGGCGTCGCGGTCGCCCTTGGCCAGCGCGGCGATGACCGGGGCCTTGGGGTGGCGGGTCTGGATCAGCACTTCGCCGGCTTTGGCGGCGCGGCCGGCGCGGCCGGATACTTGCGCGATTTGCTGATAGGACCGCTCGCCCGCCCGCAGGTCGCCGCCTTCGAGGCCGAGATCGGCATCGACCACGCCGACCAGCGTCAGGTCGGGGAAGTGATAGCCCTTGGTGACGAGTTGGGTGCCGACGATGACGTCGATCTCCCCGCCCTCTGCCGCCGCCACGAAGGCGCTGATCTTCTCCGGGCTGTTCAGCGTGTCGGAGGTGACGATGGCGATGCGGGCGCCGGGCAGCACCTCGGCCACTTCGTCGGCGATTCGTTCCACCCCCGGGCCGCAGGCGACGAGGCAATCTGGCTCGCCGCATTCGGGGCAGGCGGGGGGAACGGGCTGCTCGTGGCCGCAATGGTGGCAGGCCAGTCGCCGCGACAGGCGGTGCTCGACCAGCCACGCGCTGCAATTGGCGCATTGAAAGCGATAGCCGCAATGGCGGCACAGGGTGAGGGGGGCATAGCCGCGCCGGTTGAGGAACAGCAGCGACTGCTCACCCTTCGCCAGCCGTTCACGCAAGGCCTGAACCAGGGACGGGGCCAGCCAGTGGCCGCGCTCGGGCGGATCAAGGGTGAGATCGACCACGGTGATGGTGGGCATGGTGGCGCCGCCAAAACGGTCGCCCAGCACGATGCGGCGATAGACTCCGGCCTCGGCCAGCGTCAGGCTTTCCAGCGCGGGGGTGGCGCTGGCGAGGATGACCGGGATGCCCTCGAACCGCGCGCGGATGACCGCGACATCGCGGCCATTGTAGCGCACGCCGTCGTCCTGCTTGAACGAGGTCTCATGCGCCTCGTCCACCACGATGAGGCCAAGGCGGGCATAGGGCAGGAACAGCGCCGAGCGCGCACCCACGACAACGCTGGCGCCGCCGTTTTCCGGCCCTTCCGACACCGCCCGCCACGCCCGGCGCCGCTCGGCCGATTTCAGCGCGGAGTGCCACAGCACCGGCGCCACGCCAAAGCGGGCCTCGAACCGGCGGAGGAAGTTTTGCGTCAGGGCGATTTCGGGCAGCAGCACCAGTACCTGCCGCCCCTCGCGCACCGCCTCGGCCACGGCTTCGAAATAGCATTCGGTTTTGCCCGATCCGGTTACGCCATCGAGCAGGAAGGGGGCGAATTGGTTGGCGGCCACCGCCTCCACGAAAGCATCTGCCGCCGCCTGTTGATCGGCGGAGAGGGCGGGGGCGGCGAAGGTGGGGTCGGGGGCGGGGTAAGGGCGGTCGCAATCCACCGTCACCGCCTCCAGCAGCCCGGCATTGGCCATGCCGCGCAGCACCGCGTCCGACACGCCGGCGATCTCCGCCAGCTCGCGGATGGTGGCCTGCTGCCCGGCCAGCCGCGCGATCGCGGTGGCGCGCTGGGGGGTGAGACGGGGGGCAGGGGCGTCATCATCCGCCGGGGCGCTCAGGCGGTACTCGGTCATCATCCGCCCGCCCTGCAGTGCGGCCGAGCTGGACAGGGCCATGCGGGCCACCTGTGCCAGCCCTGCGCAATAATAATCCGCCGTCCACTCGATCAGCCGGCGCAAGGGGGCGGGCAGCGGCGGCACCGGCAGCACCGAGAGCAGCGGGCGCAGCCGCGCGTCCGCCACGGTTTCGCCGGGCAGGTTTTCCGCCTCCCACACGATGCCCATGATCTGGCGCGGCCCCAGCGGCGCCATGACGATCGCGCCGGGTTCCACCACCATGCCCTGCGGCACGCGATAATCCAGCGGCCCCAGCGCCGCGTTCAGCACCAGCACGCGCACCCGGGCCACGGGCAGGGAGAGCAGGGAGGGTTGCGAGTCGCTGCGGGAACTCATGGCTGCGGGATGGGGCGGTTTTGCCCAAAAGGGAAGATGCGCGCGCACAGGAAGATGGCACGGGGGCTTTGTCCCTTGCGCAAAACGTCTATAGCTCGCCTGCAAGAATCACATGCGCGGCCCAGCCGCCCGTTCCATTTGCCGATAAATGCCCCGCAGGAGGCCCTTTCCATGAAGTTCTTCGTCGACACCGCCGACACCGCCGACATCGCCGATCTGGCCGCCACGGGCCTGCTGGACGGGGTGACCACCAACCCCTCGCTGATCGCCAAGTCTGGCCGCGATTTTCTGGAAGTGACCAGGGAGATCTGCGCGCTGGTGGATGGGCCGGTTTCCGCCGAGGTGGTCGCGCTCGACCATGAGGGCATGATGCGCGAGGCCGAAATCCTGCGCAAGATCGCCAGCAACGTCTGCATCAAGGTGCCGCTGACAGTGGACGGGCTGAAGACCTGCAAGAAGCTGACCGGCGATGGCACCATGGTCAATGTCACCCTGTGCTTTTCCGCCAATCAGGCACTGCTGGCGGCCAAGGCGGGGGCGACTTTCATCTCGCCCTTCATCGGCCGGCACGACGACAATGGCTTCGACGGCCTCGACCTGATCCGCGACATGCGGCTGATCTACGACAACTACGCCTTCGGCACCGAGATCCTCGCCGCCTCCATCCGCCACCCGGTGCATGTGCTGGAATGCGCCAAGATCGGCGCCGATGTGATGACCGCGCCGCCGGCCGTCATCCGCCAACTGTTCAAGCATGTGCTGACCGACAAGGGCATCGAGGGCTTCCTGGCCGATTGGGCCAAGACCGGCCAGAGCCTGTAAGTGCCGCTGAGCCGGTAAGTATCGGAACTTGGCCGAAGACACGCCCCTTGACCGTTTTCGTGGCGCGCTGACCGGCGCATCGCGGGCGATTGCGCGCGATGCGGAGCTGGAGGTGAACTGGACCGCCGAGGCGCCAGCCCTCTCGGGCCATACGCTGCGCGTGCCGATGCCCGGCCGCAGCCTGTCGCTGGATGCCGCCACCGAGGCGCGCGGTGCCGCCGATGGCTTCGCCCTGCGCCTGCGCCACCACAATGCCGCGCTGCACCAGCGCCACATGCCAGCCGAGCCGGTGGCCCGCGCCTGCTATGATGCCGTGGAGCAGGTGCGCTATGAGGCGCTGGGGTCGCGCGACTATGCCGGCATGCGCGCCAATCTGGCCGCCGCGCTGGACCGGCGCGTGGCCGCCGATCCCATCACCCGGGCGGAGCGGCGCGAGGATGTGCCGGTGCAAACCGCGCTGGCCCTGCTGCTGCGCGAGGCGCTGACCGGCGAGGCGGTGCCCGCTGTGGCCCAAGCCGGCGTCGACCTGTTGCGCGGCTGGATCGAAACGCGCGCGGCCAAGGATTTTGACGCGCTGGCCCATTCGCTGGAAGACCAGCGCGCCTTCCAGAGCCTGGCGCTCGACATGCTCGCCCATCTCGAACTCACCCGCGCCGAGGAGATGGAGGCCACCGACGACGAGGACAGCGACGAGGGCGGCGAGGAGCCGACCGAGGAGGACGAGGACGGCGACAACGCCGGTTCCGAGCCCGACCGTCTGGAACTGGCGGCGGACCCTTCCGCTGGCGACGAGCAGGGCGACACCGACGAGCAGCCCGATGCCACGGAGGATGACAGCCAGGCCGACGGCGGTGACGACGCCGAGGACGGCATGCTGCCGACGCGGCCGAACCGGCCATGGACGGACGCGCCCGCCAGCTTCGACTACAAGGTGTGGAGCGAGAAATTCGACGAGGTCGTCGCCGCCGGGGAACTGTGCGACGAGGAAGAGCTGACCCGTCTGCGCGCCTATCTCGACGCGCAGTTGAAGGGCTTGCAGGGCATCGTCACCAAGCTGGCCAACCGCCTGCAACGCCGCCTGATGGCCCAGCAGAACCGCAGCTGGGATTTCGACCAGGAAGAGGGCCTGCTGGACGCCGCGCGGCTCGCCCGGGTCATCGTCGCGCCGGGCTCGTCGCTCAGCTACAAGGTGGAGCGCGATGTCGAGTTCAAGGACACGGTCGTCACCCTGCTGATCGACAATTCCGGTTCGATGCGCGGCCGTCCCATCTCCATCGCCGCGATCAGCGCCGATGTGCTGGCGCGCACGCTGGAGCGCTGCGGAGTGAAAACCGAGATCCTGGGCTTCACCACCCGCGCGTGGAAGGGCGGGCAGAGCCGCGAGGCCTGGCTGGCCGGCGGCAAACCCGCGCATCCCGGCCGGCTGAATGATCTGCGCCACATCGTCTACAAGAAGGCCGACGAGCCCTATCGCCGGGGCCGCAAGAACCTTGGGCTGATGATGCGCGAGGGGCTGCTGAAGGAAAACATCGATGGCGAGGCCCTGCTGTGGGCCCACTCGCGGCTGCTGGCCCGATCCGAGGACCGCCGCATCCTTATGGTCATCTCCGATGGCGCGCCGGTGGATGATTCCACCCTCAGCGTGAACAGCGCCGGCTATCTGGAGGCGCATCTGCGCAATGTTATCGGCTGGATCGAGAAGCAGTCGCCGGTGCAGCTGGTGGCCATCGGTATCGGCCACGATGTGACCCGCTATTACCGCCGGGCGGTGACAATCATGGATGTCGAGCAACTGGGCGGCACAATGATCGAGCAACTGGCCGGCCTGTTCGAAGACGATTGAGCACGCGTTTTTGCCCGAGACGGTGCGACCAGAAAAACCAGATGGAGTTCTGCCCATGACCGAGCGTTTTCCCGCCTCCACCACCATCAGCGATGCCGTGCTCACCCGCCGCTCGATCCGCAATTTCAGCGATACGCCGGTGCCGCTGGATGTGCTGCGGGATGTGCTGGACAAGGCGCGCTTTGCCCCCTCGGGCTGCAACTACCAGCCGTGGGAGGCCACCGTGCTGGCCGGTGCTCCGCTGGCCGAGCTTCAGGCCAAAATGCTCGCCGCCGCGCCGCAAGACCCCAAGGAATACAGCTGGGACGCGCCCGCGCAGTCGCCACGCCACGATGCGCGGCTGAAGGAGCTGGGCGGCATGATGTATGGCACCATGGCGATCGAGCGGTCCGACCGTGCGGCGCGGGGCGATTTTGTCGGGCAGAATCTGCGGTCTTTCGGGGCGCCGGCACTGTTGCTGACCTATTTCCCGCGCATCATGCTGGAGCCGCAGTGGTCGGATGTCGGCATGTGGCTGCAAACCATCATGCTGCTGCTGCGCGAACGGGGCCTCGATTCCTGCCCGCAGGAATTCCTCTCGATGTACGCCAGGATCATCAAGGACTTCCTCGGCGTGCCGGACAGGGACTATATCTTCTTCTGTGGCATCGCCATCGGCTATCGCGTGGCCGACGACCCGGTGAACAATTTCGAACGCCCGCGCGTGCCGCTGGACGAGCAGGTGAAGTTCCTGGGGTTCTGATAGAGGCTGGCATTAAAGCCAGTTCCATGCCGGGCATCAGGTCATCGTCGTAACCACCCCGGGGAAGCGCATCGGCGCAGTAAACCGGCGATGCGGGCCAATCTATCGGGTCGGCCCGCATCAGCCTTTCGGCAAACCTCCCCTCCCCGCTTGACCTTTTGCTCGCCCCGCGCCAACCGCCAAAGCCATGAGCGAGCAGCATTCAACCCCGCCCCTGAGGCTGTTCAACAGCCTGACCCGCCAGCAGGAAGACTTCGTGCCGGTGCACACCGGTGAAGCGCGGGTCTACACATGCGGGCCCACGGTCTATAACTACCCGCATATCGGCAATATGCGCGCCTATGTCTTTGCCGATGTGCTGGGGCGCACGCTGAGCTTCAAGGGCTACAGGCTCTCCCACGTCATCAACATCACCGATGTCGGCCATTTGACGGACGACGCCGACGCGGGCGAGGACAAGCTGGAGCGGCAGGCTGCCAAGGAAGCGCGCAGCATCTGGGATATCGCCAAACACTATACCGAGGCCTATTGGGCCGATATCGCCGCGCTGAACATCCGCGCGCCGATGCAGTGGTCCATCGCCACCGATTACGTGCCGCAGATGATCGCCTTTGCCGAAAAGATCGCGCCGCAGCACTGCTACGAACTGGATAGCGGCCTCTATTTCGATGTCTCCACCGTGGCCGATTATGGCCGCCTTGCCCGCGCCGCCACCGAGGAGGGAGAAGGCCGGATCGAGCAGGTGGATGGCAAACGCCACCCGGCCGACTTCGCCATCTGGCGCAAGACCCCGCTGGGCGAAAAGCGCCAGATGGAATGGGATTCACCCTGGGGGAAAGGTGCGCCGGGCTGGCACCTGGAATGTTCGGTGATGTCGGGCGCGCTGCTCGGCTTTCCCTTCGACATCCACACCGGCGGCATCGATCACCGCGAAATCCACCACCCGAACGAGATCGCCCAGAATCAGGCTTTCGTGGAGGCGGAGAGCGGCTGCGGCTGCGCCGATCTGGCGCTGGACGTTCCGGCGCATTCCGGCGCCAAGCTGTGGATGCACAATAATTTCCTCGTCGAACGCACTGGCAAGATGAGCAAATCCTCGGGCGAGTTCCTGCGCCTGCAATTGCTCATCGACAAGGGCTATCACCCGCTGGCCTATCGGTTGATGTGCCTTCAGGCGCATTACCGCAGCGAGCTGGAGTTCAGCTGGGACGGCCTAGGCGCGGCGCTGACGCGGCTGAAGCGGCTGGTGATGGCGGTGGCGTCGGTGAGGGCGCAGGGCGCGGCCGCCGCCGCTGCGGGCCCTAAATTTGCCGGGCATCTTGCGCGTTTCGACGCGGCGATCTCGGATGATCTCAACACGCCCGTGGCGCTTACCCTGCTCGAAGAGGTGGTGGGGCTGAAGAAAGTGGACGCCGGCGAAAAGCTGGCCGCCATCGCCGCGATGGACGCGGTGCTTGGGCTGAATCTGCTTTCGCTGGATCGCGCCGACCTGCGCATTCGGCCCAAGGCGGCCGGCATTACCGAAGGCGAGATCGAGGCGGTGCTTGTCCGCCGCAAGGAAGCCCGTGCCGCCAAGGATTTTGCCACCTCCGATGCCCTGCGCGACGAGCTTGCCGCGCGGGGCGTGGAGGTGATGGACGGGGATGTTGTGCTTGGCTGGGAGTGGAAGCTGGGGGAGTAGGATAGGTGCGAGGGACTCGTCCCTCGCGCTCGCCATACTGTCAGCGCCGGGTGCCATCGCCACCGCGTGCCAATGCGCCGGGGACTTAAGGCGCTCCGCGCGGGGTGTTGCGCCTTGTGGCAAAGCCGCTTTTACCCCCCACCTTGATCCCGGGCGCAAGGCCGCCGGACTGCTACCACGAAGCCATGGAATGGGAGCGCGAGGGGATAATCCCCTCGCATCTTCCCCTCCGCCTTTCCGCTCTCAAACCCCTCAACAATCTTCCAGCAGCAGCAACTCCACCTCCACGGTAAGATGCGGCTGGGGCAGCATGATCTGGTCGACCTCGCTCACCGCCGCGTCGGCCACGATCTGGCGGGCAATGGTGAATTCATGCTCGGGCAGGGCGGTGACGAAGGCTTCTCCGGAAGTCAGCCCCTCGGGCCCGGCAAAGCACATGGCGATGGTGTGGCGCGTGCCCTGGAAGGTGGCGCTCGCCCATGGGCGCTCGGCGTGGCGCAGCAGATCGGCGTGGGGCCCGGCGAGGCGCATCACCGCGTCGAGCAGTTGCATGGATGGGCTGCGGCTGCGGGCAAATCGCGCGGGCGGGCCGTGCGGTCCACGGGCGGGCGCCTGCCCGGTCGGACGGATCGTGGCGAGCAGGGCCCGGTCGGCGGCGGGGTCAAAGCGCATGGTTGTTCTCCCAGTAGGTGGTGATGAAATTGTCGATGCGCTGGCCGAGGGCTTCGCGGGGCTGGCGGCCATTGCGCATGTCGCCCACGAGGCGGGGATCATGGGCGACGACGCGACCGAATTTGGTCCAGGCCATTCCGCTGTGTTCGAGGAATTTTTCGATTTTTCTTAGCATGATACCCCCTGAAACCGACTCGGTAACAATGTTCCTGATTCGTTCCATGAAAAATCCTACTTGTCTAGGAAAAATCTTATGATAGTGTGCACTTATGGAAATCACCGGTGCCCGCGCTCGCCTCTTGCAACTTGCCACCGATCAGGGGGAGAGCCTGGCCGCGCTTTCGGCGCTTATCGGGCGTAATTCCGCGTATCTTCAGCAATTTGTGCGAAAGGGCAGCCCACGCAAGCTGGAGGAGGGCGACCGGCGGCGCCTCGCGCAATTCCTCGGGGTCGACGAATCGGAGTTGGGCGGACCGGAGGAAATTTCTCCCGAATCCATGGGAAAACCCCTGCGATCAGACTGGATCGATGTGCCGCGCCTCGACGTGGATGCGGCGGCGGGCGCCGGGGCGCTGGCGGGCGAAGAACGGGCGATTGGCACCTTCCGTTTCTCGGCGGGGTGGCTGCGCGGGCAGGGGCTGGATCCGGTGATGCTCTCGGCCATCGCCGTGGCTGGCGATTCGATGGAGCCCACTTTGCGCGATGGCGACGAAATCCTGGTGGACCGCGCCCCCCGAACCTGGCGCGATGGCGTGCATGTGGTGCGCGCGGGCGGGTCGCTGCTGGTCAAGCGGCTCGATCTCGGCCGCCCCGGACGCATCGCGCTGATCAGTGACAACCCCGCCTATCCGCCCATCGAACTGGCCCCTGGCGAGGTGGAGGTGGTGGGCCGGGTGGTGTGGAAAAGCGGGCGGCTCTAGCGCCTATTTGCCCGCATCTACCCATTGCGCCAACCAGTCGGCCAGCGCCTGCGGGGTCAGCGAGCGGGCATCGGCCAGCGCGGTGGTGTGCCCGGCATTGATCAGGCGCCGGGTGGCAGGGTCCACAATCAGCAGCATCGGTACGCCGCGCACCACCCCCGCGCCATAGCTGCCCGGCACGCCCATATTCTTGGTGTAGCGGCCGACATCCACCGTCACCACCTCGTAGTGGGCGCGCACGAAGGGGGAAAGGTCGGGCAGGGCGATGGTGCCCGCCAGCAGCCGGCAATCCAGGCACCAGTTGCCGCCCAGATCGATCAGCAGCAGCGTGTGATGCGCCCGGGCGCGGGCCGTGGCGGCTCGGATGGCCGCCGCGCCATCGGCCTTCTCGTCATAGGGCAGGGGCAGGGGCTGGGCGAGCAGGGCAAAGCTGCTCTCGGCCAGACGCGGTGCGGTATCGGCCAGGGCCGGCGGCGCGCCAACAGGCGCGAGCGCCCCGGCGGCGAAGGCCAGCGCGATCAGGCGGCGAAAAACAGGCATGCGATTGTCCCTTAACCGGTGGCTGGCCGCCTGATATAGCCGCCGCATCCCATCCGGCAAAGGCCGCGATATTCCCACAGTTCAGGAGCAAGGCCCGGCAACGGGCGATCCATCATGCCAGATACCGAAACCCAGCCACCGTTGCGCGCCGCCATCATCCCCGTCACCGCGTTCGAGCAGAACTGCTCGCTGATCTGGTGCACCAAGACCATGCGCGGCGCGCTGGTTGATCCCGGCGGCGATCTCGACCGGCTGGCGCAGGCGCTGGAAAAGACCGGGGTGACACTGGAGAAGATCCTGGTGACGCATGGCCACATGGACCACTGCGGCATGGCCGGGGTGCTGGCCGAAAAAATGCACGTGGCCATCGAGGGGCCGCAGGAGGACGACCGCTTCTGGCTGGATCAACTGAGCGATTCGGCGGCCCGCTATGGCATGGAAGGGCGCAACTTCGTGCCCGACCGCTGGCTGCACGATGGCGACACGGTAACGGTGGGCGATCTGACGCTGGATGTGGTGCACTGCCCGGGGCACACGCCCGGCCATGTGGTCTTCGTGCATGGCCCGTCGCGGCTGGCGGTGGTGGGCGACGTGCTGTTTGCCGGTTCGATCGGTCGCACCGATTTCCCTCGTGGCGACCATCAGCAGTTGCTGGATTCGATTACCCACAAGCTGTGGCCGCTGGGCGACGACATCACCTTTATCCCCGGCCACGGCCCCACCAGCACCTTTGGGCGCGAGCGGCAAACCAACCCCTTCGTGGCGGACAGCCAGTTCGGGTAGGGATGAAGGAAGGGATAGTCTTGGGGATCGTAGGCCCCCAAACCCCCATTGCTGTCTGCGTGGCGCCAACATCTCGGCGTGACGCCTGGCCGCGCAGGGTTGCTATGCTTGCGGCGCGGCAAGGTAGTGCGACGCCGAACCCTTCGCGAAACGCTGACAGGAAAGGGGTGCCGGGCGAGCCCCTGCAAACGCCCCCCCGCCTTTTCCAGCCTAAAACCGTCCGGTAGCCGCGCCCAGCGCCGTTACCACCAGAGTTAGTTGTGTAACCGTGCCCACCAGCATGCCGATGGGGCGCCCGGCCTTGAAGCCGTTCTCTTCCATGCCATAGGCATGCGCCACGCGGCCGAGGATAAATGCGGCGCCCAGCGGGGCCAGCCACAGGCCGCCGCGCCCGGCAGCTTCCACCAGCCCGAATAGGAGGAGGGTGAGTGGTGTCTGTTCGATGAAATTGGCATGCGCGCGCATGCGGCGGAT
>CAIXXP010000148.1 GCA_903923465.1 uncultured Sphingomonadales bacterium | reverse complement strand
CTTCGTGAACTTCATGGGTGGCAAGGACGGTCTCGTCCACGTTTCCGAAATGCGCAACGAGCGGGTGGAGAAGCCCGGCGATGTCGTGAAGGAAGGCCAGGAGGTCAAGGTCAAGGTTCTCGAAATCGACCCGCGTGGCAAGGTTCGCCTGTCCATGCGCGTTGTCGATCAGGAAACCGGCGCCGAGCTGGAAGACACCCGTCCGGCCCGCGAACCGCGCGAACCCAGAAGCGATCGGGGTGGCGATCGTCCGGATCGTGGCGACCGTGGTGATCGCGGCGGCGACCGTCGTGGGCCCAGAGGCGAAGGGCGTGGCGACCGTGGTGGCCGCGGTGGCGACCGTGGGGGCGATCGCGCTCCCCGTGGCGACCGTGAACCGGCCGGCAACCCCGACCATCTGCCGGCCTTCCTGAAGGACGACTAATCGGCAAGCCCTTACCGGCTGACCAAAAATCAGGGGCTCGCCGATGCGGTGGGCCCCTTTTTTGCGGGTGAAGCTTTTGGAAGGGATAGTCTTGGGGGCGTTACGCCGCCAACCCCCCCCTGACTGTCGAGGTGGGCGCTCCATCTCGGCCCGGCGCTTTACCGCGAAGCGGCGCTGACAGCATGCGGCGCGGCGAGGCAGCGCGATACGCTGCCACGGGTGTTGCCCCTCGCCGGAAGACGGCAAGGGGTGCAGGGGCTAGCCCCAGCTTCCCATTAACCCTTTAACCCTTAGACCTTCAGCGGCAGCGCCCCCAGAAAATCGATCTTGCCAATGGTCAGCCCCTGCGCCCGCAGAATGTCGTAGGCGGTGGTGGCGTGGAACATGAAGTTGGGCATGGCCAGGCTCAGCAGGTAATTCTGCGCGGTAAATTCCATCCTGCGGGTGGGGCTGATCACATAGGCCGCGTCCCTGCCGCTGGCTTCTTCCAGTTGCTCCGGGGTGATGGTTCGCAGCGTGGCGATCGCCGCGTTCACCTGCGCGCGCAGGCCGGCGAAGTCATTGTGCGCGGGGCGGGTGTCGAGCAGCACCTCGCCGGCAATCGCGCCGGTCACGGCCGTGGCGGAATGGATGCACACCACATGGAACTGCCGGGCCAGATGCCACATGTCGGGTGCCAGCCGCACGTCCAGCAGGGCCGAATCGGGCAGGTCGTGGGCGCGGCAATGCGCCTCCGCCTTGTCGATAAGGTCGGCCATGGCCGGCAGGATCTGCAGATAGATCGTGACGGTGGCATCATAGAGGGCAAGCGGCATCGGTCTCTCCTGCGGTTTGTTCTGCGCAGGCGTGTATCCGATGCCGCTCCATGCCGCCAGAGCGGCCGTGGGCGCCTAGCGGACCCTTCCGGCGCCAAAGGGCAGCGGCGGGGGCGGGCGGCGATGGCCACGCGGCAGCTGCGCCTGATAGGCCCTTCCGCAATGTTCCACGCAATAGGGGAAGCCCGGGTTCACCTTCTCGCCACAGAAGTGGAAGTCCGCCTCGCCAGGGTGGCCAATGGGCCAGCGGCAGACGCGCTCCGAGAGGTCGAGCAGGCTGGTCTTGTCGGCCATCTCGGGGCTGGGCTTGGCGGGCACCAGCCGGCGCGGTGGCGCGGGCGGAATGGGGGCCTGCTGGTCGCCCGGGCCCTGCCGCAGAAAGCCGCCGGGGCCGACCGAGACGATGCGCGGCGAGGACGGCACGAAGGGGGCGGCATCCGCGTCGGATGGGGCAGCGGGCGCGGCGGCGTCGGCGAGGGGCGCCGCGGCGCGCGGGGCCGGGGCGGCTGGGCGCGATGCCGGGGCGG
>CAIXXP010000147.1 GCA_903923465.1 uncultured Sphingomonadales bacterium | reverse complement strand
GAGGATGCCGGCATTGGCCGCGTTTACCTGCCGATAGAGGCGTTGGCCCATGCCGGCATCACCCCTACCACGCCCGAGGCGCTGGCTGCCGACCCCCGCGTGGATGCGGCGGCGCGCTGGCTGGCCCCGCGCGCGCAGGCCCATTTTGCCGAGGCGGCGGCGATTCTGGCGGCGCGCCCCAAGGGCCTGCTGGTGGCTCCGCGGCTGATGGAGGTGGCCTATGCCCGGCTGCTGCGCCAGATGGTGGCGCGCGGCTGGGGGCTCCCGCGCGCCCGGGTGAAGGTTTCCAAACTGCGGCTGGCGCTGGCCGCGCTGCGCTTCAGCCTGCTGGGCTGAAGCATCGTGCGAAAAAGTGGGCACCGGTTTTTTGCGTCAAACGATGCGACCACAGAGGCGGGCATCGTGCGAAAAAGTGGGCACCGATTTTTTGCGTCAAACGATGCGGCCGCAAGGGGATAGGCCATGGCGTTCAGGCGGGCGAGTGTTGTGGGTGCCGGGCTGGCCGGCCTGTCGGCGGCGGTGAAGCTGCGCCAGGCCGGGCTGGAGGTCGCGATCAGCGACAGCGCGGCGCGGGCGGGGGGGCGCTGCCGGTCCTATTTCGACCCCGCGCTCGGCCTCACCATCGACAATGGCAACCACCTCGTGCTGGCCGGAAACCCGGCCGTGGCGCGGTTTCGCAAGGCCGTGGGCGCGCAAATGCCGCTGGCGGGCCCCGACCACGCCGAGTTTGCCTTCGCCGATCTGGCCACCGGCGAGCGCTGGCGGGTGGCGCTGAATGACGGGCCGCTGCCGTGGTGGGTGCTGGTGGAAGGGCGCCGGGTGCCCGGCACAAGCTTTGCCGACTATCTGCCGCTGGCCCGCCTGCTGGCCGCGAAGCCGGGGCAGGTGATCGGGGATGTCATCGCCTGCGAGGGGCCGGTGTGGGATCGGCTGCTTTATCCCGTGCTGCTGGCGGTGCTGAACATCGACCCCGCGACGGCCACGGCAACGCTTGCCGCGAATGTGCTGAAGGAGACACTGGCCCGGGGCGGCAGGGCCAGCGCGCCGCGCGTGGCCGCGCCCGATCTGGCGACGGCCTTCATCGATCCGGCGGTGGACTGGCTGGCCAGGCAGGGCGTGCCGCTGGCCACGGGGCGGCGCCTGCGGGCGCTGGAGCTGGCCGATGGCCGGGTGGCGGCGCTGGAATGGGCCGATGGCCGGCAGGCGGTCGGCGCGGACGAGGCGGTGGTGCTGGCGGTGCCGGCCTGGGTGGCGGGCGATCTGCTGCCGGGCCTTGCCGTGCCCACGGAACACCGCGCTATCCTCAACCTGCATTACGCCTGCGAGGCCCCGGCGGGGGCACCGGCCATGCTGGGCCTGCTGGGCGCCACGGCGGAGTGGATCTTCACCCATCCGGGCCGCATTTCGGTGACCATCTCCGCCGCCGACCGGCTGGTGGATAGCCCGCGCGAGGCCCTCGCCAGTCTGGTGTGGGGCGAGGTGGTGGCGGCACTGGGCATGAGCCCCGCGCCGATGCCCGCCCAGATGCCCCCATGGCAGGTGGTGAAGGAAAAGCGCGCGACCTTTGCCGCCACACCCGCGCAGGAAGCGCTGCGCCCGCCCGCCCGCACGCCTTTCGCCAACCTGTTCCTCGCCGGAGACTGGGTGGCCAATGGCCTGCCCGCCACCATCGAGGGCGCGCTGCGCTCTGGCGAGGTGGCCGCGCGGCTGGTTTTGGCCCAGGATCTGGCGGCTGGCCCCCCGTTTTCCCGCGATGAATCCACCCCGTAGCGCCGGCGGAAGCGAAAAACCGGTTCCCACTTTTTCATGCCGCCTTTATGGGCTGCAACTATGATGAGCCACACGTTCGACACGCCCACGCTTCCCCGCGATACGGTTGATGCCGCCATTACCCGCGCCACCTCCAGCCTGTTTGCCGAGCAGAAGGCGGACGGCCACTGGGTTTACGAGCTGGAAGCCGACGCCACCATCCCTTCCGAATATGTGCTGCTGCGTCACTATCTGGGCGAGCCGGTGGACGCGGTGCTGGAAGCCAAGATCGGCACCTATCTGCGCCGCCGCCAGTCTGCCGTGCACGATGGCTGGCCGCTGTTCCACGATGGCGATTTCGACGTTAGCGCCACGATAAAGGCCTATTATGCGCTGAAGATGATCGGCGACGATATCGATGCGCCGCATATGGCCCGGGCCCGCGCCGCCATATTGCGCGCCGGCGGGGCAGAGGCAGGCAATGTCTTCACCCGCATCCAGCTGGCGCTGTTTGGCGCTGGCAGTTGGGACGCCGTGCCTACCCTGCCGCCCGAGCTGATGCTGGCCCCGCGCTGGTTCCCGGTGCACCTCAGCAAGTTTTCTTATTGGGCGCGCACCGTGGTCGTGCCGCTGCTGGTGCTGTGCACGCTGAAGCCGCGCGCGAGGAACGCCAGGGGCGTGTTGGTGGACGAGCTGTTCTCCGGCAAACCCGCCAGCCTCACCAGCCAGGCCAGCCATGTGCACAAGGGCTGGCAGCTGTTCTTCGCCGCGCTGGATGTGGTGCTGAAGCGCGTGGACGGCTGGTGGCCAAAGCGGCTGCGCGCGAAGGCCATCGCCCTGTGCGAGGCGTGGGTGACCGAGCGGCTGAATGGCGAGGATGGGCTGGGCGCCATCTATCCGGCCATGGCCAACAGCGTGATGATGTATGATCTGCTCGGCTATCCGCCCGAGCATCCCGCGCGGGCGATCGCGCGCTTGTCGGTCGACAAGCTCCTCGTCATCAAGGACGACGAGGCCTATTGCCAGCCCTGCGTTTCGCCGGTGTGGGACACGGCGCTGGCCGCCCACGCCATGCTGGAGGTGGGCACGACCGAAGCGGTGGCGAGCGCCCACAAGGCGCTGGACTGGCTGCGGCCGCGCCAGGTGCTGGAAGTCGCGGGCGACTGGGTGGATCAGCGCCCGGGCGTGCGCCCCGGCGGCTGGGCCTTCCAGTATGGCAATGATTATTACCCCGATCTCGATGACACCGCCGTGGTGGTGATGGCGATGAACCGCGCCGCCGATCTGCGCGGGCCCGACAAGGCCGCCGCCGACGACGAGGCCGTGGCCCGGGGCCGCGAATGGGTGGAGGGCCTGCAAAGCCAAGATGGCGGCTGGGGCGCCTTCGATGCCGACAACGACAAGGAATTCCTCAACAACCTGCCCTTTGCCGACCATGGCGCGCTGCTCGACCCGCCCACGGCCGATGTGTCGGCGCGCTGCATCTCCATGCTGGCGCAATTGGGCGAACCCCTGGATTCGCCCCGGATGACAGCCGCGCTGGCCTGGCTGGAGAAGGAGCAGGAGGCCGAGGGCAGCTGGTTCGGCCGCTGGGGTGTGAACTATGTTTATGGCACATGGTCGGTGCTCTGCGCGCTGGGCCGGGCCGGCATCGATTCCGGCCATCCGATGGTGGCGCGCGCCGTGGCCTGGCTGAAGGCGGTGCAGAACGAGGATGGCGGCTGGGGCGAGGGCTGCCAGTCTTACGCGCTGGACCGCAAGGGGCACGAGAGTTTCCGTTCAACCGCCAGTCAGACAGCCTGGGCCACATTGGGCCTTATGGCTGTTGGTGAACGGAATTCTCCGGAAGTGGCGCGCGGAATCGCATGGTTGACTGCCAATCAGGGCGCCGATGGGCTATGGGGCCAAGAAGTGTACACAGGTGGTGGTTTTCCGAGGGTGTTTTATCTGCGTTATCACGGATATCCGCGGTATTTCCCCCTTTGGGCTCTGGCCCGATACCGTAATCTGGGCGTGGCCAACAGGGAGCGAGTCGCATGGGGCATGTGAAGCCCGTCATTGCCATTACCGGAACCCGGCGCGAGGGCATGGTCCTGGCGACTGCCGGCGTGCAGGTGATCGCGGCGGGCGGCGATGCCGCGCAACTGGCGGAAAGCCTGGCGCAGGCCGCGCCCGGTGCCGCCGGGCTGATCAGTTTCGGCATGGCCGGTGCCATCGATCGCTCGCTGGCTCTGGGCGACTGGGTGGTGGGCAAGCGGGTGGTCGGCAGCTTCCCGGCGCCGTGTGACCCGCGCTGGGCCGCGGTGCTGATGGATCGGCTGCCCGGGGCACGGCTGGGGGCGGTGCAGGCCGATGGGCGCCTGCTGCTGGACGCTTACGACAAGGAACATATTTCCACCCGCAGCGCCGCGCTGGTGGTGGATATGGAAAGCCACATCGTGGCCGAGGCGGCGGCGCGGGCGGGCATTCCCTTCGCCATTCTGCGCTGCGTTTCCGATACCACCGGCATGCAGTTGCCGCCGGCGGTGGATGTGATGATGCGGCCGGATGGCACGATCGATCTCGGCGCGGTGGTGGGCTCTCTGGCTGGCAAGCCCGGCCAGATCCCCAGCTTCGTGCGCACGCTGGCCGCTTTCGCCCGCGCCTATGGCGTGATGGCCAAGGGCGCGACCGAGATCGACGACCGGCTGGGTTTTGACGCGCGCTGATGTGGCGTTAGTCGGGGCTTAAGGGCAGGTTAAAGGGGCAGTCTTGGGGGCCTTGGGCCCCCAAACCCCCATTACTGGCTTTGTCGTGCATGCATCTCGTCGTGGCGCCCTGCCGCGCAGCGGCTTTAAGGCCTGCGGCGCGGTGAGGATGAGCGCGGGGTGGCGATCGGCGCAACCCATCGCCGGGAGACGTCAAGCGGTGCAGGGGCTAGCCCCTGCTGCCTTCCCCTACCCTTCAAACCTTCCGCCCAAACCCCTGAAACCTCACGCCCTGTGAAACATCAAGCGGCGTGAAACCTCAAGCCGCGTGAAACCTCAAGCGGCGCGGGTGGCCCGGCGATAGCCTTCGGGATCCTCGATGCGGATCTTTTCCATCTCGCGCTCGACATGGGTGGCGTGAACGTCTTCGGCCCGGCGCTGGTGCGACAGATCGACGTCGGGTGCCATCGGCCCCTCGGTGCGGATGCCGGCAATACCCACCTTGATGAATTCCCACGGGCGGCGGATGCCTTCGGCGGCGGCGGTGCCCTCAAAGCCGCAATGCACCATGCAATTGGCGCATTTCTCGTATTTGCCGACGCCGTACTGATCCCAGTCGGTGCCTTCCATCAGCTCCGCGAAGGTTTCGACATAGCCTTCGCCCACCAGATAGCAGGGCTTCTGCCAACCGAAGACGGTGCGCAGGGGCATCGACCAGGGGGTGCATTCATAGCTGCGGTTGCCGGCGAGGAAATCGAGGAACAGCGGCGAATTGGTGAACTTCCACTTCTTGCCGCCGCCGGTGCCCTTCTTGGCGCCCTTGGCATCGGCGCCACGGCGCAGGATGTCGCGGAACAGGTTCTTGGTCTTTTCGCGGGTGAGGAAGTGTTCCTGATCGGCGGCGCGCTCATAGGCATAGCCGGGGCTGATCGTCACCTCGACATCGAGGCCGGCCATCAGGTCGAGGAAGGCGGCCATGCGCTCGGGATCGGCGTCGTTGAACACGGTGCAGTTCACCTGCACACGGAAGCCGCGCGCCTTGGCCAGATGGATCGCCTCGACAGCAACGTCATAGGTGCCGGCCTGATCGACGGCCTTGTCGTGCGCCTGCTGATCGCCATCGAGGTGGATCGACCAGGTGAAGAAGGGATGCGGCTGGTATTCGTCGATCTTCTTTTTCAGCAACAGGGCGTTGGTGCACAGAATGACGAACTTCTTGCGATCGAGATAGCCGCGCACGATCTCGGCCATGTCGCGATGGAGCAGCGGCTCGCCGCCGGCGATGGAGACGGCGGGGGCGCCGCATTCCTCGATGGCATCCATGCACTGCTTCACCGACAGGCGGCGGTTGAGGATGGCGTCGGGATAGTCGATCTTGCCGCAGCCGGGGCAGGCGAGATTGCAGCGCAGCAGCGGTTCCAGCATCAGCACCAGCGGATATTTTCCGCCCTTGAGCTGGTTGACCACGGCATGCGTGCCAATGCGAAGGGCGGTGGCAATCGGAACTGACATCAATTACTCCCTACCGGCGCGCGGGTGGCGCGGCGGATATCTGGCACCGGCACGCGACATTTGCGCCGGATTGGGGCCTGCCGGCGCACAAGACGCAAGCCGGAATCGGAGGCCTTCTAGCGGTGAAACGCACCTTGCGCTACTGCCATATGTTCGCAACTGCAACGAGGGCGTGAATCGGGGCGTCGATGCGTCGCCCATTGGTTACCATGTTCATGGCCCGATGGTTCATTGCCCGATGGTTCATTGCCCCATGGTTCATTGCCCCATGGTTCATTGCCCCATGGTTCATTGCACTGTCATGTTGGGCGGACTAGATGGCTGGCAACACCATAGAGCAGGATGATCATGCGCAAGTCCTTCCCCGCACTGCTGTCGCTGAGCTTTTCCGTCGTATTGGGGGCCATGGCGGCTGTGACCCTGCCCATGCCCGTGGCCGCGCAGGCGAGCGACCCGGCGCTGGCGACGGTGGATGGGCTCGATAACGGCTTGCTGGCGATCATGCATGCCGGCAGCGGCGCCGGGCAGGCCGGTCGCGAACGGCAGATCGCCCCGGTGGTGGATCGCAGCTTCGATATTCCGCTGATGACGCGGCTATCGGTCGGGCCCGCGTGGCTGAGCTTTTCGGCGCATGATCAGGCCGCCCTGATCGCCGCCTTCCGCGCCATGACCATCGCGCAATATGCGCATAATTTTGATGGCTGGTCGGGCGAGCGGTTCATCGTGGTGCCGCAGGTGGCAACGCGCGGGCTGGACAAGGTGGTCTCGACCACGCTGGTGACGGGCAATGGCGGGTCGGAAGCGCTGAAATACCGCCTGCGTGAAACGGGCGGGCAGTGGAAGATTCTCGACGTTTATTACCGCGACAATATCTCGCAGCTGACCACGCGGCGGTCGGAGTTTGCCTCCGCGCTGGCCAATGGCGGGGCGCCGGCGCTGATTGCGCGGCTCAACCAGCTGGCCGCCAGTTCGCGCTGACGCCTGGCTGCTCACCCCGCGTGGTGGTGCTGGCGCCATGCCTGCGGCGACGATGGCCCGAGCATATAGCGCATCTGTAGCCGGATGGTTTGCGGCTGGGGGCCATGGGTGAACATGGCATTGTGCCACTTGGGCGAGGACAGCCCGGTGAACGAGTCGCGCGAGAAGCCGACGCCTTCTTTCGGGATGCCGAAAATCCCGCGATCGACCGCATTGTCGTCGTTCTCGTCGTGGAATGCCTGAATGGCGTAGTCGCCCGGCGGCACATGGTCGACCGTGACGCGCGTGGCGCCGGAATGGGCCGGGGCATTGCCTTCCCACGGGCAGGAGTCCGCCAGGAACCGGTCTTTCGGGCAGATCGATACCCGCACCACGCCGCGGTCATTGCGGACGTTGCCGACCTCCACCACGATCGGCCCGGATTCTGTCGCGGCAGAGTCCGTCGCCGCGTAAACCGCCGTGGCCACCAAGACCAACGGCAGGGGCATCAGGCCCTGGCCTCGTGATCAAGGGTGGTTTCATTCCACCTGAGAGCCTTGAGCACGGTATCGACGATGCCTGGGGCGTTGAGGCCGGCGGTGTCGTATTGCTTGTCTGGGGCGTCGTGGTCCTGGAAGCGGTCGGGCAGGCGCATGGTGCGGATTTTGAGGCCCCCATTCACGCCAAAACCATCGGTGAGGCCAGCGTCTGATGCCAGCGTCAGCACATGGGCGCCGAGGCCGCCGATGGCGCCTTCCTCGATCGTCACCACCACCTCATGCGTTGCACACAGGCGGCGGATCAGCGCCTCGTCCAGCGGCTTGGCAAAGCGCAGGTCGGCCACGGAGGTCGCCAGGCCCTTGGCCTCCAGCAGGTCGGCGGCCTTCAGCGCCTCGGCCAGGCGGGTGCCCAGCGACAGAATCGCCACCTTGCCTGTGTAGATTCCGCCCTTTTCAGCGCCGCGCACCATCCGGCCCTTGCCGATCTCCAGCCGCACCGGCACCTCGGGCAAAGCCACGCCCGTGCCGGCCCCGCGCGGATAGCGGAAGGCGATGGGGCCGCTGTCGTGGCACGCGGCGGTGTAGGTCATGTGCACCAGCTCGGCCTCGTCGGCCGCGGCCATCACCACGAAGTTGGGCAGGGAGGCCAGATAGGTGATGTCGAAGCTGCCCGCATGGGTCGCGCCATCGGCGCCGACCAGCCCGGCGCGGTCTATCGCGAAGCGCACCGGCAGGTTCTGGATCGCCACGTCGTGCACCACCTGGTCATAGGCGCGCTGCAGGAAGGTGGAGTAGATCGCGCAGAACGGGCGCATGCCCTCGGCCGCGAGGCCCGCCGCGAAGGTGACGGCGTGCTGCTCGGCAATGCCGACATCGAAGCTGCGCGTCGGGTGCGCCTTGGCGAACTTGTCCACCCCGGTGCCGCTGGGCATGGCGGCGGTAATCGCCACGATGCGCTCGTCGGTCTCGGCCAGCTTGGCCAGCGTCTCGCCAAACACGTTCTGGTACGAGGGCGGCCCGGGTGGGGCCTTCACCTGCTCGCCGGTGATGACGTTGAACTTGGTGACGCCGTGATACTTGTCGGCCGCCGCCTCGGCCGGGCCATAGCCCTTGCCCTTTTGCGTGACGACGTGGATCAGGCACGGGCCAGAGGCGGCATCGCGCACATTCTCCAGCACCGGGATCAGCTGGTCGAGATTATGCCCGTCGATCGGGCCGACGTAGTAGAAGCCCAGCTCCTCGAACAGCGTGCCGCCCATCGCCAGCCCCCGGGCGAACTCGTCGGTGCGGCGCGCCGCGCGGTGCAGCCCGGCGGGCAGATAGGCCGCCAGCCGCTTGGCCAGCTCGCGCATCTCCAGAAACGGGCGGGAAGACACCAGCCGCGCCAGATAGGCCGACAGCCCGCCCACCGGCGGCGCGATCGACATGTCGTTGTCGTTGAGGATGACCACCAGCCGGTTGCCGGCGTCATGGGCGTTGTTCATCGCCTCATAGGCCATGCCGGCGCTCATCGCGCCATCGCCGATGACGGCAATGCCCTTGCCCGGCCGGCCCGACAGCTTGTTGGCCATGGCAAAGCCCAGCGCCGCCGAGATCGAGGTGCTGGAATGCGCCGTGCCGAAGGGGTCGTACTCGCTCTCGCTGCGCTTGGTGAAGCCCGAGAGACCGCCTGGCTGGCGAATCGTGCGCAAAGCTTCCCGGCGCCCGGTCAGGATCTTGTGCGGATAGGCCTGATGGCCCACGTCCCAGATCAGCCGGTCCACCGGCGTGTCGAACACATAGTGCAGCGCCACCGTCAGCTCGACAACGCCCAGCCCCGAGCCCAGATGCCCCCCGGTCTGCCCCACCGTCTCGATCATCTCCGCCCGAACCTCGTCCGCCAACACACGCAACTGCGCCAGCGATAATCCGCGCAAATCCGAGGGATATTCCACGTGCGGCAATAGGGGGGGGGTAG
>CAIXXP010000146.1 GCA_903923465.1 uncultured Sphingomonadales bacterium | reverse complement strand
GGGGTGCGGTGGTGGGGGGTGCGGTGGTGGGGGGTGGTGATGTTAGCGGTTTCGGCAGGGGGCCGGTGGCGGTGGCGGTGGCTGTATCGGTGCCGGTGGCGGTGCCTGTGCCTTTGGGGGTGACAGCGCCCGTGCCGGCGCCGGTGTTCGTGTCCGTGACCGAGCCTGTGCTTGTGCTTGGGCCTGTGCCGGTGTCCGGGCCGGTGGCGGTGCCCGTGGTTGGTGTGGTCAGCGTGTCTGACGCGATGGCGCCGTCGGCGAGGCGGATGATGCGTTGGCAGCGGCGGGCGAGGGACTCATCGTGGGTGATGACGATGAGGGTGGCGCCGGTGAGCTGCTGGCGGGCGAAGAGCAGTTCGAGGATCTCGGCGCCGGTGGTGGTGTCGAGGTTGCCGGTGGGCTCGTCGGCGAAGATGATCGCCGGGCGCGGGGCAAGGGCGCGGGCGATGGCGACGCGCTGTTGCTCGCCGCCCGAGAGTTGCGCCGGGTAGTGGTGCAGGCGGTGGGCGAGGCCGACTTCGCTGAGCTCCTGCGTGGCGCGGGCGGGGGCATCGGGGATGCCGGCGAGGTCGAGCGCGGCCTCGACGTTTTCCTGCGCGGTCATGGTGGGGAGCAGGTGGAAGGCTTGCAGCACCACGCCGATGCGGCCGCGGCGCGCGCGGGCGAGGGCATCCTCCGACAGGCCGGTGAAATCGGCGCCGGCGACGGTGAGCTGGCCAGAGGTTGCGCGCTCCAGCCCGGCGAGGACGGCCATGAGCGAGCTTTTGCCCGAGCCGGAGGGGCCGAGCAGGGCCACCGTCTGCCCGGTGGGGATGGTGAGGCTGAGGCCGCGCAGGATGGAGACGGCGGCGGTGGCTTCTCCCCCCGCACTACTGCCAAGCGTGAGGGTGAGGGCCAGAGCCTGGATGGCCGGCGCCTGGATGGCCGGCGCGGGAGAATGGGGGGCGGGCGCTTTGGGGGATGCTGTCACCGGCTGGGGATGGCATAGGGGAGGATATTGGGCAAGCGGGCGTGGGGCGTTTTGGGCAGGATATACGGGCCGGATATACGGGCCGGATATATGGGCCGGATATATGGGGCCGGATATATGGAGTGTAGCGTGATGCGGGTTTGGTGGGTGATGGTGCTGGCGGGCTTGCTGGCCGGGTGTGGGCAGGGGGCGCCGGGGGGCGGCGCTTCGCAGGGGGCGGGCGTTCAGGGGGCGCGTGTTCAGGGAGCGGGTGTTCAGGGGGCGGGTGTTCAGGGGGCGGGTGTTCAGGGGGCGGGGCCGGGAGCGGAGCCGGGAGCGGTGGTGCCGGCGCCGCAGGTGACCGGGCGGGTGGTGCGCATCGTGGCGTTGGGGGACAGTTTGTTCGCGGGCTATGGCTTGCGGACGCAGCAGGCCTATCCGGTGCGGCTGGAGGCGGCCCTGCGGGCGGGCGGGGTGAATGCGCGGGTGACCAATGCCGGGGTATCTGGCGATACGACGGCCGATGGGCTGGCGCGGCTGGATTTTACCCTGAACAGCCTGCCCGGCAAGCCCGATCTGGTGCTGATCTCGCTGGGGGGGAATGACATGTTGCGGGCGCTGCCGCTGGCGCAGACGCGCAGCAACCTTGATGCGATACTGACCCGGCTGGACCGCGAGCATGTGCCGGTGGTGATCATGGGGATGCTGGCGGCGCCCAATCTGGGGCCGGAGTATGCGCGGGGGTTTGACGCGATCTATCCGGCGCTGGCGCGGAAGCACCATGCGCGGCGGGTAGCCTTTTTTCTGGCGCCGGTGATGGGGCGCGACGATCTGCGGCTGCCGGATCACATGCACCCGACCGCCGCCGGGGTGGAGGCGATTGTGAGCGCGACGCGGCCGGTGGTGCTGGAGGCGCTGGGCGACAAGGGCGGCGCGCGAGCCCGGCCTTGAGCCCAGCCTTGAGGAGCCCGCCTTGAGCCCGGCTTTGAGGAGCCCGGCCTTGAGGAGCCCGCCTTGGCAAATGCCCGGATTGGGCAAATGCCGGCAAAATCGCACCGAAGCGGGAGCGCTTGGGCTGGCGCGCGGGCGGATTGGCGGTATGACTGCCGAGGTGGGCTGGCGGGTTTTTTTGACGCGCCGCAGGGCGGAATTGGGCCGAAATGCCGGTTGGCGTGTTTGCTGCGCATAAACCTTGCTGAAACACGCGGGTGCTAGGCAAGGGCCGGGGCGCGGGCCGCAAGGTGGCGATCGGCGCTGGTTTGATGTGATGAACAGGGATTTCAAGGCAATATGAGCAGAATTTCTCCGGTGATCCTGTGCGGCGGCAGCGGCACGCGTTTGTGGCCGCGCAGCCGGGCGATCTGCCCCAAGCCCTTCCTGCCGCTGGTGGGCGAGAGCACGCTGTTCGAGGCGACCGTGGGCCGGGCATCCGACCCTGCGGTGTTTGCCGCGCCGATCGTGGTGACCGGGGCCGCGCATCTCGACCATGTGGAGGCGCAGGTTGGCGACGACCCCGAGGCGCGGATTATCGTGGAGCCGGCGGCGCGCAACACGGCGGCGGCGATTGCGGCGGCGGCGCTGAGCCTGCCCGGGGACGCGGTGATGCTGGTGTGCCCCAGCGACCATTATATCGCCGATGGCGCGGCCTTTGTGACGGCGGCGCGGGCGGCGGCCCGGCTGGCGGGCGCGGGTGCGGTGGGCGAGGGCTGGCTGGTGGCCTTTGGCATTGCCGCGACGGCGCCCGAGACCGGCTTTGGCTATGTGAAGGCCGGGGAGGCGATTGGCGAGGACGGTTTTCGCGTCGCGCGGTTTGTCGAGAAGCCGGATCTGGAGCGGGCTTTGCAGTTCCTCGCCGAGGGGACCTATAGCTGGAATGGCGGGATCTTCGCCTTTCGCGCCGGGGACTTTCTGGCCGAGCTGGCGCTGCACCGGCCGGCGATTGCCGAGCGGGCGCGGGCGGCCATGGCCGGGATGCGGACCGAGGGGCGGCGGATCTATCCCGATGCGGCGGCCTTTACCGCGATTCCGAGCGAATCCGTCGATTATGCGGTGATGGAGAATACCAAACGCGCCGCCGTGGTGCCCGCCAGCATGGGCTGGAGCGACATCGGCAACTGGCAGGCGCTGCATGCCGCGCGGGAGCCGGATGCCGATGGCAATGTCGTGGCCGGGGTGGGCGGGGCTCGCGCGGAGCTGGTGGATTGCCAGAACGTGATGGTGGAGAGCGACGGGCCGCGTGTCTCGGTGATCGGCCTGCGCGACGTGATCGTGGTGGTGGATGGCGACGAGGTGATGGTGACCCATGCCGAGGGCGTGCAGAAGGTGGGCAAGCTGACCGGCGCAGCGAATCAATAGGATGGCTGTGCTTCCTCAGAAACTGGTGGAGAAGGTGTGGGGCTGCGATGTGCTGCCCGCGCCTTTCGTGGCGCCCGGGGGCAAGCGCATCGGGGAGATCTGGTTCGAGCCACCGGCGGCGCTGCCCGAATTGCTGGTGAAGTATATTTTCGCGTCCGAGAAATTGTCGGTGCAGGTGCATCCTTCGGACGCGCAGACCCTGGCGCTGGGGCTTGGGCGGCAGGGCAAGGAAGAGTGCTGGCTGGTGGTGGCCGCCGAGCCGGGGGCTTGTCTCGGGATCGGGTTTGATGCGCCCTTGAGCGGTGAGGCGATGCGGGCGGCGGCGCTGGATGGCTCGATCGAGAGGCTGATGACCTGGCATGCGGTGAGCCCGGGGGACTTCTTCTACATTCCGGCCAACACTGTGCATGCCATCGGCGCCGGGGTCTCGGTGATCGAGATCCAGCAGAACAGCGACATTACCTATCGGCTTTATGACTATGGCCGGCTGGAGAATGGCAAGCCCCGGCAGTTGCATCTGGACGAGAGCATCGCGGTGGCGCGGGGCGAGGTCTATGATCGGGCGCGGTGGTTCAGGCGGGTGCCGGACGAGGGCGCGCTGACGCTGGTCGACGGGCCGTTGTTCCGGCTGGACCGGGTGGCGGGGGATGTGACGGACGAGGTGGCCGCGCGCTATGACGGGCGGTCGCTGCTGGTGGTGCCGCTGCGCGGGGATGTGCGTGTGGGAGGCGACGGGGTGGCGCCGGGGGGCTGTGCTTTGGCGGAGACGCTGGGGGCGGTGCGGTTCGCGGCGGACGGGCTGTGTTTGGTGGCGCAGGTTTATTGAGACGAGGTTTTTTTGGGGGTTTTGGCGGGGTTTTGAAGGGATGAGAAGAAGGGAAGATGCGGGGGACTCGTCCCTCGCGCTCCCTTCCCCTTTTTTGTGGTGGGTGTTCTGCGGCGTTGAGGCTCGCCGCGGCTTTTATAGCCTGCGGGGCGGAGGGGTTGCGTAAGGGTGACCCCTTGGCGCCAACGCCGACAAGTCATGGGAGCGCGAGGGACGAGTCCCTCGCATCTCAATTAAATTTCATGATCTTGAACCGTGCCGTCGCGCACCTTCCAGCAACTGGCTTGTCCCGCGAGCCAGGCGAAGGGGGCGGCCTCGGTGCCGGTGATCCACACCTGGGCGGAGCCTGCGGCGAGGCGTTCGAACAGGGCGTCGCGGCGGGGGGCATCGAGGTGGGCGGCGACTTCATCGAGCAGGAGCAGGCGGGGGCGCTGGGCGTCGGGGGGGGCGAGATCGGCGCCGGGGTTGGCATGGGCGCTGAGATCCGCGTGGGCCAGGGTGATGGCGATGAGCATGGCTTTTTGCTCGCCGGTGGAGCAGTCGGCGGCGGGCTGACCTTTGGCCGCCCCCGGTTTTTGGGTGAGCATGACGGCGAGGTCGTCGCGGTGAGGGCCGGTGAGGCTGCGCTGGGCGGCGCGGTCTTTGGCGCGGGTGGCGGCGAGGGCTTCGGCCAGCAGGGGGGCGGTGAGCGGGCCGCCGGGCTGGTAGGTGAGGGTCGGGCGGGCGAAGGGCGAGGGCGGCTCGGCGGCCAGCGCCGTGGCGAGGCGGTCTATCAGCGCGGCGCGGGCGCTGGCGAGGGCGGCGCCGGCTTCGGCCATTTGCGCTTCGAGATGGTCGAACCAGCGAGGGTCGGCGTCGGGCAGGGCGAGGAGGCGGTTGCGTTCGCGCAAGGCGGCCTCGTAGCGCGAGGCGTGGGCGGCGTGCGCCGGGGTGAGCGCCAGCGCCATGCGATCCATGAAGCGGCGGCGGGTGCCGGGGGTGTCGGCGAACAGGCGGTCCATTGCCGGGGTGAGCCAGAAGATGCCGAGCCACTCGCTCAAGCTGCTGGCCGCGGCGTCGGCGCCGTTGATGCGGATGCGGCGGCGGGAGGGGTGATCTGGCGTGGTGCCGGTTCCCAAAAGGATCTTGCCGAGGTGGATGGCCTCGCCCGAGGGTTGGGTGAGCTCTGCGGTGATGGTGAAGGCGCCGGGGCCGGGGTTTGCGGCCATGTCGATGAGCGCGGCGCGGCGCAGGCCACGGCCGGGGGCGAGCAGCGAGATCGCCTCCAGCACATTGGTTTTGCCCGCGCCGTTCTCGCCCAGCAGCAGGTTGAAGCGGGCGGCGCCGGCGATGGTGGTCTCCGCGTGGTTGCGGAAGTGGTGGAGGCGGATGCGGTCTAGCACTGGGGGGCTCTAGCGGCTGGGGGAGGCGGGCGCCAGTGGGGTGGGGTGTGGGGGAAGGGAGAGGGGAGAGGGAGAGGGAGAGGGAGAGGGCGAGGGAGAGGGGAGACTTGGGGGTGTTACACCCCCAAACCCCCATGACTGTCGGCGTGGCGCTTGTTCTGCTTCGGCATGGGTGGGGCGATGGGGGACTGTAGGGCCTGCGGCGCTTTTGGGGAGGCGGCGGGCTTGGATGGTGGTATGGTGGCGGTGGCCGGGTGCGGCCGCGATGGATGGAGTGGGCGCATGAGTTTCGACGAGAACGGGGCGGGGCAACTGCCGGTTGGGGGCACGCCGCCGCGCAAGGCATTTCGGCGGGATCGCGAGCACAAGAAGCTGCTGGGCGTGTGTGCGGGAATCGCCGAGTATTTTGATCTGGACGTGGTGCTGGTGCGGATCGGCTGGGCGGTGGCGACGATCCTGGGCTGTGGCTCGATGGTGCTGATTTATATCGCGATTGCACTGATCGCGGATTGAGGGGGGATTCTTTGTTTGTTGCG
>CAIXXP010000145.1 GCA_903923465.1 uncultured Sphingomonadales bacterium | reverse complement strand
CTCATAACAGGCCCTTCCTCTCAGGAGTTGGGGCCTCCGGCAATCCCGGGGCGGTTCAGCGCCCCAACTTGCCAATGGCAGCGTCATGGCCCCTCGTTGCGCGGTGAGCCCAACCATAGACGCGATCGAAGCGCCTTGCCCGCCGGTGATCTGGAGATCGAGCCCGCTGGGAAGGCGGCGCGCCGCGAACGCCTTGTCGAGGTCGGCGAGCGACGCTTTGGCGCTATCGGCGAGTTCATCTTTGATGGCGTGATCGGCCAACGTACTCGCCATTCGCGACCGCAGGCCTTTGTCGGAGAGCAGGCGGTCGAGCGCGGAACCCTGCACGAGGCGCAAATCCCGATCATTGCGATCGTCGCCGCCAAGCCGAACCAGCCCGATCTGCCGGCGCAGAGCGACCGGGAAATGATCGGCGGTCCCGTCCGGCTGGATGATCTCATAATAGAGCTCGAGATCTTCCGTCCCACGGACCCGCACGCGGTAAACCGGCTTGCAGTCGACCGGTGCATCGCCCTCGAGACTGGGTGCAATCGCATCGGTGCCGGTCCAGTCCCAAGGCCAGGACGGCTTGAGCTGGGTGTGGATTCCGCTGGTCGCTGGCAGCGACAGCACCGCTTCGATCGAAAAACCCAGCTCGATCTCCCGCCCATAAAAATCGGTATCTGGCAGATTGGCCGGATTAACGGGACTCAACAGGAACGCGATTGCATCAAGAATGGTCGTCTTGCCGACATCGCCGCCGCCAAGGATCAGATTGAGACCGGCGCTCGGCGACCAATCCATTGCCTTCAGCCCACGGAAGCGCTCGATCTTTAAGCGCAGGATCGTCGGAACAGTCATGCCGGACTCCAAACCAGACGCCAAGCCGTGAATTCCGAGGGACGAACTTGGTAGCGCGCGAAGTTGCCTTCATGCAGACCGAGCAGTTCCGTCTCAGCAACCTCCACGAATTGCTCCTGATCTGCCGCCGGGATTTCGTTACGCGTGATTGCCGCGAGATGCGCGCGCGCGGTCTTTCGGTCCATCGGTCCGCGCACCACATCCCGAACGATGTCCCGCAAGCGCTCGCGATAGCGCAGGCGGAAGGGGTCCGGTTCACCCAGCGATTGGCGAACGGCTGTATAACGGGCGGCCGATCGCTCATAGGCCCAAAGGAAGACGTCACGCAGCAATGCGATATCGTTTCGCTCGTAAACCCCAAGGGTCGCGCGCGTGTAGAGATCGCCGGGAACATCGGTGAAGGACAGCGGCGCGAGGTTCGCCCTGATCATCGGCATGTTGGCGGCAAGACGGGAGACCCGCTTGTTCACGTCATCGAAGGGCTGCAAATAGGGTAGATGTACCATTACGAAGAACGCCTGCTCGAACGGGTCGTTGATCGCCCCCGCCGTGGCCAGGATCTCATCGAAGCATTCTTCGATCAGACCCGGCACCTCCAGCGGATGAAATGCCGAGCCGTCGATGCCGACAATGATATGCCGCAGCCGGCCAACTGCGGCCGGATCCGCCAGCAAGTTGTTGGCCAACAGCGCATGCAGATTGAGGATGGTATAGCGGTTGAACCCGATGTCGTCGGCATTGGCGACTAGAAACTCGATCGCGTCCTTGTGATTGAGGATCATCTGCGCTTCGAGCTGCCCGCGACCTTCGGCGACCTCACCGAAATTCAGCAGGCGGCGCGTGTCGAGCAGAGAATAGGTATTGCCCTCGAGCCGGCTGGAATTCCACGCGAGGTCGATCAGCAGCCTGTTCAGGATGTGCTTTGCATAGGTGCCGGCAGCTGCAGCGTCGATCTGGGGCTTGCCGATCGTTGCCAGATGGGCGCGATGCGCCTCGGTCAAATAAAAGGTCTCGTTCGGCCGATAGCCCTCGAGAAAGGCGCGATCATAGCCAACAGGTTGCCGCGCCGCGACCGGCTGACGGATATAGGCCAGGAGCGCTTGACCCTCTGGCGACAAGGGGACGATGTCTGCCGCTTCTGGCTCGGAGATCGCCTCGGCACCAAGATGGTAGCGCGCAGCGCGACCGTCTCCGGTAAGCCGCAATCGACCAGCATCGACAAGCGCGCGGAGGCGATATTGAAGGGTGCGACGCGCGCCGGGACTGACGAGCGCCGCGGCGATTTGCGCAGCCGAGGCACCGCCTGCATACTGCGCCACTGCGGCCTCGATCGCCTGGAAATCGGCTTCGGGTATCGGTCGGGCCACGCACTCTCCTTAGTTGCGCGCAACCTGAACCGCGCAACTAAACGAGTCAACGCGCAACTATTTTACGAATCGCGCAATCACACCCATTCTCGCGCAATCTTAGTTGCGCGATCGCGTCAATCGTCTTTCGCGGCGATATGAGTGCAATACGAGCAAATGCCCTCATCGAAGCCTGCCAGCGCATCCTCGATCGGGATCTGCGAATGACAAACCATGCAGTTTTCCCATTCGAACGCTTCCCCGCACAGCGCGCAGCCGCCTTCAAAGTCGATATAGGCCTCCTCTCCGCAGGCGGGGCATTGGAACACCGGTCCGGATTCGCCGCTGTCCTTCATCCGAATATAGGCGTCTGCCTCCAGCGCTCGACCGACAGCTTCGAGGATCGCGGCCTCGACCGATGGCGCTGCACCACAGGCTTGGCACGACAAAGACACCTCCGCTTGATCCACGTTGCCGGCTTCCGCTTGCGCGATCAGGTCCGATCCACACTCGTCGCAGCGGAGATGCGCATCGGCCACTGTCGCGGAACGCCAGTCGACAGCCGCGAGGGTTGTCCGGCAGCGTTCCAATTCCAAGGCATAGAGCGCGCGCGCTTCGAGCATCGTCGTCCACGCATCGCCCAATTGAACGCGCGGATCTTCGCCCGCCAGCCGAAACAGCTGTGCCGTGACCGGAAAGGCCTTGGCGATAATCTCTCGCACGACCTGCGATGGCTTGTTCGTATAGCGGTGCTCCACCTGATTGCGGATGTCGCTCAAGTCGGTCAGCGCCGCGCGGTCCACTTCCAGCCCAAAATCCCTGAACCGCTTGCCAATTGTCGCGAAATCTATGGTGGTCTTGCTATCCGGGACATAATCGACCCCGCCAGCTCCGTCGGGGACCGGCTTGTATCGCGCACCAATAACCGCGTCGGGGTCCGCCAACGGCACGCACCGCACGAGGACTTCCTTGGCAAGCAGCAGAACGCCGGCATAGAAATTGCGCACCGCGGACAGCGATCGCTCGGGCCGATCGAGCGCATAGTCCTCGATGCCCATCCGAATGGCAGCGACAGCATTCTGGAACATGGCACTCATGATGCAGGCGCCGCTCCCTCGCGCCGAGGCGCGCCTGAAAAGCGGGGCTTGGGGAATTCTCCATGCTCCATCGCGACCGCAAACATTTGATAGAAGCCGTTGATCAGGCGCGCCGGCGATGCAAGACGCAGCGCCATTAGGTGCAGCGCGGCATAGTCGAGCAGCACGCAGCGCTGTTCGCAGGCGTTGGCCACGGCTAGCACAGGCGCACTGCAAGCCTTATAATCATCATCGAACATTTCACGCACGACAACGATGCCGACAACGGCGCGATCGGCTACGTCGATCGTGCGCGGTCCGCTCGGTGTACGTAGAACGATGGATTCCCGTTCAAGAATATGGGTAAGGGCACCCTGTAACTGCTTTGCACCCTTGTCGATGTGGCTCCGTATAACAGCACGCTTTCGGTTGATCGAACGGCGAAGCGACGCCTCCGTATTGGGGCTGTCCTTGGCCTGCACCAATAGCACAACCTCGCCAGTGACGACGAGAACATCGGCCAACTCGGTGCCGCTGTCCTCGCGCATCGGATTGAGATAGATCGCCTCTCCGGGAAAAGTCCGGCGCAGCAGCGCGACGATATCACGTTCCTGGAACGCGCCAGGCTCATCTCGCTCGAGGCTCGTCATCATCACCAAGCCGTCGGCGCCCTGGAAATCATAAGCGTCATCGCGGGTGTCGATGATCACCAGATCGTCGGCATACAGCCGCTCTCCGAGATCCACGGCAAACGCCCGGCCATCATCCTCCGCGGTCCGAAGACCGAACCAGTGGCCCATTGCCTCATAGGTCGTCGCGAGGTCATTCATGTCGACCTTAGGAAACTGCGTCTCGGCCATTGCTGTTCGGAAGTGCGCGACATCGCGAACGCTCGCGCGGATCCCCATTAACTCCCGATCATGCTCGTCGAAAAAGAAGAGGTCGAAGCTAACCTGACTGAGCGCGCCTGCGAGATCACGCAGCATATCGTCACCGGCATATAGCGGCGAGAACACTACGAGCGGCTCGTCATGATCGTCGAAGAAGGCGGTCATGAAGCCCAGCGACCGATCGGGAACTGCCAGATCGGGGACGAGATATATCTTGAACCCATTGTTGACGCGCGCCGTCAGGATGAACTCCTTACCGGCCTTGATGATCAGGCAGAAGCGTCCATCGGGAAACTGCACCGGCTGAAACCCATAGATCAACTGACCGAGGTGCGAGAGAATCTCCGGATGATCGATCGAAAACATGCGGGTCATATAGGGGCTGAGCGCCCGGTTGGCGAAGCCTTCCGAACGAGCAGAGCGACTCCTATTGAATGCCGCGGCGCTTGAGCGACGCGAGGATTTTGCGGTTAATCGCGATCCGCGTTTCGAGCTGCTTAGCTGTCAGATTGCGCTTCTTCATCGTGCTTTGCTGGAAGCCATATTCCCACGCATTAATGATGCCGCGCTCATGGAAGAGGACGGTTGCTTCGGCGCCGACGCTCTTGGTGATGTCGGCCCGGATGCGTTTAATCGAGGCGAAAATCAGATCCGATCGGAAACCGAGAAAGCGCTTCACGCAGACATTGCCCACATCGACATGAATGCTGGTGTGGATCGCAATGGCGCCACCTGCCTGACGAATATGGCAAATGGAACAGCGTGTTCCGGCGCTACCGGCGCTGGGTATCGACCGGCGTGTTCGACGCGATGTTGGAAACGCTGACGGAAATGGTCGAGCGAGACGTCACCGTCGACATGATCGATAGCACCGTGGTCCGGGCACATCATTGTGCTGTCGGCATAAAAAGGGGACTCAGGAAACCGAGGCTCTTGGTCGATCGCGAGGTGGCTTCAGCACAAAGCTCCACGCCCGATGCGACGCAAAAGGGCGCCCTCTCGGGTTTGTCCTGACGCCTGGGCAAAGTCACGACATACAGGGCTTCGGCCCGCTGTTCCGCATGATCGCAGACAAGATCGAGGCCTTCATCGAGCACTATAACCACCAGCGCTATCACCAGAGCCTGGGCAATGTGACGCCTGCCGATGCCTATTTCGGCCGCGATCGGCAGATCCACGCCCAGCGCGCCGCCATCAAGAAGCAGGCCATCGAACATCGACGCTTGGCTTTCCGCAAGCTCGCCGCCTAAACGCCAATCCCTGACGAGGCCCGATCTCCGTTAACGACACGCCAACTTTGCGCCAAATGTTTCGACGACGGACAGCGGCTTAACGTCACCCTCACCCGCAGCCTGTTCGACAAGATAAAGGGCGCGGCACCCTGATATCGCCTAATCGACCCGGCAGTGCGCATGGGGCCGGGGCACGCAGACCAACACCCGGTCGCCCGGCGCTATCGGGCCCTTGAATTTGGTTTGCCACATGCCGCAGGCCTGATCGATGCGCAGGCTGAGGCGCGGGATGGTGGCGTCGGCATGTTCGCTGCGGCTGCCGTCGGCGGCAATCCGGTCGATATCGAGCACGGGGGGCTCCATCCCCAGCCGATTGGCGCGGCGGCAGATCCGCCCGGTCAGTTTGAGCACCTCGCCATCATAGCGCAGCCGCGCATTGGCAATGCGCAGGCTGTCGGAATCGCGAATGACCAGGGTGGGCAGCGGCGGCGGCGTCGCCAATTCACTGGCATCGGGCAGGCCCGCCGGCTGGGCTTGCGCGATGGCAACGGCGGCCATGGCTGAAAGGATGGAAAGCTGCATTGCTGCCTCCTGCTATCAATTTCGTGCCCATCGGCCCCGGGGCGGTGTTACCCGCCAGCCCCGGCGCGCCTCATGGCGCATGGCTCACAGGGCGAACATCGCCACCACCGCCACACCCATGATCGCCGTGGCCAACCAGCCGAGCGCGGTGACCGTGCGCGGTGCGGTGAACTTGCCCATGCGGCTGTGGTGGCTCGCCACGATCATCATCGCCACCATGATCGGCACGGCCACCACGCCGTTGATCACCGCGCTCCAGAACAGCGCCTTGATCGGATCGAGGTGCGACCAGTCGATCGCGATGCCCAGCGCAGTTGCCGCGCCGATCACGGAGTAGAAGCCCACGGCCTCCCATGGCTTGTAATCCAGCCCGGATTGCCAGCCCCGGCTGTCGCCAATGGCATAGGCGGCGGAGCCCGCGAGGACCGGAATGGCCAGCATGCCGGTGCCGATAATGCCCAGCGAGAACAGCAGGAAGGCGAACTTGCCCGCCACCGGTTGCAGCGCCTGCGCGGCCTGCGTGGCCGACTGGATATCGACAATGCCGTGGGCATGCAGCGTGGCCGCCGTGGCGACCATGATCGCCAGGGCCACCAACGTGGAAAAGCCCATGCCCGCCAGCGTATCAAACCAGATGCGACGAAACTCGCGTCGCGCCTGCCAAGGCTGCTTGATCAATGGCTCGGCGGCGGGGTCGTTGTTGACTTCCTCCACCTCCTGCGCGCTTTGCCAAAAGAACAGGTAGGGGCTGATCGTTGTGCCGAACAGGGCGACGATCGTGGTGATCAAGCCGATATTGCCGACACGCGGCACAACCATGCCCAGCATCAGCGCCTTCCAATCCAGATGGACGAACAGCAGCACCGCGAAATAGGCCAGCAGCACCAGCGTCAGCCATTTCAGGATGGAGGCATAGCGGCGATAGGGCACGAACATTTGCAGGGTGAGGGAGACCGTGGCGAAAATGATGGTGAGGAGGTGGGCGTTGCCGCCCATCAGCAACTTTGCCACCGCGCCCATCATCGCCAGATCCGCGCCGATGTTGATGGTGTTGGCCACGAACAGCATGGCGACCAGCAGCGTGACCACGTACTTGGGGAAGATCTTCCCCATGTTCGCCGCCAAGCCCACCCCGGTGACCCGGCCGATATAGGCGCTGACCAACTGCACCGCGCACATCAGCGGATAGGTGAGCACCATGGTCCACAGCAGGCCGAAGCCCGCCTGGGCCCCGGCCTGCGAATAGGTGGCAATGCCGCTTGGGTCATCGTCCGCCGCGCCGGTGACCAGACCCGGCCCCAGCTGCTCTGCCATGGCGACCGCGCGCAGCCGGAGACCAATTTTCATCTAGAAAAACTCCAGCGTGTTGTGGCCATCGCCATGCCCGGTTTGAGCGGCGGCGTCCCCATCGATTTTTGTCATGTTCCGGCCCGTCGCTTCGGGCCCGATCATGTCTGGCCCGTCACTTTTGATCCGCGCGTTCAATCCCGCCTTCATCGAGATTTAGCGCGATGAAATCCCAATTGACCAGATTGTTCAGCACCGCCTCAACGTAATGCGGGCGGGCATTGCGATAGTCGATGTAGTAGGCGTGTTCCCAGACGTCGAGGGTGAACAGCGGCACCATCCCCTCATGCGCGGCGGGCGTGTCGCCATCATGCAGGGTGGTGATCTTCAGCGCGCCGTCTTCCAGGACCAGCCATGCCCAGCCGCTGCCGAAATGCTTCTCCGCTTCTTCGCCAAAGGTGCTGAGCAGCACTTCGGTGGACCCGAAACCGCTCTCGATCAGCTGCGCCAGGCGGCCGGTGGGTGGCGCACCGGCCGGAGACAGGCATTGCCAGAAAAAGCTGTGGTTCCACAGCTGGGCGGCGTTGTTGTGCAGCGGCCCCGGCTTGGCGGCGCGGATCACCTCGACCAGCGATTTGCCCTGCAGGCCGGCGGCGTTCACCAGCTCGTTGGTGACATCGACATAGGCCTTGTGGTGCTTGCCGTGGTGAAAATCGAGCGTTTCGGCGGACATATGGGGCGCGAGGGCTTCGCGATCGAAGGGAAGGGGCGGCAAAATAAACGACATGGGAGACTATCCTTCATCCATGGGGACGTTGACTCATCGAATGCCCCGGCCGGGTGCATGTTCCGGATGATTGCGGGTTGAGGCAGGGGGCAACCGTCGCGGCATCGGGCCGCGACGGTTGCCCCCCGGCGCCATTCAGGCCTTGACCTCGCGGCCCCAGTGGCGGGCCGGGGCGAGCGCGGCAAATCCGTCGATGGCAACGACGCCCTTGTCCGCTTCGATGCCCCATCGCTCCAGCAAGGCCTTGGTGGCAGGGCAGGCGCCGATGGTCTTGCAATGGGCAAAGGCATCCGCGAACCAGGCGCGGGCAGCGGCGTTTTTGGCCAGGCCTTCGGCGGCATCGGGCATGATGATCGAGGCGACGGCATCGAACAGGGCGGAGGGGCTGCCGGCCAGCTGACCGTCGGCTTTCAGCGTGCCGCCCTTCACCGGCAGCCCGCCCACCTTTGTGGCGACAAGGACAACGTGGCCGCCCTTGGCCGCGATCTGCTCCTTCAGCTGGGCGATGGCCGCCAGATTGGAGCCCTCCGCGAACAGAATCGCCACCTTGCGCCCGGCCATCGCGGCCGGGCCCCGGCCGAGAATGGAGAGGGCGGGCGACGGCACGCTGCTGACGGGGATCAACTTTGTCACCACCATTCTGAAGCTGCGCGCGCCGGGCATGTCGCTGATGCGCATGCCGATGTTCTGCTGGACTTCGCTGGCCTCCAGCCTGCTGATAGTCGCCGCCTTTCCCATCCTGACCGCCACCCTGGGCATGCTGCTGCTCGACCGCTATCTCGATTTCCACTTCTTCACGGTGGATGCCGGTGGCAACTCGATGATGTACATCAACCTCATCTGGGCCTGGGGGCATCCGGAGGTCTACATCCTCATCCTGCCGGCGTTCGGCATATTTTCCGAGGTCATCGCCACTTTTTCCGGCAAGCCGCTGTTCGGCTATCGCTCGATGGTGGTGGCCACCATGGCGATATGCGTGCTGTCGTTCATGGTGTGGCTGCACCACTTCTTCACCATGGGCGCCGGGGCCGACGTCAACGGCTTCTTCGGCATCATGACGATGATCATCGCGGTGCCCACGGGCGTCAAGGTGTTCAACTGGCTGTTCACCCTGTGGGGCGGGCGGGTGCGCTTTCAGGTGCCGATGCTGTGGTCCCTCGCCTTCATGGCAACCTTCACCATCGGCGGCATGACCGGGGTGCTGCTGGCGGTGCCCCCGGCCGATTTCGTGCTGCACAATTCGCTGTTCCTGGTCGCGCACTTCCACAATGTCGTGATTGGCGGGGTGCTGTTCGGGGCCTTCGCCGGCTACACCTACTGGTTCCCCAAGGCCTTCGGCTTCCGGCTGCACGAGGGCTGGGGCAGGGCCGCCTTCTGGTTCTGGGTGGTGGGCTTCTATCTCGCCTTCATGCCACTTTACGTGCTGGGTCTGGAAGGGATGACGCGGCGCCTGCAACATTACGACAACCCCGCGTGGCAGCCCTGGCTGCGGCTGGCGGCCGGTGGCGCCGTGCTCATCGGCTGCGGCATCGCGTGCCAGATCACGCAGCTCATCGTCTCCATCCGCCACCGGGCCGATCTGCGCGACACCAGCGGCGACCCGTGGCATGGCCGTACGCTGGAATGGAGCACCCAATCGCCGCCCCCGGCGTTCAACTTTGCCATCCTGCCCCATGTGGAGGCGCTGGACGCCCACTGGCGCGCCAAGCAGGCTGCGCGCGAGGGAAGTGCTCCGGCCTACGCCGCCGTGCAGCTGCCGCGTAACAGCGCCACCGGCTTTGTCGCGGCCTTCTTCGCGGTGGTCACTGGCTTCGCGCTGATCTGGCATATCTGGTGGCTGGCCGCGGTGGGCCTCTCGGGCGCCTTTGCCGTGTTCGTGCGCTTCGCCTGGCGCGACCATGGCGAGGAAACACTGAGCGCCGACGCGGTTGCCCGCATTGATCACGGGCGCCTGCGGCCGGGCATCACCGCGGCTGGCCCCTTGCCGTCCACCTCCGGCCCGGCACCCGCCGAGGCGGGGGAATACGCGGGCCCCCCAGCGCGGCGGATCATCAGCGCCTATGGCTTCTGGATATTCCTGCTATCCGACTTCGTCATCTTCTCCGGGTTCTACGCCTCGTATGCGGTGCTCTCGCACGCGACCGCCGGCGGGCCGGGTCCGGTCGGCCTGTTTCACCTGAAAACGGTATTCATCGAAACGGCGTGCCTGCTGCTCTCCAGCCTGGCCTGCGGCATGGGCAGCATAGCGGCCCAATTTCGCAGCATGCTGTGGACGCAGGCCTCGCTGTTGCTCACCGGCCTGCTCGGGCTGGGCTTCCTGCTTCTGGAGGCGGACGAGCTGGCCCGTATGGTCGCGGGCGGGGCCGGGCCCGGTCGCAGCGCCTTCCTCTCCGCCTTTTTCGCGCTGATTGGTCTGCATGGCGCCCATGTTGCGGTCGGCCTGTTGTGGCTGGGCACGATGATGGCGCAGTTTGGCGTGAAGGGTTTCCGCCCGGACATGCTGCGCAGAGGCCTGTGCTTCACCCTGTTCTGGCATGCGCTGGATATCATCTGGGTGGGCATCTTCACCAATGTCTATCTTCTGGGAACAAGCCCATGAACCAGCCGGCCGAGACGACACCAGACACCGGCGGCGCGCCGGGCGAGCCCCCGACCGGGCCGCGCGACGTGGCGGCAGCCATCCGCAACTATCTGACCGGCTTCATCGCGGCGGCGGGTTTGACCGCGGCGTCATTCTGGGTGGCGAGCGGCCCGGATCTGATCTTCCGGCCCGCCATTCCCATGGCCCTCGCGGCGCTGGCGATTGCCCAGATGGGCGTGCATCTGGTGTTTTTCCTGCACGTCACCACCGGGCCAGACAGCCTGAACACCATCCTCGCGCTGGCCTTTGGCGTTTTCGTCGTGGGGATCGTCATTGCCGGTTCGCTGTGGATCATGGTTCACCTGAACGCGAACTTGATGGTGCCCAGGCCGATGATGGACATGCACCTGCAACCCTGAGGGCGAACAACCCCTCGCCATTCCGCCCCCGCCAGCGATGCGTCTCCGGGAACCTTGGCGCCGGTGCGGCGTAGTATTCGCATCCATGCGAAGGCGGCGGAGGGCCGGTCGGCCCGGCGTCAGCCCTTCCCCAGCGCGAGGCCAGACCGATGGAGGACAACAGCAAACCCGTGCATCTTGAAACCGACAGCGCCCGAGGCGGCATGACGCCCCATGTGGTGCGCTACATGCTGTTCTTCAGCATGGGCTGCACCATCCTCGGCATGGCGCTGGGCTGGTGGATCTGGCACGGTTCCCATTAAGGCATTGACCGGTGGGGCAACCGGCAACCGGCAGCCACAGGCGCGGCATGCCGGTTGCCCCACCCTTGGTCTTCTAGTTGCTGGAAGCCTTGTCCGCCGCATTGCCAACCTTGTCGGCGGTCTTGCCGACGGCATTGGCGGCCCCGGCCACGGCGTCATTCTTGGCGAAAGTGCTGTTGTTGGACTGCTCGAACAGATAGCCGCCCACCAGAACCGCCAGCAACAGCACGATCGCAATCGCGAACATGCCCGCGTTGTTGCCCGAATTGCCCGAACTGCCTTGATTGTCTGCCATGATATCGCTCCTCCTTCACACATCTCCCCTTGGAACGCCGCCGCCCCGCCCAAGTTCCGGCACCCGGCGTGGGCAGGCGGAAGTATCCTGTTCGCAACAGGCGCCCTGGCCATGGGCGGGGCGGAGGCCATGCCGGGAGTTTTCATTGGCGCGCGCGGCTGTTAGGGAGGCAACCTATGTGGATCCCGCGCCATCCGGCACGGGCAAAACCCCCTCGCCCAGCCGGGATCGCACAGCTTGACCGAATCTTTTGCTCCGCCCCGCGCCACCGATAACGACGCTGGCACGATGCCGGATGTCTCGATCATCATGCCCTGCCTCAACGAGCGCGAGAGCCTGCCGTGGTGCATCGCCAATGCGCAGATCGCGCTGGAGGGCATCGCCACCCGCTATGGCCTCTCGGGCGAGATCGTGATCGCCGACAATGGCTCCACCGATGGCAGCCAGGCGCTGGCGCAAAGCCTCGGCGCCCGCGTGGAGCCGGTATCGCGGCGCGGCTATGGCGCGGCCCTCATCGGCGGCTGCGAGGGTGCGCGGGGCCGCTATCTGCTGATGGCCGATGCCGACGGCAGCTATGATTTCACCGATGGCGTGGCGATGATCGGCCGGCTGATCGACGGCGCCGACCTGTGCATGGGCAGCCGCTTTGCCGGCGGCATAGCGCCCGGCGCCATGCCCTGGAAGAACCGCTACATCGGCAATCCGGCACTCACCGGTGTGCTGAACCTGTTCTTCCGCTCCGGCATAGACGACGCCCATTGCGGCATCCGTGCCATCACCAAGCGGGCCTTCCTCGATTGCGGCCTGTCCTCCACCGGCATGGAATTCGCCAGCGAGATGGTGATCAAGGCGTCCTTGCGCGAAATGCGCATCGATCAGGTGCCGGCCACGCTGGGGCCCGATCTGCGCGACCGCCCGCCGCACCTGCGCCCCTGGCGCGATGGCTGGCGGCACTTGCGCTATCTGCTGATGCTGAGCCCGACATGGGTATTTGGCGTGCCCGCGTTTCTGGCGATGCTGGCGGCGGTGGAAATCTTCGTCATCGCCGCCCTGCACGAGACGGGCGTGTTGCCGGGCGTTTCCAATTTCGGCACCGGCTGGACGATCTTGGCCGGCTTTCTGCTGACGGTGGGGCATTTCTCGGCGATCATGGCCATGGCCTCGCATTTCCATGGGGTGCGGGGTGGCTATCGCCGCCTGCGGCCCTCGCTGGCGCGCTGGGGGCATGTGTTGCGGTTGGAGACGGCGCTGATGGTGGGGGTGGTGCTGATGGCGCTCTCCGCGCTGGGGCTGATCGTGATTGCGGTGCTGTGGCGCCGGGCGGGCTTTGTCGCGCTGCCCTCGGTGCTGCCGCTGGTGGTGACGCTGGCTATTGGCGCCGTGGGGCTGCAGACGGCGCTGGGCGGCTTTCTGCTCTCCATCATCGCCGGACACGACAGCGCCTTCGTGCCCCGCCCCTCCACCAGCAAATTGCCGGGCCAGTGAGCAACCACCATCTAGCCCATCGCCGGGTGAATCCGCGCATCTGGGATACAGACTGGCTACAATTGCGCCCTCTGGCCCGCCTGTTGGCGCAGCAGGCGCGCGCCCATGTGGCGCCCGGCGCGCTGGTGGTGGATTTCGGCTGTGGCGACATGCCCTATGGGCCGCTGCTGCGCGGGCTGGGCTTCGACTATCGCCCCGCCGACATCGGGCCAGAGAATGCCGATAACCAGCCGCCCTCGGGCAAGCTGACCATATCGCCCGAGGGCCGGGTGCCGCTGCCCGCGGCCAGCGCCGGGGCGGTGCTATCGGCGCAGGTGCTCGAACATGTCGCCGATCTGGATGCCTATTGCGCCGAGATCCGGCGCCTGCTGAAGCCAGACGGCACATTGCTGCTCTCCACCCACGGCACCTGGCTCTATCACCCCCACCCCACCGATTATCGCCGCTGGACGCGCACCGGGCTGGTGCTCGATCTGGAATCACGCGGGCTGATGGTGGAGGAGATTTTTGCCATCGCCGGGCCGCTGGCGACCACGACCATGCTGCGGCTGACCGGCTTTGCCTATGTGCTGCGCCGCCTGCCGCTGCTGGGGCCGATCATCGCCGGGCTGCTGGCGGTGGTGATGAACCTGCGCGGGCTGCTGGAGGACGCGATTACCCCGGCGCAGATGCGGATGGACAACGCCTGCGTCTATCTGGTGCTGGCGCGGGTGGCGCCGGACCCGGAGCCGGAAAGCCCGGGGCAGGCGTGATCGCCCGCACCAGCATGGTCTATGGCATGGTGGCGGGCTTCTGCCTCGCCCTGCACAATGCCATCATCATCGGCATGGATTGGCTGGGCGCACCGCTGATCGCGGGGGTGGTGCTGTCTTTCATGCTGGTGACGTGTGCCGGCTATGGCCTGCACAGCCGCGCCACCTTTCGCCGGGCGCTGGGCTGGCAGCCGTTCGGCCGCTATGCACTGGCGATGTCGGCCAATGTGCCGCTGTCGTTTGTCACCATCTGGCTGTGGCGGCATGGCGCCGGATTATGGGCTGGCCTGCCGATGATCTATGCCTCGCCGCTGGCCTCCGGCTGCATGATCGCGATGAACTTCGCGCTCAGCCACTGGGCCATCGGCCGGCACCGGCAGGCGTGAGGGGGGCGAGCCGATGCGGATCCTCACCGTCAGCCATTTCTTCGACAGCCACGGCGGCGGGCTGGAGCGGGTGGCGGGGCATCTGGTGCGTCAATTCGCCGCACTGGGGCACGAGAGCATCTGGGCCGCCAGCGGTGAAACGCCCCCGGATGCCGACATTGCCAAGGCCGTGCCGCTGGCCTGCATCAACCCCACCGAGGCACTGACCGGCCTGCCCATGCCGATCCCCGGGCCGCGCGGCTTGGCTGCCCTGTGGCGCGAAGTGGGCCGGGCCGATGCGCTGGTCATCCACGACGCGCTCTACGTCACCTCCATCGCCGCGATGCTGATGGGCAGGTTGCGGCGCCTGGGGGGATGGAGGGGGCGCGTGGTGCTGATTCAGCACATTGCCGCCATTCCCTTCGCCTCGCCCGTGCTGCGCGGGGTGATGGGGCTGGCCAATCTGCTGGTCACCCGCCCGATGCTGGGCGCGGCCGACGAGGTGGTGTTCATCAGCGCCACGGTGCGCGAGGCCCTGCTCGGCAGCCCGCCGCGCCGCTCGTGCCATCTGGTGTTCAACGGGGTGGATGGGGCGATATTTTCGCCGCAGGGCGCGCCGGAGGATGGACGGGGGGCGCCGCTGCCGGGCAGCGGCAGGCGGGTGCTGTTCGTCGGCCGCTTTGTCGAAAAGAAGGGGCTGGCGGTGCTGCGGGCGCTGGCAGCCTCTCGCGGCGACCTCACCTTCCTGCTGGCGGGCGCGGGGCCGATGGATCCGGCGGGCTGGGGCCTGCCCAATGTCCATGTGCTGGGCGTGCAATCGGCGCAGGCGCTGGCGGGCCTCTATCGCGCGGCCGATCTGCTGTTGCTGCCATCGGTGGGCGAGGGCTATCCGCTGGTGATTCAGGAGGCGATGGCCTGCGGTCTGCCGGTGGTCTGCGGCCAACCCTCCGACCGGGCCGACCCGGGCGCGGCGGCATGGCTGCGCGGTGTGCCGATCGATCTGGCGGACCCGGAAGGCTCGGCCCGGGCCTGCGCGGCGGCGATCGACACGCTGGCGCCGGATGCGCCAGAACCGGCGGCATCACGGGCGGCATCACGGGCGGAATCTCGGGCGGCGATGGCGGCCTATGCCGCGCGGCTGTACAGCTGGCGGGCGATGGCCGAGGCGGTGCTGGCCTGTGCGGTGGCGCCCCCGCGCTGAAGCGTCAGTTGCCCTCGACGATCACGAAATCCGTTCCGGCATAGCGCTGGCGCAGGGCCGCCGCCTGCTGATATTCCGCCGAGGTGTAGCAGGCCTGCGCCTGCGCGTAGCTGTCGAATTCGATGATGACATGGCGCCGCCGCGAGGCGCCCTCGGCCACCTGCGCCTGCCCCCCGCGCACCAGAAACCGGCCACCAAACGCTGCCACCGCCGCTGTGCTGGCCGCCATATATTCGGGGAAATGCTCGGGGTCGGTCACATCGATCCGCACCATCCAATAGCCTTTTTTCATCTCGTTCCCATTCTCTGCATGCCCTTAAAGGCCAGGATATTCACCGCCATCCACCAGCAGGTTCTGCCCGGTGACATAGGCGGCCTGCCGGCTGGCGAGAAAGGCGCAATAGGCGCCGATTTCCTCTGCCGTGCCGAAGCGCCGGGTCGGATTGCCGGCCGCCGCCTTGCGCGCGGCCTCCTCGTAGGAGAGGCCCTGGGTCTCACCCACCTTGCCAATGACGCTGGCCAGCCGCTCGGTGTCGATGCGCCCGGGCAGCAGATTGTTGATCGTCACGCCATGCATCGCCACCTCGCGGGCGAGGCCGGAGACGAAGCCGGTGAGGCCGCTGCGCGCGCCGTTCGACAGGCTCAGCAAGGGCAGCGCGGCCTTCACCGCCGAAGAGGTGATGTTGATGATGCGCCCCCAGCGCCGCGCTATCATGCCATCGATGGTGCCCCTGATCATCATGATCGGGGTGATCATGCCGGCCTCCAGCGCCGCGACCCAGGCAGCCTCGTCAAAGCCCCGGAAATCGCCCATCGGCGGGCCGGCGGAATTGTTGACGAGGATGTCGATGTCGGGATGGGCGGTGAGGATCGCGGCGCGCTCGGCGGCGTTGGTCACATCGCCCACCACCCACTCGACCCTGCCCTCCGCCCCCGCGCCGATCTGTGCCGCCGCTGCTGCCAGCCGGTCCGCCGAGCGGGCATTGAGCACGACATGCGCGCCGGCATCGGCCAGCGCCTGCGCGCAGCCCCGGCCAATTCCCGCGCTCGATCCGCAAACCAGCGCCTTCTTGCCGGCCAGGCCATAGTCCAGTTTCATCGGCATATCCCGCTTGCATCCCGCAGGCTTCAGGGCCCGCGCACCGGCGATACCGGGCGGGGCCGAAAATTGGCAAGGGCCAATATCGCCGCGCCGGCGCGGCGATTCCATTGCCCGATGACAAACGCATGAAAAAGCCATATTCGCGGGGCGGGGCGGCGCTGTGAGGCCCGGCCAAGAAAGATCTGGAAAGGATCTGGGGTTGAGGGAAAATATCGACTGTGGGAGGGGCAACGCCACGTTGGGGCGCAAGGGCAGGGAAACGCGCGCGCGATTGCTGGCCTCCACCCGCGAATTGTTGCGGCAGGTATCGCCCCTGCAGTTGACCGTTGCGGCCATCGCCAAGCAGACCAACATGGCTCCGGCCACCTTCTATGTCTATTTCGACGACGTCTCCGCCGTCCTCTATGCGCTCAGCCTGGAGGCCGGAGCGGAATTTGCCGCCACCTTCGACAGCCATGCGGAGTGGTTCCGCGACCCCGTGAAGCTGGCCCTGGATGCGCGCTCCTTCATCGACGCGTTCAACCGGGTGTGGGACAAGCACTGCCATGTCCTGCAATATCGCAACCTCGAATCCGACCGGGGCAATGTCCGGTTTCAGGATATGCGCACGGCCGATTGCGTGCCCGTTGTCGAGCGGCTGGCGAAGGCCGCCAAGCGCACGCGGCCCCATTTGCGCACCATCGAGGCCTATGCGGATGCGGTGGTGCTGTTCGCCTCGGTCGAGCGGCTGGCCGCCACGCGGTATCAGGTGGCGAGCGATATGCCCCGCCTGCCGCCCGAGGAGCTGAGCAAGGCGCAGGCGCGCATCATTGCCCATTATCTGAAGGGCGACGCCGCCTAGCGCGCCGCTATCGCAGCGCCACCACCCTGCACCCGGCATCGGCCAGCAGCGCGGTTTGCGGGGCGAGGCGGGCGTCGGCCTGCCCGCCGGGCGCCGCGCCGAATGTGGCATTGATCGCGGCAAAGAAACTGTCCGCCGGCAGGGCCACCGTCGCGCCGCCGCGGCAGATGCGCCCGGCCAAGGCGTCGATATCGGCGATATCGCCGGCGGAAAGGCGAATGGGGCGGTTCGCCAGATCCGGCCGGTTGCGCACGAGATCGAGCGCGAGGGGGGCATCGTTCGCCCCGATGATGGCGTAGTCGGCGCCGGTGGCGTCGATGGCGGCGCTGGTGTGGGCAAAGGGCGCGTAAATCCGGTGCGCCAGCCCCGCCTCCACGGGCATGGCCACCAGCGCGCCCGGCACCAAGCCCGCCAGCAGCGCCGGGCGCAGCCGCGCCTGCCACGGGGCCAGCCGCCGCCAGCCATAGGCACCCAGCAGCGCCACATTGCCCAGCGTGCCATGCAGATAGCGATAGCCGAAGCCGTGGCCCTGATAAGGCAGGATCAGCGCCATCACCGCCAGCGGCAGCAACACCCCGCCCAGCAGCGCCGCCGCCGGCGCCTCGCGCCGCGCCAGCCCGGCGCCCAGCAAGGGCAGCGGCAGCAGGGCGAACGGCGCCCAGCACAGCCCCCGCAACAGGTTCGCCGCCATGATCGGCCAGCGCTGGTCGGCCAGCGCCAGCGTATCGCGCAGGCGCGAGAGATAGTCTGCCCCGCTGGCGGTCAGCGATTGTGGCCCCGTCACCAGCCCCAGCGTCAGATGGGGCCAGGCCAGCCAGCACAGCCCGATCGCCAGATAGGCCCCGGAAAACAGCGCCAGCCGCCCCCAGCGCCGGCGCACCAGCAGCAGCACCAGCCACGGTGCGACAAACAGCGGGTGAAACAGCGGCTGGTGAATGCCGGTGGCCAAGAACCCCACCGCCAGCGCCGCCAGATCGCTGCGGCGCCGGTCGGCCAGAAACAGCCAGAGCCACAGCAGATTCGCCGCCAGATGGGTGGGCATGGCAAAGGCCGTCATCCCCGCCATCACCACCTGGCCGGAGAGCGCCAGCAGCGCCACCGCCACCAGCCCGGCCTCGCGGTCATCCGGCCACAACCGCCGCGCGCAACCCCAGCCCAGAGCCACGCTGAGGCCGGTGAGCAGCGGGCCGGTGAGGGCAGGGTCCGCCACCAGCCCGACCAGCGCCCGCAAGGCGGCATTGCCTGGCAGATAGGCCGAAACCCAGGCCACGGGCCTGGCCACTGGCAGCATGAACAACAGGTTGAGCGCGCCTGCATCACCCTGCCAGCCCGTCGGCAGGGGCCAGGCCAGCCGTCCATGCGCATAAATCCAGCTATCGAATGTGGCCATCTGCTCGTCGCGGCTCAGGTCATAGCCCAGCAGCAGCCAGCGGTGCCCGGCATAGGCCAGCAGCACCATCGCCAGCGCCAGCAGCGCCACGCTCCGGTTCGTCAGGGTAAACGGCCGCATATGCCGCCACCCCGGCACCGCCAGCACGCCAAGCATCAGCGCCGCCAGCCCCAGTTGCACCGGCAGCAGCCAGATATCCTGCAGGCGCAGATAGTCCGTGGTGATCGGCTTGTGGACCGTGCGGGCGAGGGCAAAGCACAGGCAGGCGAACAGCGCCGGGCTTATGGCCGCCAGCCAAAAGCGGCGGGGCACGGGCGGCGGCCTGTCTGCGCCGGCGGGCAAAGCATGGGGAGTTGGGGACGGGATCATGGCTCTGTGTCATGCGGGCGGCCCCGCGCCCGGTCAACCGGCGAAGAAAGCGCCTGCCCTCTCGGCTTTGGCGCCCGGCTGGGCTAGGCAGGGGCATGGCCATTGCTTCCCCCGTCCCGGCGCCCGCTGTCCCCAGCCTCGCCCAGCGCCTTGCCGAACTGCGCGTGGCGCTGGGCGAGGAGGCGGTCCGGCTGGGCTTTGCCGCCTGCGGGGTGGCGCCCGCCGCCGAGGATCCGCAGGCCGCCGCCCGTCTGGCCGCGTGGCTGGCGGATGGGCGCCACGGCGAGATGGCGTGGATGGCCGATCGCGCCCACCACCGCGAAAGCCCTCAAGCGCTGTGGGGCGAGGCGCAAAGCGTTATCGCCCTCGGCATGAGCTATGCGCCATCCGCCGACCCGCTGGCGCTGGCCGAGCGGCCGGATCGCGCCCGCATTTCCGCCTATGCCCAAGGCGCCGATTACCACGACACGGTGAAGAAGGCGCTGAAGGCGCTGGCCCGCTGGCTGGTCGCCGAGGCGGCGCGGCGGGGGCTGCCAGGGAACGGGGGCGACATCGGCGTCAAGGTCTTCGTCGATACCGCCCCGGTGATGGAAAAGCCGCTGGGGCAGGCGGCGGGCCTGGGCTGGCAGGGCAAGCACACCAACCTCGTTTCGCGCCAGCATGGCAGCTGGCTGTTCCTCGGCATGATCTACACCACGCTGGACCTGCCGGTGGACAAGCCCGGCCGCGACAGCTGCGGCAGTTGCGATGCCTGCCAGCGCGCGTGCCCCACCAATGCCTTCCCCGCCCCCTACCAACTGGATGCGCGGCGCTGCATTTCCTACCTTACCATCGAGCACAAGGGCGCCATTCCACTGGAATTTCGCGAGGCGCTGGGCAACCGCATCTATGGCTGCGACGATTTCCTGGCCGTGTGCCCATGGAACAAATTCGCCAGCACCGCCCACACCATGCGCGCCTTCCTGCCCCGCGCGGAACTGGCCGCGCCTCGCCTCGCCGAGCTGCTGGCGCTGGATGACGGGGCCTTCCGCCGCCTGTTCTCCGGCTCGCCAATCAAGCGCATCGGGCGCGACCGGTTTGTGCGCAACTGCCTCTATGCGGCGGGCAACAGTGGCGATGCGGCGCTGGCGGGGCCGGTGCGCGCCTTGCTGGGCGATGCCGATCCGGTGGTGGCGGAGGCGGCTGGGTGGGCTTTGGCGAGGCTGGAGGGGGGAGAGGGGAAAGGGGAAGAGTAAGGTGCGAGGGGGGTACCCCCTCGCGCTCCCAATACTGTCGGCGTTCGTGCGTGTTCTGCGAGGGGGCGCCCGGCCGCGAAGCGGCTTTAAGGCCTGCGGCGCGGCAAGCTTGCGCAGGGCCGAACCCTTGGCGCAATGCCGACAAGTAATGGGAGCGCGAGGGACGAGTCCCTCGCACCTGACCTCCTTCAAGCCGGGATCAATTCCTTCAACGCCACTTCCGTATCCGCCAGCTTGGCCACATCCGGGTTCAACCGCGCCTCCACCAGCTTGCGGCCTTGCACATAGTCCTTGGCGGAGTTCACGCAGTCCAGCGCGATGACGCGACCCTGCTTCAGGTAGATCACCGAGAAGCTGCGGTTGGCCGGGTAGCCGCGCAGCACGGTGGCGTCGTAACCCACGGACAGGCCGGCGGTTTGCAGCTTGAGGTCATATTGGTTCGACCAGAACCACGGGAAGGCGTGATAGGCGGCGGGTGCGCCGCAGATGGCCTTGGCGACGCAGGTGGCCTGATCGTTGGCGTTCTGCACCGATTCGACGCGCATCACCGTGCCGTCGGCGTAATCGCAGGCGAAGGCCACGCAGTCGCCGATGGCGAAGATATCGGGCAGGCTGGTGCGGCAGTGGTCGTCCACCGCGATGCCGGCCGGCCCCTCGGCGCCAGCGGCCAGCAACGGGCCGACAGCGGGCACGATGCCGATGCCGACGATCACCGCATCGGCGGGCACGGTGCTTCCGTCAGCGAGGCGAACCCCGTTTACCCGACCCTCACCCAGCAGCGCCTCCACGCCCACGCCGGTGCGCAGGTCGACGCCATGGGCGCGGTGCTCGGCCTCGTAGAAGGCAGAAAGTTCCGGCCCGGCGACGCGGGCCAGCACGCGGGGCAGCGCCTCCAGCAGCGTCACCTTGCAGCCCAGCTTGGTCAGCACGGCCGCCGCCTCCAGCCCGATATAGCCGCCGCCGATAACGACGATGGCCTTCACCCCGCCGTCGATCTCGCCCATCAGCTGGTCGCAATCCTGCCGTGTGCGCACCGCATGCACGCCGGCGAGGTCGGCGCCGGGGCAGGTGAGCCGGCGCGGATCGCCACCCGCAGCCCATACCAGCCTGCCATAGGTGCAGACGGTGCCATCCGACAGGGTGAGGCTATGCGCGGCAGGGTCAACCGCCGTCACCTCGGTGTTCAGCGCCAGCCGCACATCCTTCTCGCCCCAGAAGGCGGGCGGGCGGATGTAGAGCCGGTCGAAGGTTTTCTCCCGGGCGAAATATTCCTTGGACAGCGGCGGCCGCTCATAGGGCGGCTCGCTCTCGCGGCCGATGATGGCAATGCTGCCGGTGAAGCCATTCTGCCGCAGGGCGATGGCGCATTGGGCGCCACCATGGCCGGCGCCGACGATAACGATGTCTGCGTGTTTCATCCCGTTTGGATTCGCCAGATTTTCGCAAAGGTCAACACTTTGCCGGCAGGCGGCTGGGGGGAAGGGGAAAATGGGATGGAAGTAGGTAGATAGCAGAGGCTAGCCCCCGCACCTCGTCGCGTCGTCCGGCGGGAGGGGAGGGCTGAAGTCAGCGTCGTGCCCAACCTCACCGCGCCGCAAGCTTTGTGGCCCCGTGGCGGCAAGACGGAACGCCGCGCTATTCCCGCGACAACGACAGTAATGGGGTTTGGGGCCCAAGGCCCCAAGACTTTCCCACTTTTCCCTCTCCCAAATCAGGGATGCCCGCCTCCGCCCCCCGGCGCCTTCGTCCCCTCCGGCCCCAGCTGGGCGAGATAGGCGCGGGCGTGGGTCGCCGCGTCGGTATCGGGCGCGGCGGCGATGACCGATTGCCAGCTCTTGCGCGCTGCCGCATCCTGCCCGGCCAGCGCGGCGATAACGCCCGCCTCCAGCCCGATTTCGGGATCGGTGGGGGCCAGTTTCGCGGCGGTTTCGATTTGCGCCTGCGCCTCGGCCAGGTGCCCCATGCGCCGCGACAGCGTGGCCGACAGCAGCCAGCCCAGCGAACTGCCCGGGGCGGACACGCGGGCGTCGGCCAACTCGGTGGCGGCTTCGGCCTCGCGGTGCAGCGCTACCAGCGCGCGGGCGCGGTCTATCTCGATTTCGCCGAGGAGGGGCGCATCATGGGCGGCGCGGGCGTCGGTGGCGGCAACATCCAGCGTGGCCAGAGCGCGGGGCGCCTCGCCATCGGCCAGGGCGGCGTTGCCCGCCATGGCGCCCAGCCTGGCCCGCAGCGGGCGATTTCCGGGTGCCGCCGCGTCTCGCCCGGCGATGAAGGCGGCCTCGGCGGCAGGCCAGCTACCCATGTTGCTGAGCGCGGTGCCCAGGCACAGCTGCGGCAGGGCGGCGGCGGAGCCGGAGGATTCGCGCAGCCAGGCATTGGCGGTATCCACCGTCGCATCCGGCTCCGCGCCGGCGCTGGCGAGGCATTGGCCGAGGCGGGCGGGAACCGCTTCGGCCACATCGGCGTCGATCAGCTTGCTGGCTCGGCGCGGGTTGGGGTGCGAGGGGCGGTCGATCGTCGGCAGGTTTAGCGCGGACCCGGCGCCGCCCCCGATCATCTCCCCGGATTGGGCGAGCAACAGCGGCGCGAGGAGGAGCGATAGAGACATGGGCGTGGGTTCCGGATCAGGATGGGTTGAGCAGGGCGGAGACGGTGGCCAGCAGCAGGGCAATGTCAGCCGGCCGGCTCAGACGGTGGTCGCCATCCTTGATCAGGCTCACCTGAACGTCGCCCGAACGCAAGGCCGCCGCCAGCCGCAGCGATATCTCCCACGGCACATCGCCATCGGCCTGCCCGTGCAGCAGGCGCACCGGGCAATCGAGGGCGATCGGGCCGCCGAGCAGTTGCAGCCTCTGCCCGTCGGCCCAGAAGCCGGGGTGGGTCGGGGTGGGCTCGGGGCCATAGGGATTATCCTCCCACACCGTCTGCCCGGCGGCGAGCAGCGCCTTGTCGGCCTCGCTGGCGCCCCAATCGGTGAAATCGGGCGCGGCGGCGATGCCGATCAACCCGGCCACCCGCTCCGGCGCTATGGCCTCCAGGGCCAGCGCCACCAGCAGCATCAGCCAGCCACCCATCGAGCTGCCCACCAGCAGCACTGCTCCTGCGCATTTGGCGGCAATCAGCGCCAGCACTTCCGCGCGCCAGCGGCTGAGCGTGCCGTCGGCAAACGCCCCCTCGCTGAGCCCGCAGCCTGAATAGTCGAGGCACAGGCAGGCATGGCCGTGTCGCTTGGCCCAGTCGAACAGGGCGATGGCCTTCGATCCGGCCATGTCTGACATATAGCCGGGCAGGAATACGATGGCCGGCCCCTTATTGCCCGGCGCGGCGGGGGTGAAGCGGTAGGCAATGGCCCGCGTGGTGCCATCGGCATGGGTGACGGGCAGAAAGTCTGGCGGGGTGGTCATGGCGCCTCTTTGCCCGAGGGTGGCCTGTTTCGTCACGCAAAAAGGGGGAGGGAGAAGGGGGATAGACTTGGGGGCCTTAGACCCCCAAACCCCCATTACTGTCTGTGTAGCGCCATCACCGCCGCGTCGTGCCCCGCCGCGCAGCGGCATTAAGGCCTGCGGCGCGGCGGGGTTGCGCAGGGCTGACCCCTCTGGCGCGACGCCGACAGTAATGGGGTGCAGGGGTGTAACACCCCTGCGATTATCCCTTCTTCCTGCCCACCCTCCCCGAAGCCGCTTCGCAAATTTCGCCACCGCATCGCCCATGCAAAAAACCGGTTCCCACTTTTTTGCGCGATGCTCTATGGGCGTCCGCATGTCCGAGATGCTCAAAATCACCCTGCCCGATGGTTCCACGCGCGAGATGGCGCCTGGTTCCACCCCTGCCGATGTTGCCGCCGCGATTGGCCCGGGCCTCGCCAAGGCGGCGCTGGCCGCGCGGATCGATGGGGAGCTGGTGGATCTCACCAGGCCTTTCACCGGCGATTGCACGCTTGCGCTGGTGACGGCGAAGGACGAGGCCGATGCGCTCGATCTTGCCCGGCACGATTTCGCCCATGTGCTGGCGGAGGCGGTGCAGAGCCTGTTTCCCGGCACGCAGATCACCTTCGGGCCGAGCACGGACGACGGCTTCTACTACGACTTCGCCCCGAAGCTGGTGGATGGCAAGCCGCGCCCTTTCACCGACGAGGACCTGCCCGCCATCGAGGCCGAGATGCGCCGCATCATCGCCGCCGACAAGCCCCTGCTCCGCGAGGTGGTCGCCCGCGACGCGCTGATCGCCCAGTGGCGCGCGGCCGGCGAGAGCTTCAAGGCCGAGTGGGCCGCCGAACTGCCCGAGGGCGAGGATCTCACCGTCTATCACAGCGGGCCAAAAGACTCTGCCGGCTCCTGGTTCGACATGTGCCGCGGGCCCCACCTGCCCTCCACCGGCAAGCTGGATGCCGCCGCCTTCAAGCTGACCCGCGTGTCGGGCGCATACTGGCGCGGCGACCAGAACAACGCCATGCTCAGCCGCATTTACGGCACCGGCTGGCTGAACAAGAAGCAGCTCGACGCGCACCTGATGCGGCTGGAAGAGGCCGCCAAGCGCGACCACCGCCGCCTGGGTGGCGAGATGGACCTGTTCCACCTGCAAGCCGAAGCTCATGGCAGTGTGTTCTGGCACCCCAAAGGCTATCGCATCTGGCGCGAGCTGGAGGCCTATATGCGCCGCGCCATCGACGACGCGGGCTATCGCGAGGTGAAAACCCCGCAGATCATGGATTCGCGCCAGTGGGAGCAGAGCGGCCACTGGGGCAAATATCGCGAGAACATGTTCGTCATCCCCGACGAAGTGCCCAATGTCGACGATGAAGGCCCGGTGATCAGCGGCGAGGCCGACTGGATGGCGCTGAAGCCAATGAACTGCCCGGCGCATGTGCTGATTTTCCGCCAGGGCATCAAGAGCTACCGCGACCTGCCCTTGCGCATTTACGAGAACGGCTGTTGCCACCGCAACGAGCCCCACGGCGCGCTGCACGGGCTGATGCGCGTGCGCCAGTTCACCCAGGACGACGCCCATATCTTCTGCCGCGAGGACCAGATCGTCGCCGAAGTGCAGGCCTTCTGCGAACTGGCCGACCGGGTCTACAAGGACTTCGGCTTCACCTATTCCATCAAGCTGGCCCTGCGCCCCGAAAACCGTTTCGGCAGCGAGGACATGTGGGACAAGGCCGAGAACGAACTGCGTGATGCCGTGGCCGCCGCTGGCCTCAACACGCCGGAATATGGCTGGGAAGAACTGCCCGGCGAGGGCGCCTTCTATGCGCCAAAGCTGGAATGGCACCTGACCGACGCCATCGGCCGCACCTGGCAGGTGGGCACCATCCAGTCCGACCGCGTGCTGCCCGAGCGCCTCGACGCCAGCTACATCGGCGAGGACGGCGAGAAGCATCGTCCCGTCATGCTCCACCGCGCCATCTTCGGCTCGTATGAACGCTTCATCGGCATCCTCATCGAGCATTTCG
>CAIXXP010000144.1 GCA_903923465.1 uncultured Sphingomonadales bacterium | reverse complement strand
TTAAAGCCCGCGGCGCGGCGAGGTGGCGCATGGCCGAACCCATGGCGCCACGCCGACAGTAATGGGAGCGCGAGGGACGAGTCCCTCGCATCTTCGACCTTCCACTCCCTCCCCCTTCTCCATCTAACAATTTTGCGCTTTTCAACCTTCGTCCTATATCCTTTCCCATGACCATGCATCCCGACCCCCGCTCGCTGCTTTATCGCCCTGGCCACCTGACCCCGGACGAGGCTCGCCAGCTCGCCGCGCAGACGTTGAAATCCTGCGACGATGGCGAGTTGTATCTGCAGTTCATCGCCTCCGAGGCCTTTGGCTTTGACGATGGCCGGCTGAAGACGGCGGATTATTCGCGCGATGCGGGCTTTGGCCTGCGCGGGGTTTCGGGCGAGATGACCGGCTTTGCCCATGCCAACGACATTTCCGCCGCCGCGATAAGGCGGGCAGGCGAAACGCTGGCGTTGCTGGACCCGGCGAGCGCGCCCATGGCGGCAGCGCCGAGGGCCAACAACCGGCATCTTTATTCCGATGCCTCGCCGCTGGACGCGATTGGCTTTGCCGAGAAGGTGGCGCTGCTGGAGACGATTGACGCCGCCGCCCGCGCACGGGACCCGCGCGTGGCGCAGGTGACGGCCAGCCTCTCGGCGAGCTGGAGCGTGGTGGAGATCGTGCGGCCCAATGCCGAGGCTTGCCTGGATGTGCGGCCGCTGGTGCGGCTGAACGTCTCCATCGTCGCCGAGAGCAATGGGCGGCGCGAGACCGGCAGTTTCGGCATGGGCGGGCGCTGGATGTATGACGCGCTGTTCGACCCGGCCAACTGGAACCGGGCGATTGATGTCGCGCTAGCGCAGGCGCTGACCAATCTGGAAAGCGTGGCGGCGCCGGCGGGCGAGATGACGGTGCTGCTGGCCCCCGGCTGGCCCGGCATCATTTTGCACGAGGCGATTGGCCACGGGCTGGAGGGTGATTTCAACCGCAAGGGCACCTCGGCTTTCTCCGGCAGGGTGGGCCAGCGGGTGGCCGCCGAGGGCGTGACCGTGGTCGACGATGGTTCGCTGGCCGGGCGGCGCGGGTCGCTCTCGGTGGATGACGAGGGCACGCCGACGCAGGAGACGGTGCTGATCGAGGACGGCATCCTCAAGGGCTATCTGCAGGACCGGCTGAATGCCCGGCTGATGGGCGTGGCGCCCACCGGCAATGGCCGCCGCGAATCCTATGCCCATGCGCCCATGCCGCGCATGACCAACACTTTCATGAAGGGCGGGAACGATAACCCCGCCGAGCTGCTGAGCCGCGTGAAGCGGGGGATCTTTGCCAAGAGCTTTGGCGGCGGCCAGGTGGATATCACCAGCGGCAAGTTCGTCTTCACCTGCACCGAGGCCTATCTGGTGGAGGACGGCAAGATCGGCGCCCCGATCAAGGGGGCAACGCTGATTGGCGATGGCCCCAGCGTGCTGACCCGCGTTTCCGGCATTGGCGACGACATGGCGCTGGACGAGGGCATTGGCGTGTGCGGCAAGGGCGGGCAGAGCGTGCCCGCCGGCGTGGGCCAGCCCACCCTGCTGATCGACGGGCTGACGGTGGGCGGGACCGGCTGATTTCGGGGCGGATTTCGGGGGCTGTTTTCGGGGGTTGATTTGGCGATTCTGCTGGGGCGCCAAGGCTCTGCGCCGCCTGCCCGGTCAGCCTTGGTTCAGCCAGACCGTGTAAGCTATGCGCACGAGGATGCCCCAAGGAGACCACTCATGCGCAAATCCGCCCTGATCGCCCCGGTGGCCGCCGCCGCCGCCATGCTGCTGTGCGCACCGGCAGAGGCCGCGCCCAGGATGACCGGCGAGGAGCAACTGGCCAAGATGCTGGAAGGCCGCGTCGCCGGCAAACCCGTCGACTGCATCAGCGTGCTCGATTCGCACGACATGACCGTGATCGACCATACCGCCATCGTGTTCAACGCCGGCTCCGTGATCTATGTGAACCGGCCGAGGGATGCCAGCGCGCTGGATTCCGACAAGATCCTCGTCACCAAAAGTTCCACCGACCAGCTGTGCAACGTGGATATCGTGACGCTGCGTGACCGGACCGGCTTCACCTACGCCGGGACGGTGGGGCTGGAGAGTTTTGTACCCTATACGCGGGTGCGTTGACGGCGGGGATAAGGCGGGGGGAAGAGGTAGGTTTCGCAGGGGCCAGCCCCTGCACCCCTTTCCTGTCGGCGTTGGCGCGAAGGGTTCGGTCCTCAGCCCTTCACGAAAACCAGCTGGCGAACTCGGCATAATTGGCAATTTCCTCGGAATTGGCCTTGGGGTCGATGACCACATGCACCACCGCCGGGCGGCCCGACGCATAGGCGCGGGCGATGGCTGGCTGGATCTCGCTGGCCACGGTCACATATTCGCCGTGACAGCCAAGGCCTTGCGCCACCTGATCGAAGCGCACCGCCTTTGACCAGTGCGCGCCGGTTTCCGCCGAGCCGGGGCCGAAGGTGCTTTTGTAGACGGCGACTTCCAGCCCCCATTGGTTATCCACCCCGACGACGCAGACCAGCGGCAGATGCTCACGCGCGGCCACTTCCAGTTCGGCGATGTGGAACAGGAACGAGGAATCGCTGGTGAGCAGCATGGCCGGGCGGCTGTGGCCGGTGGCGGCGCGGTCGGCCAGCATGGCGCCGATGGCGTAGGGCAGGCCGGTGCCGATGTGGCCATAGTTCTGGTTCCACAACACATCGCGCGGGCGGGCCTGGCCGTAGGTGAACTGGGTGATGACCATGGCGCCGCCGTCGCGGATAAAGATGCCGTCTGGCGGGAAGGCTTCGGTGGCCTCGACCACGAGGCGGGCGGGGTGGATGGGGGTTTCGCCGGAGCCATCGGGCCGGGTGCGCGCCTGGGCGGCGCGTTTGGCGCGGCGGGCGGCCTCGGCTGCGGCGAGGGTGGCTAGCTCCGGGTGGGGCGCGCGGGGCGTGGCTTGCAGGGCGCGGGCCAGTTGCGGGGCGATGGCGCGCAGATCGCCCACCAGCGGCACATCGATGGGCCGGTTGATGCCGATGGCGGTGGGGTCCTGCTCCACGAGAACCCAGCGGCGGGAGGCATTGCCTTCGGCCCAGTGGCGGGCGCGGCCGAAGTGCACCGGCTCGCCAAGTTCCGTGCCCAGCGCGACGCAGAGGTCCGATTGGGCCACCGCCGCATTGGCGACATCGGAGAAGCCATAGGCGAAGGTTCTGTCCTCCAGCCCCGCGATGTAGCTGGCGCCGCCGGGCGTCTGGATGACGGGGCAGGCCATGGCTTCGGCGAGGTCGCGCACGGCGGCGGCGGTGCGGCTGGTATAGACCCCGTGGCCGACCAGCAGGATGGGGCGCCGGGCCGCGACGATGAGGCGGGCGGCTTCGGCCAGACTCTCGGCGCAAGCGCCTTGGGCGGTGAGGCGGTAGTGCTCGGGGGGGAGGATCGGCGTCTCCGGCAGTTCCTCCAGCATCACCGGCTGCGGGATCTCGATGGTGCTGGGGCCCGGCGTGCCCGAGAGCGAGCGGCGCAGGGCCTCACGCAGCACATCGTCGGTTTGCGCGGCATATTCGATGACGCCGGCATATTTGACGCAAGGGGCCACCAGCGGTTCTTGCGGCATATATTGGAAGCGGCCGCGCGCGACGCGGCGCTCGTTGGGCCGGGCGCGCTGGCCGGCGAGGAAGATCACCGGGGAATGCTCGGCCATGGCGCAATGAATCGCCGGCATCAGATTGGCCAGCCCCGGCCCCTGCCCCCCCACCGCCAGCGCCGGGCGGCCGGTGATGCGGCTCGCCGCCTCGGCCATGAAGCCGCCAGCCGCCTCGTGGTGCGGCGAGACGACGACCCAGCCGCGCGCCTCCGCCTCCAGAAACAGATGCACGAAATTGGGATCGGGAATGCCGAAAAGCGTGGTGATCCCTTCGGCCTCGAACAGATCAAGGATCCGTTTGTAGACCGGGGTGGTGGTGGCCATCGGCATTCCTTCCAAAAACGCGCCGGGGCCTGATACAGGATGGCGCGCATTTGTAAAAAGCCGGTGGGCGCCCGCCGCGCGAGCGCCCTGCCTGCCCCCGTTTTAGGCCCAGTCAGGCGTTGGCGGAGCTAGTTCTTGGCCGCGACGCCGATCATCACACAGGCGCCCACCAGCAGGCCAATGCGCGTGACCGAGGCGGCCTCGCCGAGAAACAGCACCGCGCCGGCGATGGTGAACAGCGGGCAGACAGCGGCGAGCACCGGCGAGACAATGGCCAGCGGCGCGCCCTCGCGCAGCAGGTTCGCCAGCGCCACATAGGCCGACAGCAGGATGAGCGAGACGATGACCGACCAGCCGAGGTTGCGGAATCCATCGGTCTTCATCACCAGCACGGTGCCCACGGTCGAAGACACCACGAAATAGACGACATAGAGGATGGAACGGATGGAAATGCCCAGCAACATTGCAAATTCTCCCACTGCGGCGTCGAACTGCGCCGTCTGCCGGCGAGCTTAGGGCTTCGCGGGGGCGTGTATAGCGCAAAATCGCGCGGGGGGCCGGGCGGGTTCGCCGGGCCGACGGGGCATCGGTCACCGGGCGCGTTACCTCAGCGCGCGGCGGACCGATGGGTCTCGCCTATTCCCACTCGATCATTCACCGAACATATTTCCATTATATTTCAGTGCTTTAAGTAACCTAGAACAGCTTTGTGTAACTCAGTGAAAACATAATTTATTCCATGTTTTCAAGCCCTTATATAAGTTATTGGGATCCTGCATCGTAGATGCACACTGTGTCAATCGCCTAGTTACACAAAGCTGCCATCACCTCCCATTAAGACGACTGCTTCGCCTTGCGACCTACGACCGTGACGCTGTTTAGTGCAGCATCCAGTTTGAACCG
>CAIXXP010000143.1 GCA_903923465.1 uncultured Sphingomonadales bacterium | reverse complement strand
GTATCACATGCTGGGCGACCAGAACCACACCATCAGCAACAACTTCGACATCCTGCGCGAGGGCGTTGGCCTTGCTGATCGCGGCACTTTCGTGGTGGACCCCGATGGCGTGGTGCAGCTGGTCGAGATCACCCCCGAGGGCGTGGGCCGCAACGCTTCCGAACTCGTCCGCAAGGTGAAGGCCGCCAAGTACTGGCGCGAGCACCCCGGCCAGGTGTGCCCGGCCAAGTGGGAAGCGGGCGATGCCACGCTGGCCCCGTCGATCGATCTGGTTGGCAAGATCTGAGCCAGCTCAAACCGGTGGCGGCTTGCGGGCCGCCACCAATCTGAACCCATAGCCGCCCCGCTTCACGCGGGGGCAGGCGAGGCCCGGGGTTGCTCTCCCCTCCGCCGCCCCGGGCCTTTCCCTTCCACCCCAATCCCATGGAGTTTATCATGCTCGACGCCAATCTGACCGCCCAGCTCACGTCCTATCTCGCCATGCTGCGCGAGCCTGTGGAGCTCGTCGCCAGCCTTGGCGACGATGCGAAATCCGTCCAGACGCGCGAGCTGATCGAGGAGATCGCCGCCCTGTCGGACAAGGTTTCCGCCCGCTTCGATGGCGGCGACGCGCGCCGCCCCTCCTTCACCATAGCGCCGGCCGGCACGGAACCCCGCGTGCGCTTCGCCGGCCTGCCGCTGGGGCATGAGTTCACCTCGCTGGTGCTGGCGCTGCTGTGGGCCGGCGGCCATCCGCCCAAGGTCTCGGACGAGATCCTGAGCCAGATCGTGGCGCTTCCGGGCGGCAATTCCTTTGAGATGTATTTCTCGCTCACCTGCCACAATTGCCCGGATGTGGTGCAGGCGCTCACGCTGATCTCCCTGAAGAACCCCGGCTACAGCGCCACGCTGATCGAGGGCGGCACCTATCAGGCAGAGGTGGACGCGCGCGGCGTGATGGCCGTGCCGGCAGTGTTCAAGGACGACGCGATGTGGCTCTCGGGCAAGAAGACGCTCGAGGAAATCGTCGCCGCGCTCGATACCGACGCCGACGCCAAGGCGGCCACCGCGCTGAACGCGAAAGCGCCTTACGATGTGCTGGTGGTGGGCGGTGGCCCGGCTGGTGCCGCGGCGGCGATCTACACCGCGCGCAAGGGCATCCGCACCGGTGTGCTGGCCGAACGCTTCGGCGGGCAGGTGCTGGATACCATGGGCATCGAGAACTTCATCTCGGTGAGCCACACCGATGGCCCCAGGATGGCCGCCAGCCTGGAGGCGCATGTCCGCGACTATGAGGTGGACATCATGAACCTGCAGCGCGCCGAAAAGCTGATCCCGGCGGCGGCTCCGGGCGGGCTGCACGAGCTGGTGCTGGCCAATGGCGCCTCGCTGAAGGCCCGCGCGCTCATCCTTTCCACCGGCGCCCGCTGGCGGCAGATGAACGTGCCCGGCGAGGAGGAATATCGCAACAAGGGGGTGGCCTATTGCCCGCACTGCGACGGCCCTCTGTTCAAGGGCAAGCGCGTGGCGGTGATTGGTGGCGGCAACTCCGGCATCGAGGCGGCGATCGACCTTGCCGGCATCGTCGGCCATGTGACGGTGCTGGAATTCGACCCCGTGCTGCGCGCCGACGCAGTGTTGCAGGCCAAGCTGAACAGCCTGTCCAATGTGCGGGTGATTACCTCGGCTGGCACCACCGAGGTGCTGGGCGATGGCGAGAAGGTCTCTGGCCTGATCTATCAGGACCGCGACACGAAGACCCACCACACGGTGGAGCTGGAGGGCATCTTCGTGCAAATCGGCCTGGTGCCCAACAGCGAGTGGCTGAAGGGCACCGTCGCCCTATCCCCGCGCGGCGAGATCGAGGTTGACGCGCGCGGCGCCACATCGGTGCCCGGCGTGTTCGCGGCGGGGGACGCGACCACCGTGCCCTACAAGCAGATCATCATCTCCATGGGCAGTGGCGCCACGGCGGCGCTCTCCGCCTTTGACTACCTGATCCGTCTGCCGGCGGAGAGCAAGGTGCTGGAAACGGCGGCCTGAGGGAACGCGGTCCTGGGGGTGCGGCGCTGCCCCCAGGACCGTATCTCAGCGCATCCCCTCACTTGCCAGCGTGGCGATCCGGGTTGTTCCGGTCATATTCCTGCTCGATGGACTTGGGCACGTCCTGCCAGCTGTCCCACGGCAGGCTCTTGTGCAGCACGTTCGACCAACGCTCCATCCAGTCGATGCCGTCGCGCCCGACATAGGGGTCGCCAATCCGATAGGCCGGATCTTTCATCGCCTCTTCCAGGCTCACCCCCTTCAGGTGGCGGCGCTTGAGGATCTCGGCCAACTCGTCGATGTTGTCGGCATTCAGCCGCGTGTCGTGCAGCAGGATGACAAAGGCGATCTGCCGGCCGAACAGCGCCTGCGACGCGCGCTGGTACCAGGCGACGGTGCGCTCGGTATAGGCGAGATACTCCTCGCGAACGCGCTGCACCTTGGCTGGCTCGTGGTGGGCCAGCGCATATTCGTAGGGCTCGGCGAATTCCCAGTCGTCGCAATCGATGGTGACCGGCGCGACGCGATAGCCATGGGCGGCCAGCCAGTCGTCGATCTGCTTCTTCACCGCCTCGGGAAAGCCGGTTTCCAGATAGGGGTGGCGGAACCACTGCAGCTGTTTGTGCCTGGCCGCCAGCAATTCGCGCGTTACCGGCTCGCCCTTGGCGATATCGGCGATATAGCCCTGCCCGCCCAGATCGTTGGGGGATTCGTGGCTGAAAGTGTGGTTGCCCAGACTATGGCCGGCATCCAGCCACTTGCGCAGATTGGCGATCTGCCGCCCGCGCACGATCTCGCCCGGCTTGCCATCATCCGGGCTGTCCTCGTCCAGCTTACCCTCGTTTACGAAACCAATCGCGGGCAGATGGTGCCGTTTGAGCCCGCGCAGTAGCATGGTGTTGGCATAATCAACCCACGCCTGATTATCGAAAATGGTGAGCCCGGGCAGATCGTCGAAGGTGAGCGCAACGCGGCCGCCTTTCGGGGCATCCTCGGCCCATGCGGCGGGCGCGGCGCCCAGCAGGGCGAGAGGCGCGAGAACGGCAAAAAGGGTTTTCAGCGAGCGCATGAAGGGCGTGTCCTGTATTCGGCTTGCGGCGCGTCGCGGCCATGGGCCGGCAACCTGCCGCGCATAGGGTAATTGGGCGATCAGCGTAAAGCGCCGTCAGGCGGGTTGCCCGGGTTTTTGTGCGGGCTGGCAAGGTGGGCGCCACGGGGCTATGGCCGCGATCAATCATCCTCCTGCCCACGCCTTTGGATAGCTCCCGTGCCCGAGAACGCCACCGCCCCTGCCGATGCCGCCCCCGGCCCCGCCCTGCCCATCCGCGTGGCCGCGCTGTACAGGTTCGCACGGCTGGACGATCGTGTCGCCCTGCGCGCCGGCCTGGTCGAGGCTTGCGACAAACACGGCGTCAAGGGCACGCTGTTGCTGGCCAAAGAGGGCATTAACGGCACCATCGCCGGCCCGCCGGAGGGCATTGCCGCAGTGGTGGCCCATATCCGCGCCCTGCCCGGCTGCGCCGATGTGGATGTCAAATATTCCGGCGCGCCGGCCATGCCATTCTATCGGATGAAGGTGCGGCTGAAGGCGGAAATCGTCACCATGGGCCAGCCGGATATCGACCCGCTGGCCAGCGTTGGCACCTATATCGAGCCGGAAAACTGGAATGCGCTGATTTCGCAGCCCGGCACCATCCTGATCGATACGCGCAACGATTACGAGGTGGCGGTGGGCTCTTTCGCCGGGGCGATAGACCCGCAAACCGCCTCGTTCCGCGATTTTCCCGCATGGTTCCGGGCAGAGCGGGAGCGGCTGCTGGGAGACGGCGCCCCGCCGAGGGTCGCCATGTTTTGCACGGGCGGCATCCGCTGCGAAAAATCCACCGCCTTTCTGAAAGCGGAAGGGGTGGAGGAGGTCTTTCACCTGCGCGGCGGCATTTTGAAATATCTGGAGGCTGTGCCGCCCGAGGAGAGCCTGTGGCAGGGCGAATGCTTCGTCTTCGACCAGCGCGTCTCGGTGGGGCATGGTCTGGCGCCGGGCACCCACAGCCCGTGCCACGCCTGCCGCCGCCCGCTGAACGCTGCCCATCGCGCCTCGCCGCTGTTCGAGGAGGGGGTGAGCTGCCCCGCCTGCCACGCGGAGCGCACCGAGGCCCAGCGCGAGGGCTATCGCGAGCGGCATCGGCAGGAACGCATTGCGGCCGGGCGCGGTGTCTCGCATATCGGCGCGCAACTGGCCCCGGCGGCCATCCCGAAACCATAAGGATCAGAAAGCATGATCAACCCCGCCAAGCTCGTGCTGGCCCCCAACGCTCTGGCCGAGGGGCGCATCCTCATCACCGGCGGGGGTAGCGGGCTGGGGCGCATCATGGCCGAGGCCTGCGCGCATCTGGGCGCGCGGGTTTATATCTGCGGGCGGCGCGGCGGCCTGCTCGACGAGGCGGCAGTCGAAATCAACCAGGCCATCGGCGCCGACAGGGTGCGCGGCCTGCCCTGCGATATCCGCAGCCACGAGGCGATTGCCGCGCTGATCGAGACCATCTGGGCAGACGGCGGCCCGCTCACCGGCCTCGTCAACAATGCGGCGGCCAATTTCGTATCGCGCGCGCAGGATGTCTCGCCGCGCGGCTTTGATGCCATTGCCGACACCGTCTATCGCGGCACCTGGCTGATGACGCAGGAGGTGGGCCGCCGCTGGATCGCCGGCAACCTGCCCGGCTCGATCATCTCGATCCTCACCAGTTGGGTGTGGAGCGGCGGTCCCTTCGCCACCCCCGCCGCCATGGCCAAGGCCGGCGTGGCGGCGATGACCCAGTCGCTGGCGGTGGAATGGGGCCCGAAGGAAATCCGGCTCAACAACATCTGCCCGGGCGCCTTTCCCACCGAAGGCATGTCCGCGCGCCTGCTCACCGATGATCAGGGCCTGAGCAATGCCAACAAGGCGTCCAACGCCTTTGGCCGCAACGGCGCGCCGGAAGAACTGGCCAATGTCGTGGCCTTCCTGCTCTCGGCCGGTGGCGGCTTTGTCAGCGGGCAGACCATCGCGGTGGATGCCGCCGGCTGGCAGATGGGCACCGACCGCTTCACCGGCCTTATGGACTGGACCGATGACGACTGGAATGCCGCCCGCGCCAAGATTCGCGGCGCGGACGTGGCCGACAAGGCCGCCCGTACGGTGAATGCCGGGGCCCGCGCGCGCGACTGACGGTGCGGGAGCAATAAGGAAGTAGATAGTCTTGGGGGTGTTACACCAAACCCCCATGACTGTTTTTTATTGCGCAGCATCCGCGAGGCGCCTTGCCGCGAAGCGGCCTTGAACAGCCTGCGGCGCGGTGAGGTGGGTACGAGGCAGCCGCCGGCACCACCTCTCGCCGGGAGACGTAATGGGGTGCAGGGGGTAACGCCCCTGTGAAACCTTGAGTCCCGACTCGCTTGCCGATTATTCCATCACCAACCATCCCCCGGCGCACGCTATCCGCACATGGCGGATCATTACCCCCAACAGCCTGTGTGCCAGCGAATGGGGATGGACAGGCAGGGCGACCTTCCTGTCTACTCACGGCAGATTGGCATGCCGGCGGGAGACGGGCAATGGACGAACAGGTGGTTCTGGTTGAGCATCACGGGCCGGTGGCGGTTATCACCCTCAACCGCCCCGAGGCGCTGAACGCCCAGTCGCGCGCGCTGATGGCTCAGCTGATGGCCGCCTTTGCCGGGCTGGGCGCGGAAACGCGGGTGGTTATCCTCACCGGCCGGGGCCGCGCCTTTTGCGCCGGGGTGGATCTGAAGGAGCTCTCGTCGACCGATGCCATCTTGCAGGCGCCGGATGAGGAAGTGGGCGCCGGGCACACCCGTTTCGGCATGGCCGTGTTCCATGGCCCGATCATCGCCGCGATCAATGGCTTTGCCCTGACCGGCGGGCTGGAGCTGGCGTTGTGCTGCGATATCCGCATTGCCTCCACCGCCGCCAAATTCGCCGACACCCATGCCCGCGTCGGCGTCATCCCCGGCGGGCGGATGACCGCGCTGCTGCCCCGCGTGATTGGCCTGTCGCGCGCCAAGGAGATGTCGCTGTCGGGCCGGATGATCGACGCGCAAACCGCCGAGCGCTGGGGGCTGGTCAATCGCCTCGTCGAGCCCGAGGCGCTGATGGATGAGGCGATGGCGCTGGCCCAGGATATCGCCCGCAACGATCCCGGCATCGTCCTGCCGCTGAACGCGCTGATCGAGGCCAATTACGGCATGACCTATGCCGACGCTATCGACAACGAGCACATCGCCTCGCGCGATGCCAACCAGCGCTTCCAATCCGCCGCGCTGGACCCGGCGGCGGTGGCGGCGCGCATGCGGGCATCGCAGCAATAGCGCGGGCCGCCTATCGCCGCGTTTGCCGCCTTCCATCGGCGGGCGAATCCTGCTCAACTGATGCGGTGACAGCGGGAGGCGGCCGATGACGTTTGTTTCAGGGTTCCGGTCGGCGAAAGCTGTCGCAGCGCGGTGGTGCATGGCGGCGCTGGCCACGGCGGGGCTGCTGGCCACCGCGGCTCCGGCGCTGGCGGATGCCCCGGGTGAGCGCCCGGACCAGACCGCCTTTCGTGCGCTGTTCAAGGAACTGGTGGAGACCAACACCTCGCTGTCGGCTGGCAGCTGCACGCTGGCGGCCGAGCGCATGGCCGCCAGATTGCGCGCCGCAGGCCTGCCGGAAGGCCAGATCACCCTGTTTTCCGTGGCGGATCACCCGAAGGAGGGTGGTCTCGTGGCTGTCCCCCGTCAGCACTTATGGCACAGATTTGAGGTTGTGAATTAAGGAGGGTTGGGGCTTCGTCGTAGTGACGAAGGAACGAAGATGAAGCCCCAACC
>CAIXXP010000142.1 GCA_903923465.1 uncultured Sphingomonadales bacterium | reverse complement strand
CGCACCCGCGACATCTGGGTAGATATCGCCGCGCGCGCCGGCGTGCCGGTCGAACATCGCGGCCTTTACCTCACCGCCCGCTCGCCCGAGGCCATCACGGTGATCGAGGCCTTCCTCGGAACGGAAATGGGCGAGGGCTGCCGCCTGCTGGCCCCGGCCGATTTCCGCGCCCTCGCGCATGGCCTGGGCGGCGCGGACTTGCGGGGCGCCCTCCATTCCCCCCACGAGATCCGCATCGAATCGCGCGATGTCATCCCGCTGCTCGCCCGCCGGCTGGTGGAGGTGATGGGCGTGACCATCCTGCCCGAGACGGTGTGCTTTTCCGCCACGCCGCCGCGCCTTGCCACCTCGCGCGGGGTGGTGGAGGCCGGCGCCGTGGTGGTGTGCCCGGGCGACGATTTCGTCACGCTCTACCCCGAGGCCATCGCCCGCTTCGGCCTGCGCCGCTGCCGCCTGTCGATGATGCGGCTGGGCGATCCCGGCTGGCGCCTGCCCGGGGGGCTGATGAGCGACCTCGGGCTGGTGCGCTATCGCGGCTATGGCGCACTGCCCGAGGCGCGCGCGCTGGAGGCCAGATTGCGCGCCGAGCAGCCCCGCCACTTCGCCAACGGCGTGCACCTCATCGTCACGCAAAGCGCCGATGGCAGCCTGGTGGTGGGCGACAGCCACCATTACGACCATTTGCCCAGCCCCTTCGCCCCCGCCAGTGCCGAGGAGGACATCCTCGACGAATTCACCCGCGCCACCGGTGAATCCCCGCCCGCCGTGCTGGAGCGGTGGACCGGCGTCTATGCCGTGGCGGACAACAACACCTACCTCATCGACACCCCGGAGCCGGGCGTGCGGCTGGTGATCGTCACCAGCGGCACCGGCGCCTCCACCGGCATGGCGCTGGCCGAGCGGGTGATCGGCGATCTGTTCGATATCACTTTGGGAGAAGACGCATGAACGACGCGGTTAAAAGCTTTCCGGTCAAGGCGGTGGTGCTCGACTGGGCCGGCACCGTTATAGATTTCGGCTGCATGGCCCCGGTCGAGGCGCTGGTCGCGGTGTTTGCCGCCGAGGGTCTGGCGATCACCCCCGCCGAGGCCCGCGCCGACATGGGCCGCGCCAAGCTCGACCATCTGCGCGCCATTCTGGCCGAGCCGGGTGTGGCCGCCCGCTGGCAGGCGCTGAAGGGCCAGGCGGCGGACGAGGATGACATCGAGCGTATCTATGCCGATCTGGAACCGGCGATGACCGAGGCCGCTGCAAAAGCCGCCAAGCTCATCCCCGGCGCTGCCGAAACCGTCGCGGCCCTGCGCAATCTGGGCATCAAGATCGGCTCCGGCACCGGCTATACCCCGGCGATGATGGCCAGCATCGAGGCCGCCGCCGACGAGCAGGGCTATGCCCCCGATGTGGTGATCTGCGCGGGCGATACCCCCAGCGGCCGCCCTTCGCCGCTGATGACCTGGGCAGCGCTGATCGAGATGGATGCCTGGCCCGCCCGCGCCTGCGTGAAGGTGGACGACGCCCCCGTCGGCATCACCGAGGGCAAGGAAGCCGGTTGCTGGACGGTCGGCATCGCCGCCTCCGGCAATGAGGTGGGCCTGGATACCGCCAGCTACAACGCGCTGCCAGAGGCCGAGCGTGCGGCGCTGGTCGGCAATGCGGAGGCCACGCTGAAAGCCGCCGGCGCCGATTTCGTCATCGAGGACATCTCGGAGTTGCTGCCGGTGATCCACGAGATCGCCCGGCGCATCGCGGCTGCATGAACCGGGCCGCCACCTTCCCGCTGGATGGCGCATCTCCCCCGCCGGCGCCGGGCCCCGGGTCATCATGGCTGGACGGCCCGAGGCGCTGGCTGGCGGCGGCGCCGGCGCCGGTGTTCGCGCTCTATGCCGGGCTGATGGCGTTTGGCACCTATTTCGCCATGTATGCCTTCCGCAAACCCTTTGCGGCGGCCAGCTTTGCCGGCGTGCCGGCGGCCGGCTTCTTGGGGGGTGTCGATTACAAGATCGCCCTCGTTATCGCGCAGGTCGCGGGATACGCCATCGCGAAGCTGGTCGGCGTGAAGATCATCGCCGAAATGCCGCCCTCCCGGCGCATATGGGGCATTCTGGCGCAGATTGCCGTCGCCGAATTGGCGCTGGTCGGCTTCGGCCTCATTCCGCCGCCCTGGAACATCGCCTGCCTGTTTCTCGATGGGCTGGCGCTGGGCATGGTGTGGGGCATGGTCTTCGGTTTTGTCGAGGGCCGCCGCCAGTCGGACCTGATCGGCGCGATGCTCTGCGCCAGCTTCATCCTGTCCTCCGGCGTGGTGAAATCGGTGGGCGAGACGGTGTTGCTAAGCCATATCGCCGGGCAATTCTGGATGCCCGCGGTCACCGGCCTGCTGTTCATCCCGCTGCTGGCCCTGTGCGTCACCGGACTGGCGATCCTGCCCCCGCCCAGCGCCGCCGACATCGCCGAGCGGATGGAGCGCAAACCCATGGACGGGCCCGCCCGCACCGCGCTGCTGCGCCATTACGCACTGGGGCTGGTCAGCCTGATCGCAGTCTATGTCGCGCTGACGGCCTTGCGCGATTTCCGCGATAATTTCGCCGGCGAGATCTGGACCGAGCTGGGCCTTGGTGGCCGGGCGGATGTTTTCACCATCTCCGAACTGCCGGTCTCGGTGGTGGTGCTCGGCGTGCTGGCGGCCTTGACGGTGCTGCGCAACAATCGGCTGGCCCTGGCCGTCTATATGGCGCTGATGGCGCTGGGGCTGGTGATCGCCGGCCTGGCCTCGCTGGCGTTCATGGCCCATGCCATTGGGCCGGTGGCGTGGATGCTGCTGCTGGGTGGCGGGCTCTATCTGGCCTACACCCCTTATAACGCCATGCTGTTCGACCGGTTGATCGCCGCCGGCGGCAGCGTCGGCAACGCCGGTTTCCTCATCTATGTCGCCGATTCCAGCGGCTATGTCGGCTCGGTGGCGCTGCTGGTGCTGCGCAGCATGAACGGGGTCAAATTGCCTTGGGCGAGGTTCCTCATCGATGCCAGCCTTGTCACCAGCCTGGGCGGGCTGATACTGCTGGGCGCGGCGACGCTCTATTTCCAGCGCCGGCTGCCCGCGCCCGCCACCCCCGTCGCCGCGACCCTTGCCGAGGCCCCATGACCCCATTGACCGCGCTGCAAGAGCTGTTTGAAAGCGAAGCCATGGGCCGGGATTATGGCGAGCGGATCTCCATTCGTGCCCACATGCTGCAATGCGCCGAACTGGCGATGGCGCAGGGCATGGGCGATGCGCTGGCCGCGGCGGCGCTGCTGCACGACATCGGCTGGGGCCTGATCGCGATGCAAGGGGGCGAGGGCACAGAGGGCCACCAGCACATCGCCGCCGATCTGTTGCGCCCCCTTTTCGGCCCCGCGGTGGCCGAACCCATCCGCCTGCATGTCGCGGCCAAGCGCTATCTGGTGGCCACCCGGCCCGATTATGGCGCCCGGCTCTCGGAATGTTCGCGCGAGACGCTGGCCGTGCAGGGCGGGCCCTTTTCGCCGGACGAATGCGCCGCCTTCGAGGCGCGGGATCATTTCCGCGCGGCGGTGGCCCTGCGCTACCTCGACGATACCGGCAAGGCGCTGGCCGAGCCGACCAGCCGCTTCACCGACTACCTCCCGCTGCTGCGCAGGCTAATGCAGAGCGATGGGCGCGTTTGACTTAATATACCGAATAGTATTTTAAAGGCGCCTATCGCCGGAATGCCCAGAGGCCATACTACGCCCGGGCAGAATGCGCGCCACGGGAGAGCGAATGTCATGAAAATTGTCGCCGAAGGTCTGGCCTTTCCCGAAGGGCCCGTGGCCATGGCCGATGGCTCGGTCATTCTGGTGGAGATCGCCCGCGAGACGCTGTCGCGCGTCACGCCCGATGGCCGGATCGAGGTCGTCGCGCAGATCCCCGGCGGGCCCAATGGTGCCGCCGTGGGGCCGGACGGGCGGATGTATGTCTGCAACAACGGCGGCTTTGTCTGGGTGCGCGAGGATGGCGCGCTGCGCCCGCACGGCACGCCAGACACCTACAAGGGCGGCTCGATCGAGGTGGTGGACATCGCCACCGGCAAGGTTGACCGCCTCTATGACAAGGTCGACGGCCTCGAACTCAGCGGGCCGAACGACATCGTGTTCGACGCGCATGGCGGCTTTTACTTCACCGACGTCGGCAAGCGCTGGCCCCGCGTCGCCGCGCGCGGTTCGGTCTATTACGCCAAGGCCGATGGCAGCCTGATCAAGCAGATGGTCAGCGCCGCCACCACGCCCAACGGCATCGGCCTCTCGCCGGATGGCACTGTCCTCTACACCGCCGAAACCGACACCGGCCGGGTGTGGGCGTGGGATATTCTCTCGCCCGGCGAGTTGCGCAAGCTGCCCTGGCCCTCGCCCACCGGTGGCCGCTGCGTGGCGGGCATTGGCGGCTACACCCGTTTCGACAGCCTCGCCGTGTCGGCCTCCGGCAAGGTCTGCGCCGCGGCGCTGGAAAGCTGCGCGGTGATCGAGGTCAGCCCCGATGGCAGCCACCGCTCCATCGGTGTGCCCGACATGCAGGTCACCAACATCTGCTTTGGCGGCAAGGACATGCGCACCGCCTGGATCACCGGCTCCTACGGCGGCAGGCTGTTCACCACCCAGTGGCACGAGCCCGGCCTGCGTTTGAACTATCAGGAGATTTGACCAAGATGCGTGCTGCCCGGGTGGATGCCCTGAACACCGTTCCCTATGTCACCGATGTGCCCTTCCACGAGGACGTCGCCGGCACCCACCGCATCAAGGTGCTCTACGCCGGCCTGCAACCCACCGACGTGTTGCGCGTGCGCGGCATCTACAAGAACCCGCCGTTCCCGCATATCGTCGGCGGCGAGGGGGTTGGGCTGCTGCCCAGCGGCCAGCGCGTCTATTTCGGCCACTCGCTGCCCAGCTCCGGCGCCTTTTGCGAAGAGACCATCGTGCCGGTCGAGGAAGTCTGGCCGATCCCCGATACGGCGGATGCCGGGCAGGTCATCGCGCTCGGGCTGGCGGGCATCGGCGCGCTCATCCCGCTGGAGGAAGCCCATATCAAGCCGGGCGACCGGGTGCTGATCCTCGGCGCCACCGGGCCGGTGGGCCAGATCGGCTGCATGGTCGCGCGGCGGCTGGGCGCGGGCACTATCGTCGGCGGCGCGCGCGATGTGGCGCGGCTGGAGGCGATGCGCGCCAAGGGGCTGATCGACGAGGTGGTGCAACTGGGGCAGGGCGACGACGAAGCCGCACTGAAGGCCCATGCCGGCGAGGCGGGCTACAACGTCGTGCTCGACCCGCTGTTCGGGCCTCCGGCGGAAGCGGCTTTCCGCGTCTCGGCCGAAGGCGTCCGCTTCATGAGCATCGGCACCCGCGCCGCGCGCACCATGACGCTCACCCTTCACGAGTTGCGCCGCCGCTCGCATATCGGCGTCGACACCGGCATCCGTTCGCCGGAGGAGCGCCAGGCCGCGTTTGACCGCCTGCTGGCCTATGCGGCCGAGGGCGGCTGGCACATCGACACGCTGGAATTCGGCCTGGAAGACGTGCCCGCCGCATGGGAAGCGCAGAACGGCAGCCCTGGCGCCAAGATCATCATCAAGGTGGCCCAGAATGGGTGATGACGCGGGCCAGCGCCAACGCTTCGCCGCATGGGTGAAACAGCACCCGGCCTTCACCGGCGAACTGGGCGATTTCGCCCCGCTGGCCGGCGGTCAATCGAGCACGCTGTTCCGCTTCACCTGCACCGACACCCCCGGCGCTTTCGTCGTCCGCATGGAGCCCAAGGACCGTCAGATCTTCCTCGCGCCCGATATCACCCTCGAATTCCGCCTCGCGCAGGGGTTGGCGGGGGCGGGCATTCCCGTGGCGTCTCCGGTCGCGGTGGAAAGCGATGCCGGCGTGCTGGGCGCGCCCTTCATGGTGATGGGCGAGGTCTTCGGGCAAGCGCCGCTTGGCCGCCCCTCGATGCATGTCGCCGGGCTGCTGCCCGAACTCACTCCCGCCCAGCGTCAGGCCATCGGCACCGCGACCCTCGACACGCTGGCCAGCATCCATGCGCTCGACTGGCGGGTGACGCATCCCTTCATGGCGGATATGGCCGGAGAGAGTGGCGGCCTTGATCGCCACCTCGATCACCTCGCCCGCTGGTATGGCTGGACAGTGCAGGGCCGCCCCTTCCCGGTCACCGATGAAGCGCTGGCCTATCTGCTGCGGCACCGTGCCCGGCTGGCCGAGGCTCCCGACGTGCTGCTGTGGGGCGACGCCCGCCCGGGCAATATCCTGTTCGGCCCCGATCAGGCTCCGGCGGCGGTGCTGGATTGGGAGGCGGCGCTGATCGGCCCGGCCGGGCTGGATCTCGGCTATCTGCTGATGATGGACCGCTTCCACGCCGACGCCATCGGGGTCGAGCGGCTGCCCGGCTGGCTGGATGAGGCGCAGACCATCGCCCGCTACACTGCCGCCTCTGGCGCGCCGGTGGCCGATCTCGATTATTTCATCGTGATGGGCGCCTTCTTCATGGCCACCACCATGATCCGCGCCGGCGACATGGGGCTAGCCTCGGGCAAGTTCGCCCCCGGCAGCCGCTTTGGCAGCGACAACACCGCCACCCAGATCATCGCGGCGCAACTCGGGCTGGACATGCCGCCGCTATCGCCCGATTTTATCGCCCATCGCGGGCTGGCACCGGGAACGAAAGGCCTGGCCGCCTAAGGGTGGGTGGAATCGCAAGGCAGGCGGAAAGAGCGTAAGCACAATATTTTGTGCCGGCCCTCATTCACCCACAATCCTGTCGCGAACCAGGGGTCTGGCCCGCATGCATCGTGGCTTCTGGCACAACGCCGGAATCCCGCGCCGAACCCATTCCCCGCGCAATGGGCCGGGCAGCTTGCCCCGCGCCGCGCCCAACAGGTAAATGCCCCCCGGCACCATACGGCGCGCGGGGGGCTATCACTCAGCTCTTCGCTTCTTCCGAAATACCCATCGCATTGTTGTAGTTGCGGTGGAAATTGCGGATCTTGCTTTCCTGATAGGCCGAATACCAGATGTAGGGCGGCTGCTTCGCCTTCAGGCCGATCTGAACATAGGGCAGGTTCAAACAATCCTGATCGATGATCTTGGCCAGGGAGCCCAGTTCCGGCGCGCTGGTCCAGCTTTCGTCGGCCCCCAGCTGTTTCAGCTTGGCTGGCGGCGGCTTGGGCTTGCCCTCCGGCCACGGGGCCAGCAGCATCACGTCCATCAGGCTCTCATTGGGGTTGCTGCCGTTGGGGAAGAAGCGGAAGACGATGCGCGCCCAGCCGCCCCACGGGTGGCAGTTGGGGAACAGATCGTTGAACGCCCCATCGTTCAGCTCGGCGTCGGAGAACTGGTCGACCTCGTCGCCGATGACGCCGCGCAGGAAGTCTGCGTTGAGATCCGCGATGAAGCGGTGCTCGGCCAGCTGCTCTTCCGGCGTGCGCCAGATGTCGCGCTGCGGGCTGATGGAGGAGACGCCCAGATGCCCGGCGCGGCTCCAGTTGCCGAAGACGTCGTAGCGGTTATTGGCCGAATCGCCGCCCGAAAGCATCAGCTGCGGGTGGGTGCCGATCACGTGGTAAGCCTCCATGAAGGCCTCCATCGTCACCTTCCAGTTGGCGTGCATCACCCGGCGGACGTGGGCCTGCTTGTAGCGGTTCTGGAGCTTGAACTTGCGATAGTGCTCCATCATCACCGGGCCCAGATAGTCCTCGAGCGGCTCGGCCCCCATGTCGGGGTTGATGAACACGAAGCCACCCCATGTGGCGACCTTTGCCGCCGGCAGCTTGGAGGTATCCTCGCGCACGCCGGGGAAATCCCACTCGCAGGTGATCTCTTTCAGCGAACCGTCGAGGCGCCAGCTCCAGCCGTGATAGGGGCAGCGGAACTCGGTTGCCCCCTGGGCGTCGTTCTCACGCAGGGTGCGGCCGCGATGCAGGCAGACGTTCTGGTGCGCGTGGATGGTGTTGTCGGCATTGCGCACCACCAGATACGACAGATGCGCGACGCGATAGATGATGAAATCGCCGACATTGGGGATATCGTCCTCGCGGCAGGCGATCTGCCAGACCTTCTTCCAGATCCGCTCCACTTCGAGGTCGTGATAATCCTGCTCGAAATAGCGCGCGGTGTTCACCTTCTCCGGCCCGCCGGGCATCGGTGATTCGAGGCGGTAGACGTCGGGCACCAGCTCCGGCTTGCGGTCGTTGTCGAGCAGGTAGTTGAGATCGACATGGCCGGCCGAGCGCATGCCCTGGTCGGTTTCCATGCCGGGGTCGCGCTTGTACATCGCGACGATGCGGGGAATTTCCTGCCCGGCGCCCAGCATAGAGCCGGCCGCGTTCACATCCGCCAGCACTTCGCCTTCGGGTTCATAGGGCGGGGTCAGGCCCCAGTAACGGTCCTTGCCGGCGGGCAGGTCCTGGCCGCCGATGTAAACGAGCATATGCGGGTCGGCATACGTCACGTCACCCTCGATCCAGGTGCCGTCCCAGGTGAAAATGCCGTAACCACCGGTCTTGGGATTTTCAACGCGGACCTTGCCGTCGCCGATTTCCTCGTAAATGCCGCCGGTGATTGGGTGGGGCTCGCGCCGCATGTGTCTCTCCTCGCAGTACCGGTGCCTTCCGCGCACCTTATGCGACACACTATTCTCCCTTCCGCGTCATTTTACAATAGTGGACAGTTGGTCTAGCGGTTGATCGTTCCGCGGCCGCGCCGAAATCGATGGCGCGCCGGCCAATGCGGGGCTTTGGCCGGCCCTTTGGCTCACGCCGGGTGCCCGCTGCCGGGCCGCTGCCGTGTCCACTCAATGGGGCGCGCCGGCCCCCAGCCACCATGCCAGAGCCGCCGCCACCACCGCGCAGGCCAAGGCCCGCCACGCCGGCGCCATGGCCGGGGCGGCCATGCCCTCGTCCAGCGCCTTCCGGCCAAAAACCATGGGAGTCAGCAGGTTGTCGCGCTTGAACAGCCGATAATACAGGATCGCGCAGAGATGCAACGCGATCAGGCCAAGCAGCAGGTTGAACACCAGCTCGTGCAGGTGCCGCGCCACCTCGGCCACGTCAAAGCTGACCAGATAGTTCAGCGGGCCCGATTCGATGCCGTCAACATCCTGGGTGACCAGCCCCAGCACCACTTCGGCCAACAGCAGCCCCAGCAAGGCCAAAACTGACAGCGCGCCCAGTGGATTGTGCCCGGCCGCCGCCTTTTCCCGCCCGCGCAGATAGGCCATCAGCCCGCGCGGCCCCTTGACGAATCGCGCGAAGCGGGCCGGCTCGCTGCCGACCACGCCCCACATCAGCCGTGCCACGACGAGCCCGAGCATGACCAGCCCCAGCCGCTTGTGCAGGCTGATGTTGTCATGCTGGGCCGTCCACCACAGCATGGGCATCAGGGCGACGAAGCTCCAGTGGATCAGCCGCACCGGCCAATCCCACAGCTTCGCCCCCGCTTCGCGCGCGCGCGGCACGAATCAGTTGTCCCGCGAGCGGAAGTCTTCGTGGCAACCCTTGCAGGTGCCGCCCACCTGCATCAGCGCGCCCTTGGCGGCATCGAGGTTGCCGGACGCGGCGGCCAGTTGATAGGCCTGCGCCGCCTTGACCAGCTTGTCGGCATCGGCATGGAACTCCTGGGGCTTTTCCCAGATCGCCGGCAGGGCGGTCGTTTTCACCCCGGCTTCGGGGCCGGTGCCTTGCGGAAATCCAGCGGCCACCTTCACCGCCGCCCCGGCGATCGCATTGGCGTTGGTCTTCAGAACCTCCAGCGAGGCGGCCGGCTGCTTGATCTCGTCGAAGCTGCCCTTCATCGCCTTGCCCATCACCTTGAAATTGGCCTGGCGCGCGGAAATAACGTCGCTCGGCGTGGCAGCGATAGCGAGGGTGCCACCGGCAACCACCGCGCAACCCGCTGCAATAAGCGCTATTTTCCTGAACTTCATGGGCAATACTCCAGTTGTCGGAAGGGCCTGGCACCCGGCAGGCGCAGCCATGCTGCTCCCGTCGGCCGTCGTGGTCCCGCAGGGTGCGGTTTTAGGGCGTCGTGGCCAAATCGCCAGTCACGAATTGTCACCAACGTCTGGTTTTCGCTAATTGTCGCAAGCGGAGGTGCCCGGCAGGGCCCACCATACCCGCCGGCATGCCCGCCAGCAGCGGCGGCGCCACCCGCCAGCGCCGATTTTTGGCCGTGGAATTCGCAGGTTGCGCCTCCATCGCGCCAGCCCGGCATGGAACATCCCCCGCTCGCGACTCATTATCACAATTTATAAGTTGCCTGCGGTGCGTCATCATGGGCAACACGCTGCCGGCAGCGGCCGCCCGCACCACAATGGAGATTTCCTCTGGTTACCGACCATCCTTCCGATGCCGCCGACCAGCCGCCGCGCTGGGCCATCGTGCGCAAGTGGCCGCGCGGCTGGCCGGGCATCGTGCTCATCGTGCTCGCGCTGGTCGCCGTGGCCCTGATCGGCCGCTGGTTCGCCGGGCTGGGCGCAACGAAAAACGCCAAGCAGGGCCGCCCGGTCGCGGCGGTGAACGTCGCGCGGGTGGAACTGGCCGACATGCTGGTCACCGTCTCGGCCATCGGCACCGTCACGCCCATCGATACCGCCGTTATTCACACCCAGCTTGCCGGCAACATCGTCGCGGTCCGCTTCACCGAGGGGCAGATGGTGCGTGCCGGCCAGGTGATTGCCCAGATCGACCCGCGCCCCTACCGGCTGGCGCTGCAACAGGATCAGTCAAACCTCGCCCGCGACAGCGCGCTGCTCGATGCCGCGCGGGTGGATCTGGCCCGCTATCAAAAACTGCTGTCCGAGCAGTCCATCGCCCGCCAGCAGGTCGATACGCAGGCCGCTACCGTCAAGCAGCTCCAGGGCACCGTCGGGGCCGATCGCGCCACCATCGGCAGCGCCCGGCTCAACCTCGATTACGCCGCGATCAAGGCGCCCTTTACCGGGCAGATCGGCCTGAAGCAGGTCTCGGTTGGCAGCTATGTCACCCCGGGCGACGTGAACGGCATCGCCACCGTCACCCGCACCAATCCCATCGACATCCAGTTCGCCCTGCCGCAGAACCAGCTCGCCGCCATTCGCGCGCAGGTGGCCACGGCGCAAGGCCTGCCGGTGACCGCGCTCGACCAGGACAACAAGACCCCGCTGGCGCAGGGGCAATTCTCCACCTTCGACAACCAGATCGACACCACCACCGGCACCGTGAAGGCAAAGGCCCGTTTCGCGAACACCGGCAGCGGCGCGCGGCTGGCGCTGTTTCCCAACCAGTTCGTCAATGTGACCATGCTGGTGAACACGCTGCGGGCGACGCCGGTGGTGCCGGTCAGCGCGGTGCGCCACGGTGCCCCGGGCGATTTCGTTTTCGTGCTGAAGCCCGACAAGACCGTGAAGCTGGTCGTCGTGCACACCGGCCCCAGCGATGGCAGCCGCATCGCCGTCCTCTCCGGCCTGCGTGCCGGGCAGACGGTGGTCAGCGAGGGTGCCGACGGGCTGGACGATGGCTCGACCGTGCGGCCGCCGCGGGGCGGTCCCGGCGGGTCGGATGCCGGTTCTGGCGCCGGACCTCATGCCGGTTCTCATGCCGGCTCTCAGGGGAGCCCTAACGGCGCAGCGGATGCTTCCGGCCAGCCCGGCCAGCATCACCACAAGCACCCCGCGCCGGGCCAATGACCGATACCCGCGACCCCGCCGACCCGGCGCCGGACCCGGCGACCGGCGCCCCGCCATCTCCGCCGCCCCCAGCCGGGCCGGACCTGACCGAGGCGGGCGGCCCATCGCGCCCGTTCATCCTGCGCCCGGTGGCCACCACGCTGCTGATGCTGGCGCTGCTGCTGGCCGGGCTCATCGCCTATGGCCAGCTGCCGCTCTCGGCGCTGCCGCAGGTGGATTACCCGACGATACAGGTGCGCACGCTCTATCCCGGCGCCAGCCCCGATGTGATGGCGCTCACCGTCACCAGCCCGCTGGAGCGCCAGTTCGGCCAGATGCCGGGCCTGACGCGGATGACCTCTAATTCCTCCGCCGGCGCCTCGGTCATCACGCTGCAATTCAATCTCGACCTGCCGCTGGATATCGCCGAGCAGGAAGTGCAGGCCTCGATCAACGCGGCAGGAACGCTGCTGCCCTCCGATCTGCCGGCGCCGCCGGTCTATGCCAAGGTCAACCCGGCCGATGCGCCGATCATCACCCTTGGCGTTGCCTCCTCCACCCGGCCGCTGGGCGAGGTGGAGGGCATTGTCGAGCGCCAGTTCTCGAACAAGATCGCGCAGGAATCGGGCGTGGGTCTGGTCAGCATTTCGGGCGGACAGCGCCCCGCCGTGCGCATTACCGCCAATGTGCCGGCGCTGGCCGCGCGGGGCCTCAGCCTCGAGACCATCCGCACCGCCATCGGCAATGCCAATGCCAACATCGCCAAGGGCAGCTTCGATGGCGTAACCAAAAGCTGGACCATCGACGCCAATGACCAGCTTTCCAGCGCGGCCGATTATCGCAGCCTCGTCATCGCCTATACCAACGGCGCGCCCGTGCGCCTGTCAGAAGTCGCCAGCATCGACGATTCGATCGAGAATGTGCGCACCGGCTCATGGATGAACCGCACGCCCGCGGTGATCATCGACGTGCAGCGCCAGCCGGGCGCCAATGTCATCGCCACGGTCAACCGCATTCAGGCCGATCTGCCCGGGCTGGAGGCGCAGCTTCCCGCCGATGTGCATGTGACGCTGCTGACCGATCGCACCGCCGGCATCCGCGCATCGGTGTCCGATGTCGAATTCGAGCTGGTGGTGTCGGTGCTGCTGGTGGTGCTCGTCATATTCCTGTTCCTCGGATCTTTGCGCGCCACGGTGGTTGCCGGAATCTCGGTGCCGCTCAGCCTGATCGGCGCCTTCGCGGTGATGTGGGAGCTGGGCTTTTCCATCAACAACCTCAGCCTCATGGCCCTCACCATCGCCAGCGGCTTCGTGGTGGATGATGCCATCGTCGTCATCGAGAACATCGCCCGGCACATCGAAGCCGGGATGAAGCCCTTCGACGCCGCGCTGAAGGGCGCCAGCGAGATCGGCTTCACCATCATCAGCCTCACCGTGTCGCTGGTGGCGGTGCTGATCCCGCTGCTGTTCATGGGCGATGTGGTGGGGCGGCTGTTCCGCGAATTCGCCATCAGCCTCGCGGTCACCATCGTGCTGTCGGCGGTGGTGGCGCTCACACTGGTGCCGATGCTGGCCGCGCGCTGGCTGCGTCCCGAACAGGAAGAGCGCCACTACAAGGTGGTGGAAAAGGTGCGCGGCGGCTTCGACCGGCTGACCGACGCCTACACCGGCGCCCTCGAATGGGTGCTGGCCCGCACCGGGCTGACGCTGGCGGTGTTCGCCGGCTCCATCGTGCTGACGGTGCTGCTGGTGTGGCTGATCCCCAAGGACCTGTTCCCCACGCAGGATACCGGCCAGGTCGCCGCCACCACCATCGCCGCGCAGGATATCGGCTATGTGCCGATGGCCAAGCTGCAGCAGCAGGTCGCCTCCACCCTGCTGGACGACCCCTCGGTGCAGAGCCTCAGCTCCTCGGTCGGGGTGGATGGGGTGAACCCCACGCTCAATCAGGGGCGAATGCTGATCAATCTGAAGCCGCTGGGTGATCGCGACAGCCTGACCAAGGTCCTCAATTCGCTGCAATCGCGGGCCGATGCGATTCCGGGGGCCAAGCTCTATTTCCAGCCGGTGCAGGATCTCACCATCGATACCGAGGCCGGCATCACCCCCTATCGCTTCAGCCTGCAGGGCGCCGATCAGGCGCTGGTCGATACCTGGGGCCTGAAGCTGGCCGACCGGCTGAAGGATGAACCCTCGCTGCGCGGCATCAACGCCAATGTGCTGGGGCAGGGCAGGGCGGTCATCGTCGATATCAACCGCGACGCCGCCGCCCGCCTCGGCCTGTCGGCGCTGGCGGTGGATAACGCGCTGTATGATGCCTTCGGCCAGCGCATCGTCTCGACGATCTACACCCAGTCCAGCCAGAACCGCGTGATCCTGCAGGCGACCGGCCAGATGCTCCGCGATCCCGCCGGGCTGGCGCAGCTCTATATTCCGCTCCCCGGTGGCGGCACGGTGCCGCTGGGCACGGTGGCGACCATCCGCGAAGGCACCGCGCCACTGGTGCAGGCGCGCGAGGCACAGTTCCCCGCCGCCACCATCGGCTTCGATCTCGCCCCGGGCGTCTCGCTCGGCGAGGCGGTTTCTGCCATCGAGCGGGTGGAGGGCCAGATCGGCCTGCCGCCGTCGCTCACCACCGATTTCTCGGGCGCCGCGAGCGCCTTCCAGTCGGCGCTGGGCAACGAACTGTGGCTGGTGCTGGCCGCAATCGTCGTGGTCTATATCGTGCTGGGCGTGCTCTACGAGAGCTTCATCCACCCGCTGACGATCATCTCGACCCTGCCCTCCGCGGGCCTGGGCGCACTCATCGCCCTGTCGCTGTCCGGCTATGGTCTCGGGGTTATCGGCATTATCGGCATCGTGCTGCTGATCGGCATCGTGAAGAAGAACGCGATCATGATGATCGACTTCGCCCTGGCCGCCATGCGCGAGGATGGGCTGGATGCCGGGGCCGCCATCCGCCGCGCCGCGCATCTGCGTTTCCGCCCGATCATGATGACCACCTTTGCCGCGCTGTTCGCCGCCATTCCGCTGATGCTGGGCAGCGGCATGGGGCATGAACTGCGCCAGCCGCTGGGTCTGGCCATCGCCGGCGGGCTCATCCTCAGCCAGGTGCTCACGCTGTTCACCACCCCGGTCATCTTCCTCGGGTTCGAGCACCTGCGCGAGGGCCGCGAGGCGCGCCGCTCCGCCCGCACAACCTATACTGCGGGCAATCCTGGGGGCAACCCCACGGGCACCCCCACGGGCGAGGGCGCCCCGGGCCAGGAGCCGGCGTGAACCTCTCGGCACCCTTCATCCGCCGGCCGGTGGGCACCTTGCTGGTGACCATCGGCGTGATGATGGCCGGGGTAGCCGCCTTCTTCAACCTGCCGGTGGCACCGCTGCCCGCCATCGATTTCCCCACGATCATGGTGCAGGCCAACATGCCCGGCGCCAGCCCCTCCACCATGGCCAGCACCGTCGCCTCGCCGCTGGAGCGCCATCTGGGCGCCATCGCCGGGGTCAGCGAAATGACCTCGCGCTCGGGCCTTGGCTCCAGCCAGTTGACCCTGCAATTCGATCTCGCCCGCAACATCGATGGCGCCGCGCGCGATGTGCAGGCGGCAATCAACGCCGCCCGCGCCGACCTTCCCGCCAGCCTGAAGACCAATCCCTCCTATCGCAAGATGAACCCGGCCGAGGCGCCGATCCTGATCCTCGCGCTCACCTCGCCCACGCGCAGCCCCAGCGAAATCTACGATGCCGTCTCGAACATCGTGCAGCAGCGGCTGCTGCAGGTGAATGGCGTGGGCAATGTCGAGCTGGGCGGCGCGGCGCTGCCCTCGGTGCGGATCGAGCTGAACCCCTTGGCCCTGTCGCGCGCCGGCATCGCGCTGGAAGATGTGCGCACCGCCCTGCAATCGGCCAGCGCCAACCGCCCGCGCGGCGTGTTCGAGGCGACGGATGCGCAAGGCAAAGGCATGGCGTGGCAGATCTATTCCAACCAGGCCAGCCTCCACGCGGTCGATTTCGCCCCGCTGATCATCGCCTGGCGCGGCGGCGCGGCGGTGCGTCTGGCCGACATCGCCACGGTGAAGGATGGCCCGGAAGATGTGCGCACCATGGGCATATTCAACGGCCGCAAGGCGGTGCCCATCCTCATCAGCCGCCAGCCCGGCGCCAATATCGTCGAGACGGTGGATGGGCTGAAGGCGCAGCTGCCCGGCCTGCGCGCCGCCTTGCCCGCCGATATCAAGCTGGAGGTGGTGGCCGACCGCACCATCACCATCCGCGCCTCGCTGCGCGAGGTGGAGGTGACGCTGCTGATCGCCACGCTGCTGGTGGTGGCGGTGGTCAGCCTGTTCCTGCACAGCTGGCGCGCCACGCTGATCCCGGCGGTGGCGGTGGTGGTGTCGCTGCTGGGCACGCTGGGGGTGATGTATGCCTCGGGCTTCCTGCTCGATAATCTCAGCCTGATGGCGCTCACCGTTTCCACCGGCTTTGTCGTCGATGACGCGATCGTGGTGGTGGAGAACATCGCCCGCCATATCGAGGGGGGCATGAAGCCCTTGCCCGCCGCGCTGCTGGGCGCCCGCGAGGTGGGCTTCACCGTGCTGTCGATCTCGCTGAGTCTTGTCGCGGTGTTCGTGCCGCTGATCTTCATGGGGGGCATCGTCGGGCGCCTGTTCCGCGAATTCGCCCTCACCATGACGGCGGCGGTAATGATCAGCCTCGTCGTCTCGCTGACCACCACGCCGATGCTGGCCGCGCGCATATTGCGCAGCGACGAGCAGGAAAACCGCGTCTTCGCCTATGCCCGCCGCGCGTTCGATGCGGCCCAGCGCCAATATGCCCGCAGCCTCGACTGGGCGCTGGACAATCGCGGCGCGGTGCTGCTGCTGCTGGCCGGCGCCGTGGGGCTCAACGTCTATCTGATCACCATCGCGCCAAAGGGCTTCTTCCCGGCGCAGGATACCGGCTCGATGATGGGCGGCGTGCGGGCCGACCAGTCGATCGCCTTCGGCCAGTTGCAGGCCAAGTTCATCCAGGTGGCGGGCATCGTCAAATCCGATCCGGCGGTGTCCGATGTCATCGCCTTTGCCGGCGGCAGCCGGGCGGGCGGCGGCTTCATGTATGCCATGCTGAAGCCCCGGGCAGACCGCGACAATGTGACGGACGTGATCACCCGGCTGCGGCCCAAGCTGTCGCGGGTGCGCGGCATCAGCCTGTTCCTGAACCCGGTGCAGGATCTGGCGGTCGGCGGGCGGCAATCGAACTCCACCTACCAATATGTGCTGGAAGCCGATGACGCCGCGCTGCTGCAACAGGCCGGCGCCAAGCTGGTCGCTGCGCTGAAGGCCCAGCCCTCCGCCATCACCGATGTCGACATCGATGTGCAGGATGCCGGGGCGAGCGCCTTCGTCAATGTCAACCGCGACAGCGCCGCGCGCCTCGGCATTCCCATGACCACGGTGGACAACACGCTGTACGATGCCTTCGGCCAGCGGCAGGTGGCCTCGATTTATGAGGGGCTCAACCAGTATCACGTGGTGATGGAGGCCGACCCGATCTTTGCCGGCAAGCCCGAAGCGCTCAACAACCTCTACCTGCCCACCGGGCCGGGCGTGCCGCAGCCGCTGCCGATCACCGCGGCCAATGCCGCATTGGGCTCGGGCGCGGCGCAGGGCAGCGCGGTCAGCGCCACCACCCGGGCCATGGTGCCGCTGTCGGCGATTTCGCAATGGGCCTCGGCCTCCACCAATGCCAACGTCAATCACTCGGATGGCGAGCCCTCGGCCACCGTCTCGTTCAACCTGCCGCCCGGCATTTCGCTGGGGCAGGCGGCGCAGACCATCGCCAAGACGCAGGCCAGCCTGCGCCTGCCGGCCACGGTGCATGGCGATTTCGGCGGCACCGCCAAGGCGTTCCAGCAAAGCACCTCCAGCACCCCGATGCTGATCGTCGCGGCGATCGTCACCATCTACATCGTGCTGGGCATCCTGTATGAAAGCGCGATCCACCCGCTGACCGTGCTCTCCACCCTGCCGTCGGCCGGCGTGGGGGCGATCTTCGCGCTGATCGTCACCGGCGGCGAGTTCGACATCATCGCCCTGATCGGCATCGTGCTGCTGATCGGCATCGTGAAGAAAAACGCCATTCTCATCATCGATTTCGCGCTGGATGCCGAACGCGCTCGGGGCCTTACCCCGCTGGAGGCGATCCGCGAGGCCAGCCTGCTGCGCTTCCGCCCCATCCTGATGACCACGCTGGCCGCCGCCCTTGGCGCCCTGCCGCTGGCCATCGGTTTTGGCGATGGCGCGGAACTGCGCCGGCCCCTCGGCATTGCCATCATCGGCGGTCTTATCGCCAGCCAGTTCCTCACCCTGCTGACGACGCCGGTCGTCTATCTCGCACTCGACAGGTGGCGCCGTCGCAGCCCGCACGAGGCCTATCTGTCCCGCCATCCGCAATCCGGTGGTGATGCGCCGCTGGGAGAACCCGCATGAACCCCGACACGACCGGGCGCCTTCGCCCCGCTCTCGCCTCCACCCTCGCGCTGGCCCTCGGCGCCTGCAGCCTGTCGCCGCATTATCGCGTGCCCACGCCCATTCCCGCCGCCCCCGGCCAGCCGGCCCCGGCGCTGCCCGACACCTTTAAGGCCGCACCCGGCTGGGTTCCCGCCACCCCGGCCGATGGCGTGCCCAAGGGTGAATGGTGGCGCCTGTTCGCCGACCCCGCGCTGGATGCGCTGGAAGCCAAGGTCGTCGTCACCAATCAGAACGTCGCCGCCGCTCGCGCCGCCTATCTGCAGGCGCGCGCCGTGGTCGCCGAGGACCGCGCCGCGCTGTTCCCCACGGTGGGCGCCACCGCCGGCGTCACCCGCAGCGGCACGCTGGCCAGCCGTGGCACCACCACCGCCACCACCGCCACCACCGCCACCGCCACGCCCACCACCTACACCGCCCAGCTCAACGCCAGCTGGGCGCCCGATCTGTGGGGCAAGCTGGGCGACACGGTACGGCAGGCCAAGGCCAATGCGCAGGCCAGCGCTGCCGATCTCGCCAATGCCACACTGTCCGCCCGGGCCGAACTCGCCAGCGACTATCTGCAACTGCGCGGGGTGGACGCGCAGATTGCCCTGCAGGCCGATACCGTTGCCGGCTACGCCCGCTCGCTGACCATCGCCCGCAACAAGCTGGCCGTGGGAACCGCCGCCCCGGCCGATGTCGATACCGCCGAATCCCAGCTCGATTCCGCCCGTGCTTCGGCGCGCGATCTCGATCGGCAGCGCGCGACGCTGGAAGACGCCGTGGCGGTGCTGGCGGGCGAAAACCCCTCCACCTTTCACATTGCCCGGGCCGATTGGGCGCCCACCATGCCCGAGGTACCCGGCGTCGTGCCCGCGCAGGTCCTGCAACGCCGCCCCGATGTCGCGGCGGCAGAGCGCGGCGTGGCGGCCGCCAACTACAGCATCGGCATCCAGCGCTCGGCCTTCTTCCCGTCCGTTTCGCTGGGGGCCAATCTGGGCTCCACCAGCGCGACGCTGGGCCAGCTTTTCGCCGCCAGCACCAGCTTCTGGTCGCTGGGCGCCTCGGCCGCCGAAACCCTGCTCGATTTCGGCGCGCGCAGCGCCCGGGTCCGCCAGGCCCGCGCGCAGTATAACGCGGCTGTCGCCACCTATCGCCAGACGGTGCTGGCGGCGTTTCAGCAGGTGGAGGACAATCTCGCCACCGTCTCGGCGGCGCGGGCCTCGCATGCCGACCTCAGCGCCGCGGCCAATGCCGCCGGCCGCAACGAACTTGTCGCGCGCAATGAATTTCAGGCCGGCACCGTGGATTACACGACGGTTGCCACGGAAAAGGCCATCGCCAACGCCGCCCGGCAAAACCTTGTCGCCAATGAGGTCGACCGGCAGACCGCCGCTGTCTCGCTCATCGCGGCCATCGGCGGCCAGTGGGACGACGCGCCCATCACCCCGCCCACGCCATGAGGTGAGCGCGGCCCCGGCGGCGCTACCCCGCGCCAGTCCCCGCTATCCGCACATGCGGCGCTATCCGTGCAGGCGGCTGGGCTCCGCCACCGCGCGCCAACCCGCCCCGCCGCCGCTTTCGCCACAGGCCTCCGGCTGGCCGAGCAGATAGCCCTGATACTCGCTGCAACCGGCCTCGCGCAGAAACGCCAGCTCCTCCGGCGCCTCCACGCCCTCGGCCAGAATCGGCACGCCCAGCCCCTTGCCCAGGCCCACCACCGCCCGCACAATCGCGGCCGACTGCGCGTCCCGATGCACCGACTTCACGAACGACCCGTCGATCTTGATCTTGTCGAACGGGAACGACCGCAGATTATACAGCGATGAATAGCCGGTGCCGAAGTCATCCATGGTTATCCGCACGCCCAGCGCCTTCACATGCCGCAGCGTGTGCAGCGCCCGCTGAAAGTCGCGCACCATCGCGGTTTCGGTAATCTCGATTTCGAGGCGGGCAGGCGGCAGCCCGGCCTGCAGCAGGATCTCGTGCAACCGCCGGGCGAAATGCGGGTTGATGATCTGGATCGCCGACACATTCACCGCCACCGTCACGGGCTCCACCCAGGCGGCGGCATCGCGGCAGGCCCTTTCCAGCACCCAGTTGCCGATCCGGCCGATCTCGCCGCAATCCTCGGCTATCGGCACGAAACTCGCCGGCGGCATCGCGCCGCGCCCGGGCCGCACCCAGCGCAACAGCGCCTCGCGGCCGATGATCTTGCCGGTCAGGCAATTGGCCTGGGGCTGATAAAGGAGGGTGAACTCTTCGTCGTAACGGGCGCCGCGCAATTCCTGCTCTACCAGCCGGCGTTCGCGGGTGGCGGCGGCCATGCTGCTGTCGAAATAGCGGAAGGTGTTCCGCCCTTCCTGCTTGGCGCGATACATGGCGGTGTCCGCCGCCGTCAGCAGTTCGATTTTCGTCTGGGCATCATCGGGATAGGTGCTGATGCCAAGGCTGGCGGAAAGATTGGCGCTTTTGCCCAGTTGCAGGTTGTTCTGGGCAAAGGCGGCGAGAATGTCCCCCGCCAGCACCCCCGCGTTTTTCGCGCTCCCGACGCGCGGCAGCAGCAGGGCGAACTCGTCGCCGCCCACGCGCCCCAGAACCTGCCCCTCGCGCAGCACGCTGGACATCACCGCCGCCGCGCGCTGGAGAAACTCGTCGCCGACATGGTGGCCATGCTCGTCGTTGATCTGCTTGAAATTGTCGAGGTCGATGCAAATCAGCGCCAGCCGCGTGCCGTCACGCCCGGCGGCCTCGATCGCCTCGCGCAGCAGCTGGTAGAAGCGGTTGCGGTTCGGCAACTGGGTCAGCATATCGTGATTGGCCAGGTGGCGAATGTCGCTTTCGGCCTTTTTGCGCGCGCGGATGTCCAGAATGGCATAGGCGGTCTGCTGCCGGCCGGCATAGGTAACGGCATGGGCGACCACCTCGACGTCGATCAGGTCCTCGTCGGCCGCCCGCAGATGCGCCTCGATGCCCACGTCCGCCTCCAGCTCCCCTTGCCGGTCGCGCGGAAGGGGGAGGAAGCGGTCGACCGTCTGGCCCAGCACCTCGGCTTGCGCATAGCCGGTCATCGCGAGGAATTTGCGGTTGGCGGCGGTTATCGTGGCGCCATCGCAGATCAGCAGCGCGGCAATGGAGGCGTTGGCCAGGTCGGTCATGTGGCGCATCTCGGCGCGCAGCGCGACAGCGCGCCCATGCAGGCCGAAGGCGACATTGCCGATCACCACCACGAAAAGCACCGCGGCAACCCCCGCCGGATCGAGCCATGCGGCGGGCAGGGTGCCAATCGGTGCCGTAAGGCAAACAAGAATGGCGTGAATGATCCGGAGGGGATCGTGATATTGCGTTATATCACCGGGAGAATGGATCATCTGGAGGTTCCGTAAGATACGGTCACGTATCTTTGGCCGTTGCGCATTGCAGACGGATAGCTCCCATGCGTGGTGCTAGGCTTAAGTGCGGATCAGGAAAAACCCTTGGACACGTCCGCCGCCCATGCCCGCGAAACGGCCCCTCGCGCTCCTTGTCAGGCCAATCTCGCCCCAAACGCGGGCGGCATCCGCCCCCCCGCAGCACCCGCGCCTCCTGGCCGCGGAGCCTACAGCCCGCCCATGTAATGCAGCACCACGTTGCGATAGGCGATGCGCCATTGCCCATCCACCTTGCGATAGCGGTCGAGATAGCTGCCCATCTGGATGATGTGGCCCAGCCGGACGAGCAGGAAATAGGTGTTGCCCGTGGCGCTGTCGGGGCCGGTGATGTCGATGCCCGTGGTCGTCAGCTGGTGGCGGGCCTCGCGGCTGGCGGCGATGTCCGCCAGCTTGGCCGCCTTGCGCGCCTCGAAGAAGGCACCCACCTCCTCCAGGCCGGAAAAAATGGTGCCGGGCACCTCGAAGCGGACGTCCGGCGCGAACACCTCCTCCACCACCATTTCAGCCTGGTCGCTGGTCAGCGTATAGCGGGCCTGCAGGCGGCGGATTTCGGTGACCTCCGCGGTTTCGGTATCGGTCGTCATGGCTGGGCTTTCCTCGGTTGGTGGCGGCTTCAGTCAGGGGTGGGCTCAGTCCGGGCAGGGCTCATTCAAGGGTGATGGAGGTGTCGCCGCCATCGCGAATGGGGGCGCCGTTGATGAATTTTCGCGGGCCGCACCGGAAATCCCCGGCATTGGCGATCTCCCCCGGGACCCCGGCATTCCGCCCCGTCGGGCCGCCCCGTGGCCGTCCTGTCTGGCCGCCCAGTTTCGTCCCCTTGCCACCGGCGGTATTCCGGGCCGGATCGGTTATCGGCGGCATTCAACCAGCAATCATTCGCAGCGGCAAGATACTTCTTGCTCACCCGATAAAGATTTTCTGGATACGCGGAAATCGCACAATAGGTCGCGGGCGCCGTTATCGTGTGGCATACAGTGGGCATCTGCCCGATCGAGGCAGGGGAAGGATACTGTAATCATGGCCAGAGACGGCGCCGCTTATGCAGGCAGCTATTGGGATGCGGCGGAAGCGGCGGCGATGCTCGCGCGTTTCGAGGCCACCCCGCTGCCCACCATGATGGCCGAGGCCGAGGCGCTGACCCTGGCTGGCCATGGCGATGTCGTCACCTATTCGCGCAAGGTGTTCGTTCCTCTCACCCACCTGTGCCGCGATGTCTGCCACTATTGCACCTTCGCGCAGACCCCCTCGCGCCAACAGGCGGCGTTTTTGTCGCTCGACGAGGTGCTGGCCATTGCCCGCGCCGGAGAGGCGGCGGGTTGCCGCGAGGCGCTGTTCACCCTCGGCGACCAGCCAGAGGCGCGCTATGGCGCGGCGCGGGCGTGGCTGGAACAGGCCGGTTACGCCAGCACGCTGGCCTATCTGGAGGCCGCCGCCGCCGCCGTGCTGCGCGAGACGAGCCTGTTGCCGCACCTCAACCCCGGGCTGATGGCTGCCCCAGACTATGCCGCGCTGCGCCCGGTTTCCGCCTCGATGGGGCTGATGCTGGAGAGTGTTTCCGAGCGCCTGTGCGCCCCCGGCATGGCCCACCACGGCTCGCCCGACAAGGCGCCCGCCGCCCGCATCGCCGCGCTGGAAGCGGCGGGCGAGGCGGCGGTGCCCTTCACCACCGGGCTTTTGATCGGCATTGGCGAGACACGGGCGGAACGGCTCGAAACCCTGCTGGCCATCCGCGAGAGCCACGCGCGCTACGGCCATGTGCAGGAAGTGATCATCCAGAACTTCCGCGCCAAGCCGGGCACCAAAATGCATCAGGCCGCCGAACCCTCGCTGGAGGAGCACCTGTGGACCATCGCCGCGGCCCGGCTCATCCTCGGCGCGGAAATGACCATTCAGGCGCCGCCAAACCTTCAGGCCGGCGCGCTGGAGCCACTGGTGCGCGCCGGGGTGAACGACTGGGGCGGCGTGTCGCCGGTCACGCCCGATCACGTCAATCCCGAGGCGCCCTGGCCGCATCTCGATGATCTCGCCGCGCAATCCGCCCAGGCAGGCCGCCATTTGCGCCAGCGGCTGGCGATTGGCCCGGCCTTTGCCCGCCATGTCACGCGCTGGGCCGACAAGGGCTTGCACGGCCGCATCCTGCGCCAGCTCGACGGGCGCGGCCTCGCGCGCGAGGATGACTGGTACGCCGGGCGGGGGGATGCGCTTCCGCCCGCCGCCACCATCCATGCCGCATTGCCCCCGGGCGATCCCGCCATCGCGGCGGCACTGGCCCGGGCCGGGCGCGGCGAGGATCTCGATGCCGCCAGCATCGCCCGCCTGTTCGGGGCGGAGGGGCGCGACGAGGCGGCGATCATCGCCCTGGCCGACGATCTGCGCCGCAAGGCCGTGGGCGACCGCGTCAGCTATGTCGTCAACCGCAACATCAACTACACCAACATCTGCCTGCTGCACTGCGGCTTCTGCGCCTTTTCCAAGGGCAGCACCCGGTCGGAGCGCGGCCCGGCCTACAACATCGACCATGCCGAAATCGCCAAGCGCACCCGCGAGGCCTGGGCGCGCGGCGCCACCGAGGTCTGCCTGCAGGGCGGCATCCATCCGGCCTATGACGGCAACACCTATCGCGGCATCGTCGAGGCGGTGAAGGCCGCCGTGCCGCAGATGCATGTGCATGCCTTCTCGCCGCTGGAGGTGCATCAGGGCGCGGAAACGCTGGGCCTGTCGCTGGAGGACTATCTGACGATGCTGCGCGAGGCGGGGCTGGCCACGCTGCCCGGCACCGCGGCGGAGATCCTGCACGATGATGTCCGGGCGATCCTGTGCCCCGACAAGATTGACACAAACCGCTGGCTGGAGGTTATGCGCGCCGCGCACCGCGTGGGCCTGCGCACCACCGCCACGATCATGTTCGGCCATGTCGATGGCTACGCCCACTGGGCCGCGCACCTCCTCGCCGTGCGCGACCTGCAGCGCGAAACCGGCGGCTTCACCGAATTCGTGCCGCTCTCCTTCGTCCATATGGAGGCGCCGATCTGGCGCAAGGGGCAGGCGCGTTCCGGCCCCACCTGGCGCGAGGTGCGGCTGATGCACGCCATTGCCCGCATCGTGCTGGCCGGCACCATCGACAATATTCAGGCCAGCTGGGTCAAGCTGGGCCCGCAGGGCGCGGCCGCCATGCTCCATTGCGGGGTGAACGATCTGGGCGGCACGTTAATGGATGAATCGATCACCCGCTCGGCCGGCGGCGTCAATGGCGGCCTGATGGATGTGCCGGCGATGATCGCCCTGGCGCAGGGCGAAGGGCGCAGCGCTTGGCAGCGCACGACGCTTTATGGCATGGCCGCTGAAACACCGGCCACATCGGTCGAACAACTCGAAATCGTGTGAGGATAGATAGTTTGACAAAAATCGGCATCATCGGCGGCACCGGGCACCTTGGCAGCGCGATCGCCTGGCGCCTGGCGCGGGCCGGGCGGCAGGTCATCATCGGCTCGCGCAAAGCCGAGGCCGCGCAAGACAAGGCGCAGGAACTGGGCCACGGCCTCGCCGGCGCCAGCAATGCCGAGGCAGCCGCGCAGGCCGACATCGTCATCATCACCGTGCCCATGGCCGCGCAAGAGGCCACCCTGCTCGATATCAAGCCCCATGTCGCCGGCAAGATCGTGGTCGAAACCACCGTCCCGCTGGTGCCGCCCAAGGTGATGCGCGTCTCCCTGCCGCCCGAGGGTTCGGCGGCGATGCGCGCCAGCGGCCTGCTGGGCGAGGGCGTGCGCCTGACCTCGGCCTTCCACAATGTCGCCGCGCACCGGCTGGCGATGGACGGGGTGGTGGATTGCGACGTGCTGGTGTTTGGTGACGACAAGGCGGCGCGCGAGGCGGTGATCGACCTCGCCACGGCGATGGACCTGCGCGGCGTCCACGGCGGTGCGCTGGTCAATTCTGCGGCGGCCGAGGCGATGACCTCGCTGCTGATCTTCATCAACAAGACCTATGCCGCCGATGGCGCCGGGCTGCGGATCACGGGCTTGCCGATGACTGGCCTTCCCGCCCAGCCGGGCAGCTGAACCATGCTCACCATCGTGCCTCTGGCCGGCCTGCCCGAGGTTGTGCCGGGCGATGATCTTGCCGCGCTGCTGGTGGCGGCGCTGCCGCATGGCGATGCGATCGGCCGGGGTGACATTCTCGTCGTCACGCAAAAGATCGTGTCGAAGGCCGAGGGGCGCTTTGTCGATCTGGCCAGCGTGGTCCCTTCCGCCGAGGCGGTGGCGCTGGCCGAAGAGGTGGGTAAGGACGCCAGCCTGATCGAACTGGTGCTGCGCGAATCCACGGATATCGTCCGCAAGGGGCGCAATGTGCTGATCACCCGCCACCGGCTCGGTCATGTCATGGCCAACGCCGGCATTGATGCCTCGAACATCGGACCCCATGGTCAAGGGCCAAACGGGCAGGGCAAGGTCCTGCTGCTCCCCGAAGACCCCGACGCTAGCGCCGCCCGCATCGCCGACGGGGTGGCGGTGCGCACCGGCACCCGCCCGGCGGTGCTCATCTCCGACAGCTTCGGCCGCCCGTGGCGCATGGGGGTCACCAATGTCGCCATCGGTCTGGCCGGCATGGCCGCCCTCGTCGACCAGCGCGGCGCGACGGATCGCGACGGCAGGGTGCTGCAGGTAACACAGATCGCGCTCGGCGATGCGGTGGCTGCCGCTGCCGGTCTGGTGATGGGCGAGGGCGACGAGGGGCTGCCGGCGGCGCTGGTGCGCGGGCTCGCCGCGCTGGGCGCGCCGCAGCGCGCGGGCGCGGTGCTGCGCCCGCTGGCCGAGGACATGTTCCGATGAGCCCCGCGCGACGCCGACGTATCGTCGTGCTCACCGGCGGGGTCGGTGGCGCCAAGCTGGTGGACGGGCTCTACCGCCTGCTGCCGCCTGACTCGCTCACGGCCGTGGTCAACACCGGCGATGATTTCCGCCATCTGGGCCTGGCCATCTCGCCCGATATCGACACGCTGCTCTACACCGTCTCGGGCCGGGCCAACCGCGCGCAAGGCTGGGGGCGAGAGGGCGAGACCTGGGAATTCATGGCGGCGCTGCGCTCCATCGGCGGGCCGGGCTGGTTCCAGCTCGGCGATGGCGACCTTGCGCTGCATGTCGCCCGCACCCATGCGTTGGCGCAGGGGCAGAGCCTGAGCACGGTGATCGCCGGCTTTGCCTCCGCCTGGGGGCTGGCCATGCGGGTTCTGCCGATGAGCGATGACCCCGTGGCGACCATCGTCGACACCGACGAAGGCTCCCTCGCCTTCCAGATCTATTTCGTCGAGCGCCGCTGCGCCCCCGCGGTGCGCGCCATCCGCTTCGACGGGGCAGTGGCGGCCCGGGCGCTGCCAGAGGCGCTGGCCGCCATCGCGGAAGCCGACGCCATCTTCATCGCCCCGTCCAACCCGTGGCTCAGCGTCGATCCGCTGCTGGCGCTGCCGGGCATGCGTCAGGCGCTGGCGCAGGCGCGCGTGCCGGTGGTGGCGATCTCGCCGTTGGTGGGCGGGCAGGCGGTGAAGGGCCCCACGGCCAAGCTGATGGGCGAACTGGGGCTGACGGCGAACAACGCTGCCATCGCCGCCCATTACGCGGGGCTGATCGACGCGCTGATCGTGCATGAGGGCGACGACCAGCCCGACGGCGTTACCTGCCACGCCACCAACACGCTGATGCCCGGCGAGCGCGACCGCATGCGGCTGGCCCGCGAGGCGCTGGCTTTGGCGAAAACGCTGACGCAATGACCGGCTGGCCATGAACCACTGGACAGCGCTGGTCCCCCTGCGGCTGGGCGAGGCCACCAAGTCGCGCCTGGCCGAAACCTGCGACCTGGCCCGGCGCCTCGCGCTTGCCGGCGCGATGGCCCGGCATGTGTGCGACACGCTGGCCGCCTGCCCGGTGGTCGGCCGGGTGGTGCTGCTGGCACCCGACCGCCCGGATTGGTGGCATGGCGATTGGGCGCGCGATGGCGGTTGCGGCCTCAATGCGGAACTCGCGGCCTTCCGCCAGCGCCACCCCGCCACCCCGCTGCTGATTATCCATGCCGACCTGCCGCTGCTCGGTGCGGAGGATGTTGCCGCGCTGGCGCAAGCCGCTGCGGCCACCGGCCGGGCGATCGCACCCGATCACGCCGGGCAGGGCACCAATGCGCTGGCGCTGGCGGGCGGCATCGGCGCGGATTTCCACTTCGGCGCGGGCAGCCGGCAGGCCTTCGCCAGCCAATACCCGGCCATGGCCGAGATCCGCCGCACCGGCCTGTCGCACGACCTCGACACCCCGCAAGACCTCGCTGCCCTGCGCGCCATGGGCTGGCACGACGAGGCCCCGCGCTAGCCGTCGGCGTGGCTGAAGATCCGCTGGTTCTGTTCCAGCAGATCCTGAATCTCGATATAGAGCGGGTCTTGCCGGATCGGCACATGCGCGCGCGGGGTGAACATGTCGCGCACCATGCGCAGCAGCACCAGCCGGATCGTGCCATAGGACTCCACCTCGCACACCCCGCCCGACAGGCGCTTGATCCGCTCCGACCCGTTGAGGAAGAAGATCAGGCTGCCGATCACCGCGTGATAGGCCCAGTGCACCTCCTCGCGGGTGAAGTCCGGGCTCGCCCGCTCCACCTCGCCCATGAAGCGCAGCACCAGCGGGTCGGAGAGGAAGCCCTGAATATCCAGCGACTGGTCCTTGTTGGCCACGCCCCGCAACAGCAGTCGCGCCCGCCGAACCGATTTCCAGAAGTGCAGGTCGAGCCATGACGAGATCATCACATCGAACAGCGCGACCACATCGGCGTCGGGCCGCTCGCGCAGCAGCGCGTCCAGCCGGCCGCCGCGCAGCGCGTTGAACTCCAGCAGAATGCGCTCCAGCACCGCGCGATAGATCTTCTCCTTGGTGGCGAAGTGATAGATCACCAGCGACAGATCCACCCCCGCCGCCACCGCGATCTGGCGCAGCGAGACGCCCTGAATCCCCTCGTCGGCAAACAGCGGCTCGGCCACGTCGAGGATCCGCGAGCGGGTCCTGTCGGTCTTGATCTGATGCTTGTTCCGCCCGGGAATCTCGTCGGGCACCTGTGTCGCGTCGGCCAAGAAATCGTCCTGTCGGTGTGGAATGGATGCCGGGAAATGATAGCTATATTTGTGACAAGTGATCAATAAATATTGGTCGGCAATGGGTAATCGGCCCGGCCCATCCGTCCCGCCTGCCACAACCAGCCGCCACCGGCGCGCCAGCACCGGCGCGGCTTTGGCGGCCCGCCCCCTGCGGGCCTGGTTCAAAGCCCCGGGCATGGTCCTCGCCCGCGCCCCTGTTCGCGGCCGTTCCACGCCGAACGGGCCCCATTGCCTATTGGGGAACATGGAATTACCGATTGGCCAGCCCCGATCGCAACCGGCAACCGGCTTGCGGCAAGCGTGAGTGCCCATGTCCCATGCCAGCGGATGATTTGAACACGATCGGCTTCCTGCTGGGCGAGGCTGCGCGCCTGATGCGGCGCAAGTTCGACGATTATGCCCGCAGCCAGGGGGTCACCCAGCAACAGTGGCTGGTGCTGATCGCGCTGATGCGGCAGGAACCGGTGCGGCAGGTGACGCTGGCGCAATATCTCGAAGTGGAGCCGATGTCGCTGTGCCGCATGGCCGACCGCCTGCAGGCCGCCGGCATGATCGAGCGCCAGCCCGATCCCGCTGACCGGCGGGTGCGGCTGCTCTGCCTCACCCCGGCCGCCCGCGCGCTGCTGGTGAAGCTGCGGCGGCACGGCGCCAAGGTAATGGATCTGGCCACCGAAGGCTTTCCGCCAGACCACAAGGCCCTGCTGATGAACGGCCTCGACCAGATGCGGCTCAACCTGCTCAGCGATCGTGCCGACGCCCTGCTGGCCGAAACCCTGGCCGAGGATGCGCAGGCCGGCGCCAGCGCCTAGCCGGCGGCTTGCTGCCCGGCGCGCTCGGGGCTGATCTGGCGGCACTGCCTGAGGAACTCTTCCCGGAAATTCGTGCGGCACGGCCCGGTCACAGACTGGCGCAGCGTCGGGTCCGAGCAGTTGCCCGCTGGCGCGCCCGGCGTGTGGCGCACCTGAAGGATCGGCTCCTTCCCGTAATATTCGCCGGCCATCCGCGCCCATTCCTGCACGGGCACGGTCTCGTCGCCGCACCAGTTGATGATCGTGGCCGGGTTGCTGGCCAGATTGAGCATCGCCTCCAGTTGCCACTTCATGTCATCGATGTGGATCGGCGTGTGCGGGCAGGGGTTGCTGGGCGAGGTGATCGTCTGGCCATCGCGCACCGCGCGGATGATCTGCGCGGGCATGGCCACGTCCGGGCCGTTATAGGTGTTCAGCCGGGTGATGACGATGGGCATGTCGAAAGCCCGCGCGCAAAAGCGGGCCACCGCCTCGATGCCGGCCTTCGATGCCGGGCTGGTCGGGGCAAAGAAGGTCGAGCCGCGCCCCACCGGATCCACCTCGGTATAGGCATGCCACGGGTCCTCGTTCGGCGAATAGACGCCCATGCCCGACATCACCAGCGTCGCCCGGGCCTTGCGGCAGTGCTGGAACAGCAGGCCCGGCCCCTCGACATTGTTGCGCAGCGCCAGTTGCAGCTCGCTCAGCTCCGCCCGCATCCAGGCCAGATGCAGCACGATGGTGAAATCATCGGGCAGATCGCCAAATTCGCCCGAGCCGATGTCGATGGCGCGGGTGGTGATGCCGGCCGCCTCATAGGGCTCGCGGGCGGCCGGATCGGCCAGCCGCGCGATGCCCCAGACCTCGTTGTGCTCGGCCAGGAAATGGGCCAGCGGCGTGGCCACCATGCCGGTGATGCCGGTAATCAGGATTTTTTCGCCGGTGATCATGCTGTTCTCCCGTTCTGGTTTTGGCGTTGGTGTAGGTTAGAAAAGGGGAAGTGGGTAGAAAAAGGCAAGAGGGAAGTCTTGGGGCCTTAGGCCCCAAACCCCATTATTGTGGACGTCGCGTTTACCTCTCGGCGAGGCGCCTTGCCGCGCAGCGGCTTTGAATAGCCTGTGGCGCGGAGAGGTTGGGCGCAGCGAGGCCTTGGCCCTACACTCTCGCCGGGATTCGTTATGGGGTGCAGGGGGTAATCCCCCTGCGAAATCTTCTCCCCACCCCCCGCAAGCACCGTTCACAGCAAATTGAAGCGGTCGGTATAATCCTTGAACAGCGTCCGCAGCATCCTCTCGCTCAGGCCGAACTGTTCGGCACTATAGGCGTGGGCACCGTGCTTGTCCTTGGCATTTTCCGCCAGAAACCGCTGGATACGCGCCTTCGATTCCGCCGACAATACCACGCCGAAGTGGGAATAGGCGCGTTCGATCACGCCAATCGGGTCGCGCATCACATCGGCATAATGCACATCGACGACATTTTCGGGGCGCACCAGATTGTCGCGCATGGCCAGCCCGCGCCGCATGCCCAGCTCCTCGAACGGCGCCCATTCGCGGCCGAGCAATTCCGGCGCATACCCCGGCGTCGCCTTGCGGAAGGTTTCGATCAGGCTGATGGCCGAGGGAATGATCCTTGTCGGGTCGCGGTGGGTCCAGATGATCCGCGCATCGGGATAGACCGCCAGCAGCGCGTCCAGCGTGAAGGCGTGCTTCGGATATTTCAGCACCCAGCGCCCGGGGTGGCGGTGCTGCAGGTGCTGCAACGTGCGCTTGTGCGCCTCGTAGGAGGGGCGATGGTCGGCGGTCTGCAGCCAGGCGCGATATGTCGGCATCTCGAAGGGCGCCAGCAGCGACCAGTTCATGAAGATGAAATCGTTGAGGCTCTGGCACTGCTCCGGCAGATCGGCGGTGACGGGGTGCTTGCGTTGCAGCTCTTCCGACGCCCCGACGATCTCGGCGGCATGAACCTCGGCGATGCGGGGGTCGGTTTCATAGGTCGCGGCCTCGGGCGGCGGCGAGGGTCGCGACATTTCCCAGCGGCGCGGCGCGCGGATGCCTTCGCATTGCGCCATCAGCCGGTGCAGGTTGGTCGAGCCGGTACGGGGCAGGCCGAGGATGAAGATCGGCGCCTTGACCTCCTCCTGCGCGATGCCGGGAAAGCGCTTGCGATCCTCGACGAGACGCAGGTTCTTGGCCAGCGTGCCGATGATCATCTGCGCCGCGCCCGCCCGCCGCGCCGCATCCAGCTTCGCGTCGCGCTCCAGCGAGAAGATCAGCATCTCCAGCGCTTCCTCGAAGGGCAGGTCGCCGAAATCGTCCAGACCGGTCTGCGCGCGGGCGCGGGCCATCAGGTCCCTCATTTCAAGGCGTTCCATGCTGTTCGTCCTCCCCCTTGGCGCGCGCCCGGTTTGCCCGGGCTGCAAGCGCATGCCGCGGCTGGCCGGATGGCGACGCCGCCGCCCGGCGACCCGGCACCCTGGCCAATTCTGCGCTGATTTCCGCCAGTTTCATCATCGCCCCATATATAAGTCAAGCTTATTAAATCGCGTGCGCCGCCTGCCGCCGGTGTTATGATCGCCGGATCGACTCGGACCATACCGGGCGATCGGAGAGGCTGGGGAAGGCTGCGCCATGGAACAATCCCGGAGTAGCCACCCGCGCGCGCGGCCCTTTGCCACGCGGCCGGGGCCTATGTCGCGGCGCGGTCGCGGGCCCTTCCACCAAGAACGCAGAAAGGATTTCGCATGCGACTGAAAGGCAAAGTGGCGCTGGTAACCGGGGCGACGCAAGGCATCGGCACGGTGATTGTCGAGCGGCTCGCCGAGGAGGGCGCCCGCGTCACCTTCACCGGCCGCCGCGCCGAGGTGGGCGCCAGCGTTCAGGCCGCCTTGCGCGCCAAGGGCCACGACGTCACCTTCATCCAGGGCGATGTCAGCATCGAGGAGCAGGTAAAGTCCGCCGTTGCGCAGACCGCCCAGACCTACGGCGGCCTCGACATTCTGGTGAACAACGCCGCCGCCACAGACATCGCCGGGGCCGGCCGCGAGGATACCCATGTCGCCGAGCTGGAAACCGCCATCTGGGAGCAGACCTTCCGCGTCGCCGCCACCGGCAGCTTCTGGATGACGAAATACGCCATTCCCCACATGCGCAAGGCCCGCAGCGGCTCGATCATCAACATCACCGCCGCCTCCAGCACCCGCGCTATCACCGGCCGCCCGTCCTATCAGGCCTCGAAGGGGGCGGTGAACGCGCTGACCCGGCAGGTGGCGATCGATTACGCGCCCGAGAGCATCCGCTGCAACGCGGTGGTGGTGGGCTTCATCAACACCGGCGAGGCGGATATGCAGCAATTGTTGTCGAACCCCGCGTTCAGCGCGGAAATCCGCCGCACCATTCCCATGCCGCGCCTGGGCGACCCGCGCGACATCGCCAATGCCGTGCTGTTCTATGCCTCGGATGAATCGGCCTATGTCACCGGCACCATGCTGGCGGTGGATGGCGGCATGACCAACCGCCTCGGCATCCCCGATACCTCCAGCAAGGCGCTGATGCAGAAAGCGGAATAGGCAGAGGCCGGGAGAAACGCCATGAGCAGGATCCGCATCGCGCAAGCCTTCACCGGGCCGGTCGGCTCGGAGATCGTCCGCCGGCTCTCCAGCCACCCGGCGATGGAGTTGGTCGGCGTGCTGGTCCATGCGGCCGAAAAGGACGGGCGCGACGCGGGCGAAGTGGCCGGCGGCGCGCCCAACGGCATCCAGACCACCCGCTCGCTGGATGCCATCCTCGCCCTGAAGCCCGACGGCATAATCTGGAGCGGGCTGGAATATGACGTGCCCGCCTTTGCCCGCATTCTGGCCGCCGGTATCAACCTTTATGCCGGCAATGGCGGCTTCTATACGAAGGGGCGGCCGGAAGAGGCGGAGCTGGCAGAGGCAGCGCGGCAGGGGCAATCCAGCTTTTGCGCCGGCGGCAATATTCCCGGCCTCATCAGCGATGTCCTGCCGCTGTTCCTCTCGGGCTACACCGGGCGCATTCGCCAGATCCGCGCCTTCCAGCGCAATCATGTGAGCGAAATCCCCTCGGCCGTGCAGCTGGAGATGGGGCTGGGCATTGGCCTGCCGCCCGAGGGCAACCCTTTCGCCGAGGCTGCCAGCGCCGCCTTTACCGACGCCATCGCGCAATCGGCGCATATGGTGGCCGACGCGCTGGGCGTCACGCTGGAATCCTTCACGCTGGTGAAGCTGGAGCGGGCGCTGGCGACCCGGCGGGTGGTGCTGCCGCGCTGCGGGCTGGTGATCGAGCCGGGCACCGTGGCCAACGTCCGCTGGACCTGGTCGGCCAGCGCTGCCGGCCGCGAGTTCTACCGCGTCAGCAACGAGCAGTCGGCGGTGCTCGGGCTGGGCGATGGCTGGCGCGAAAGGGTCGACGAGCCGGCTTATCGCGTGGAGATCGACGGCGAGCCCTCGCTCTATTGCACCATGGGCTGGCCGGATGGGTCGCTGGCGGGGCTGGCCAACCACAGCCTCAACGCGGCGCGGGCGATCAATGTGATGCAGCGGCTGGTGAGCGCGCCCCCCGGCCTGCTGACCGTCGCGGACTTCCCCGCGCCGGTCGCCAGCGAGGGGTTAGCGCGGCATTAGCGCCGCACTAATGCCACACTAGCGCCCCATTAGCGCGACCCCCGCCCGATCAATGGGCTTGCCGTCGCGGCGATTGGGGATACTATCCGCGTCAAATGCCGCATGCGCCCCCGCGCCAGACGGCACAGGCGGAGTGGGCAAAAGCCTGCCGGGAGAGCGCGAATGTCCAGGTTGATTCTCAACAACGCCCATGTCCTCGATGGGGCAAACCCCGGCCGCCGGGCCAGCGTGATCGTTGAGGGCGAGCGGATCGCGGCGGTGCTGGATGGCACGCAGGCGGGCACCGGGGATGATCGCGTGGTCGATCTGGCCGGGCGTACGGTGATGCCGGGCATGGTGATGGGGCACTATCACGCGAGTTATCAGGATCTCGGGCTGGTGCCCTCGCCCTTCGGGCTGGATGCGCCGACGGCGCTGCAGGCGCTGCGGGCGGCCAAGCACTACCGGCTGCTGCTCGATTGCGGCTTTACCGGCGCGATCAGCGCGGGCGCGCCCAATCGCATCGACCCGGCGGTGAAGGCCGCCATCGCCGAGGGCACGGTCGCGGGCCCGCGCATCATGACCTGCGGGCGCGATGTCAGCACCACCGGCCATTGCAACGATCTCAGCTATCCCACCCAGTGGCAGGTGGGCGCCACCGGCGGCATTGCCATCGCCGATGGGCCGGAAGGCTTCCGCCGCGCCGTCCGCGAGGAAATCAAGGATGGGGTGGAGATCATCAAGATCTTCGCCACCGGCGGCCACGGCGTCGGTTCCCCCTGCGACCACTGGTTTGTCTCGCGCGAGGAGCTGGACATGGCCATCCGCACCGCCGCCGAACGCGGTGCGAAGGTGCGCGCCCACCTCTCCAACCGCGATGCCGTGCTATGCGCCATCGAGCTGGGCATCCACATCGTCGACCATGGCGATGGCTTCGACGAGGCCTGCATCGCCGCGGCGGTCAAGCATGGCGCCTTCCTCGCCCCCAGCCTGCATTTTCCCAGCGTGATGATGCGGGTCGCCCCGCCCTATGGCGAGGGCATGCGCGCCGAGTTCGAGGCGATGGCCGCCATTCTGCCGGCGGCGGACGCGGCCGGGGTGCGCATCATTCTCGGCGATGATTACGGCGCCTATGGCTTCCCCCATGGCCTCTATGCCGAGGAACTGCCGCTTTATGTCGAGGCGGCGGGCGTCTCGCCGCTCACCGTCATCCGCTGGGCCACGGCGAACGGTGCGGCGGCCATGGGGCTGGAGGGCGAGTGCGGCCGCATCGCAGCCGGAATGCTGGCCGATTTCCTCGTGGTCGATGGCGACCCTTCCGCCGACATCCGCCTGCTGTGCGACCGCGCCAATCTGCTGGGCATTTTCAAGGGCGGGGTGGCGCACAAGGACGAGCTTTCCCGCATCCCCGCCCGCGCCCCGGAAAAGGCCCCGGCCTGAACTCCACCCCCAAGGGCGGCCATGCCCCCGCGCCGCCGCCCCAATCCCCGCTCCCCACGAAAGGCGAACACTGCCCATGACCCGCGATGAGATGACTGCCGTGATGCAAGAATATTGCCGTTGCGAGTGCGAGAAGGACAAGGCCGGCTGGCTGGCCCTGTTCGCCGCCGACGTCGTGCATGAGGACCCGGTCGGTGTGCGCACCAGCCACGGCCTCGGCGATCTCGATGCTTTCTGGGAAGGCTTCCAGTCGGTCAACATCAAGGTGTGGATGACCGCGCCACTGATCGTCTGCGGCAACGAGGCGATCGCGTTCATGGCCGCCGAGGCCGGCCCCGCCGACGCGCGGGTGACGATTGAGCCGATCATCGACAATGTCGTGTTCAATGCGGCGGGCAAGATCGCCCGCGTCCGCGCCTTCTACGAATATGGCTGAAACCCCGGCACCTGATGAAATTGTCGCCGATGTGTTGATCATCGGCGCAGGGCCGGCGGGCGGGGCGGCGGCCACCCGCCTCGCCGGGGCTGGCTTGCGGGTGGTGGCGCTGGAACAGGGCCGCTGGATCGACCCCACCGAATTTCGCGGCGACCAGTGGGACTGGGAACTCTCCGCCGGCCGCCGATGGCACTCGCAGCCCAATGTGCGGCGCGAGGCGGCGGACTACCCGCTCGATCTCGCCGCATGCGACATTCAGGTGATGGCGTTCAACGGCGTCGGCGGCGGCACCATCCTGTATAATGCCGTGTGGCCGCGCCTGTGCCCCGAACATTTCCGCATGCGTTCGGCCTATGGTGTGGCCGACGACTGGCCGCTGGATTACACCGAACTGCTGCCGTGGTACGAGGCGACCGACCGCGAGATGGGCATCTCCGGCCTCGGCGGCAACCCGGCCTATCCCCCCGGCGCCGAACCGCCCAACCCGCCGCTGCCCTTCGGCCCGGGGGCGATGGCGGTGGCGCGGGCGCTGGGCGCGCGGGGCTGGCACTGGTGGCCGGATTCGCTGGCGATCAATTCCGTGCCCTATGGCGGGCGCCACGCCTGCGTGCAGCGCGGCACCTGCGCGCAAGGCTGCAACGAGGGCGCCAAGGCCAGCGCCGATGCCACCCACTGGCGGGCCTTTGGCGCCACCGGCGGCACGCTGATCACCGGCGCGCGGGTGCACCGCATCACCGTGGACGAGCAGGGCCTCGCCAACGGCGCCATCTGGGTAGACGCCGAGGGGCAAGACCATTTCCAGCCCGCCCGCGTGGTGCTGGTCGCCGCCAATGGCATCGGCACGCCGCGCCTGTTGCTCAATTCCGCCTGCGAGCGCTTCGAAACCGGCCTGGCCAACAGCTCTGATCAACTGGGCCGCAACCTGATGATGCACCCGGTGGCGGCGGTTTTCGGCACTTTCCCCGAACAACTGGACGGCTGGCAGGGGCAGAACGGCTCCTCGGTGCAATGCCAGCAGTTTGCCCTGCACGACGCCAGCCGGGGCTTTGCCGGCGGCTGCAAATGGTCGCTGCACCCGGCGGGCAGCGGGCCGGTGGCCGAGGCGCTGGGCCAGATGGCGGCGATGCACCCCCAAGACTACCACGACCGCTTCGCCCGGCGTTTCGGCCACAAGCTGATGTGGTCGATCATGGCGGAAGATCTGCCCGACCCGGAAAACCGCGTGACGCTGGCCGGCGATCTCGTCGATTCGTCCGGCATGCCCGCCCCGCGCGTCGCCTATCGCACCGATGCCAATACCCAGGCCAACCTTGCCTTCAACGTCGCCCATGCCGAGGCGGTGTTCCGCGAGGCGGGCGCGTGGGAGGTGCAGAGCTACAACCCCGGCGGGCAGCAGGCCCATCTGATGGGCACCGCGCGCATGGGCGACGATCCGCGCCGCAGCGTGGTCGATCGCTGGGGTTTTTGCCACGACATCCCCAATCTCGGCATTATCGACGGCAGCGTGTTCGTCACCTCCGGCCCGGTGAACCCGACGACCACGATCATGGCGCTGGCCGCGCGCGCCGCTGACCATCTCGCCCGCAACTTCGCCCGAATCGCCCCGCAGGCGAGCGTGGCGAGCTTCCTCGCGCCGCCCCTGCCGAAACCGGGCCGCCCCAGCCGCGATGCCGCGCGCGCCACCCCGGCGCCGGCATGGCAGGCGCTGGAATGGACCGAAGACCGCGCCGCGCGCTTTGCCGCTATCGGCGACGCGCTGATCCCGGCGGTGGAGGGGCTGCCGGCGGCGGGCGGGCTGACGGTCGCGCGCGGGTTTGCCCGGAAGGCCTTCGCCGCCCGCCCGGATCTGCATGCCGCGCTGGATCGGGCGCTGGCGGCGGGCCCGGCGGAACTGCCCGCGCTGATCGCCCGCGACGCGGAAGGCTGGATGGCCGCCGCCACCCTGCTCGCCGCCGCCTACTACGCCATTCCCGAGGTGGCCGCGCGCATCGCCTATCCCGGCCAGCAGGCGCGCCCGGCGCAGCCCGACCGCTTCCCGGCCTATATCGACGAAGGCCTGATCGACCACCTGCTGGCCCCCGGCTGGCGGGAAAGCTGGGCGGCTGCCGGCGGGCCGTGACGCCCCGCGCCGCCGCGCACCTGCCCGTCAGGCGCTCTCCACCTGATAGCCGACGTCGAACGCCCCCAGCACCGTGCCATCGGTTGCCGCCGGCCAGCCATCGGCGCGAACCGCCCGCATCAGCGCGCTCTCCGCATCCCAGGCGGCGGCATGGGCCTGCGTGGCAAAGCCCAGTTCCCACACATGGCTCCAGCGCGGCTGGGTGAGGAAGGTTTCCGCGTCCATCCAGCAGGCCCCCATGTGGTTGGCCTCCAGGTTGGAGAAGATCGGCGCGCTGCCCGGAGATTCGGTGGTGGCTGATTCGGTGGTGGCTGATTCGGTGGTGGCTGATTGGGTGGCGGCCAGCGCGCGCATGCCCCGCTCCACCTCGTCACCCGGCGCCAGGTCGAGCAGGATCAGCCGCCGCCAGGCCCCGGCCGGCAGGCGATAATTGGGCCGGTCGCAAACATAGCCGAACAGGCCGGCGCCATCGAGTTCGTCCTCGGCAATCAGCCGCTCGGGGCTGTCGACCAGCAGGTAACGGTCGATCACATTGGCGTGATAGGGGTGCACCATATAGCGGCGATAGCTCTCCGGCGAGGCATAGGCATGCTCCCAGACGTAATAGCTGGCCGCACCGACGCGGCCCGTGCCCACGGCGGAATCCAGCACCTCGGGGATGAAATCGCCGCTCACCGCCGTGCGCCGCCGCATCTGTGCCACCGCCGCCGGGTCGGCGTCCGGCCGCACCACGAACATTTCAAACCGCCGCAGCATCAGCTGATGCCCTCCCCAGGGCCCTCAATGCCGGTGGGATAGAAGAAGCGCCGCTCGCCACCTTTCCACATGGCGCGGGCCTCGCCGGCACAGCCCCACCAGTCGGGGTCAAACACCAGGTTCTTGCGGATTTCATTGAAGGCGACATGGTCGTCGAAGGCCCATGTCGTCTGCACGCTCACATCCTCGCCAAGGTCCGGCAGGGTGGCGAGGCAAGAGACCAGCCGCAGCCCGGCCCGCCGCATCATCGGGATGGTCCGCTCGCGCAGAAAGGCGAGATAGCGGTCGTGGTCGCCCGCATCGATCCGGTGGGTGTCGACGAGAAACCCCGTCATGTGCTGTGCCCGGCGCGCGGGCGCCGCCTCACGCGGGCACCGCGCAAACGGTGTCGGTGCCCAGCACATGGCCAACCCGGCCCAGCCCCATCCAGCAGGCCACGCAAAAGCTGAGGTCGACGATCTCCTCGTCGCTGAACAGCGCCTTGGCCCGTTCCCAGAAGTCCTCGTCGGCGGCCAGCCCTTGCGGATCGAGGCCCATGCCCTCGGCGAATTCGATCGCGATGCGCTCACGCGGGCTGTAAAGCGGCGAGGTGCGCCATTCGGCGACGGAGAGGTAAAAAGCCTCCTCGGGCTCCGGCCCCCGGCTGACGATCGAATCGGCGGCATCGATGCCGCGCGAGGCCAGCAACAGCGGCACATCCCGGGCAGAACGCCAGGTGCGGCAGATCCGGCAACCATTGATCTCGGCGGTGCGGGCGCGGGCGCCCTCGAACTCGCGCAGGGTCAGCTTCGATCGCGCATAGGTCACGGCGGAAAAATTGAAGCCCGCCGCCACGATGTCTGCGGCCGGGCCATGGGCGAGGCGGGCGAAAGGGGTGCTCTCGTCGCCGTCGGGAACGTGGATGCGTGCCATGTCGAACTCTCCCTTTTTCGCCCACAAATGCCGCCCACAGGCTTTGCGCCGCCGGCGCGCCTGCATTGTCACGGTTGCCCGGTCTCACGGTCCGCCGGGCTGTGGACAGGCCGGATAGTATCACCGCGCCGGGCGCTGTCAAAGCGGGCTTGCGGCCCGCCGGCCATCGCGCGCCCCGGTTTTGACAACGACATTCCATATTGACACTAATGTTCCAAAAATGCACCTTGCCGTCAAACGCGGCGCCGAGTCATTCCGGGGCGTCACGCGGGGTGGGGCGAAGCCAGCGAAAATGGCGATCAGCGCGAAAGGGTCACGACATGTGGGATTTCTCAACCGAACCTGAATTCCAGGCCAAGCTCGACTGGATCAAGGAATTCGTCCGCGAGGAAGTCGAACCGCTCGATCTGGTGTTCAACAAGTTCTGCCACTCCTACGATGTTACCGACGCAAAGGCCGTCGCCGCGATCAAGCCGTTGCAGGAGATGGTGAAGAAGCAGGGCCTGTGGGCGCCGCACATGGGGCCGCATCTCGGGGGGCAGGGCGTCTCCATGGTGCAACTGGCGCAGATCAACGAGATCCTCGGCCGCACCGACTGGGGCCCGCGCGTGTTCGGCAGCCAGGCGCCGGATTCGGGCAATGCCGAGATCATCCACACCTATGGCACCGAGGCGCAAAAAGCGCGTTACCTCCAGCCGCTGCTTGATGGCGAGATCGTCTCCTGCTTCTCGATGACCGAACCGCAGGGCGGGTCGGACCCCGGCGTTTTCGCCACCACGGCGGTGCGAGCCAAGGGAGCAGGGGGCGACGAATGGGTGATTAACGGCGAGAAGTGGTATTCATCGAACGCCTGCTGGGCCTCGTTCCTCATCTGCATGGCCATCACCAACCCGGAGGCGCCGCTGGGCGAGCGCTTCTCGATGTTCCTGGTGCCGATCGACACGCCCGGGGTGGAAATCATCCGCAACGTCGGCCTGTTCCACGAGCCGCTCTATTCGGGCGAGGGCAACGAGAGCTATGTGCGCTATACCAATGTGCGCGTGCCCGCCGACGCCATGCTGGGGCCCGAGGGGCACGGCTTCAAGACCGCGCAGGACCGGCTGGCCGGTGGCCGCCTGCACCACGCCATGCGCAGCGTCGGCGCCTGCCAGAAGCTGCTCGACATGATGTGCGAGCGCGCCGTCAGCCGCAACACCACGCGCGGGCCTCTCTCCGCCACGCAATCCATCCAGTTGCAGATCGCCGACAGCGCCATCGAGGTGCAGCAGTTCCGCCTGATGGTGATGCACGCCGCCTGGCTGATGGATCAGGGCGACCATGCCGCGGCCTACACCGCCATCGGCATGTGCAAGGTGCTCACCGCCAAGACCTATCGTGAAATGTCGGTGCGGGCGATGCATATGCACGGCTCGCTGGGCATCACCAACGAGCTGCCGCTGGGCAACATGTTCGTCACCTCGATGGTGATGGGCCTGGCCGATGGGCCGAGCGAAACGCACAAGTTCAACATCGCCAAGCGCATCCTGCGCGAGGTGAAGCCGGCGGAGGGCCTGTTCCCCTCCACCCACATCCCCAGCCGCCAGCCGGCCGCGCGCGAGAAGCTTGCCAAATATCTGTGAGGGCGTAGCTCTGACGACCGCCCCCGGACCAACCAAACTGCACAGAAAAAGGCGAGGAGCCCTGATGGACCCGTTATTCGATTTCACCGACCAGGTCGTGCTGGTCACCGGCGGCAGCCGTGGGCTCGGGCTGGAGATGGTCCGCGCCTTTGCCCGGCGGGGCGCCGATGTCATCATCGCCAGCCGCAAGCTGGAAAATTGCGAGGAGGCGGCCAAGGAGGTCCGCGCCCTCGGTCGCCAGGCGCTGGCGGTGGCCGCGCATGTCGGCAGGTGGGACGAGTGCGACCGGCTGGTCGAGGCGGCCTATGCCGCCTTCGGCCGCGTCGATGTGCTGATCAACAACGCCGGCATGGGCCCCGCCGCGCCCAGCCACGACGTGACCGAGCAATTGTTTGATTCGGTGGTGAACCTCAACTTCAAGGGCCCGTTCCGCCTCGCCTCGCAGGTGGCGCACCGCATGGCGCAGGGCGAGGGCGGTTCCATCATCAACGTGTCGTCCAGCGGCGGCCTCCGGCCCCTGCCGGGCATCGTGCCCTATGGCGCGTCGAAGGCGGCGCTGAACGCCATGTCGCTCAGCCTCGCGCATGAATATGCCCCCCGGGTGCGGGTGAACACGCTCTCGGCCGGCCCCTTCCTCACCGACATCGCCAAGGCGTGGACGCCGGAAATGCGCGAGAGCTCGCCCAGCGCGCGCGGCCGCCCCGGCAATCCGGACGAGGTGGTGACCTCGGCGCTGTTTCTCGCCTCGCGCGCCTCGGTTAACGTCACCGGCGCGCTGGTGCGCTGCGATGGCGGCACATGGTAAGCCACACCAACAATCTGATCAAAGACAAGGGAGCAGGACAATGAGCGACAAGACACCGGTAGACAACAGCGTGGCGGGCCTGCGGGTCGTGGTAACCGGCGGCGCCAGCGGCATGGGCGCGGCAGTGGTGAAGGACTTTGCCGCCCACGGCGCGCATGTCATCTCGCTGGATGTGAACGACGCGGCGGGCGAGGAGATCGCCGAAGCGGCGGATGCGGCGGCCTGCTTTGGCGGCAGCGCCAGCTATCAGCATTGCAATGTGGCCGAGGAAGCCTCGGTGCGAGCCGTGTTCTCCGAGGCCCTTGGTGGGCTGGACGTGCTGGTGCACGCCGCCGGCATTGCTCCCGGCGCCCCGGCACACGAGATCACGCTGGAGGATTTCGAGAAGGTCTTTGCCATCAACATGCGCGGCACCTTCCTCACCAACCGCGCCGCCTATGAGCTGATGAAGGATAACGGCGGGCGGATCATCAATTTCGCCTCTGCCGCCGGCATCCAGGGCCTGCCCAACAAGGCGCATTATTCCGCCACCAAGGGCGCGGTTCTGGCCTGGTCGCGCACCATCGCCAAGGAATGGGGGCGGCTGGGCATCACGGTCAACTGCATCGCCCCGGCCATCGAAACGCCGATGTATCTCAAGACCCGCTCGCTGATGACGCCGGAACAGCTGGCCGCACTGGATGCGAAGCTGGAGTCCGACATGCCCATCGACGGCAAGCTGGGCGATCCCGATCGCGATCTGGCCCCGGTGCT